>DATDML010000023.1:0-56802 GCA_036518815.1 Candidatus Dormiibacterota bacterium
TTCCGCGGTGAGGATGCCGCCGGTCGGGTTCTGCGGCGTGTTGATGATGATCATTCGCGTCTTCGGCGAGACCAGCGATCGCAGCTCGTCGAGGTCCATTCGAAACCCGGTCTCCTCGCGCAGCGTGACCATGCGCGGCACGCCGCCGATGAAGTTCACCTGCGAGTGATAGGCGGGGTAGCCCGGGTCGGGCATGATCACCTCGTCGCCCGGCTCGATGCAGGCGAGGAGCGTGAACAGCAGCACGTTCTTGGAGCCGGGCACGAGCACGACCTCTGAGCCGTCGACGTCGCCGCACTTCAACATGCGGGAGACGAACTCGGCCACTGCCTGACGAACCTCGGCGATGCCGCCGGCTGGCGTGTAGTGCGTGTAGCCGTTCTGCATCGCGCTGATGCCGGCTTCGACGATGTTGTCCGGAGTCGCGAAGTCCGGCTCGCCGATCTCGAGGTGGACGATGTGCTTGCCCTCGGCCTCGAGCTTGCGGGCCTTGGCGAGGACCTCGAAGGCGCCCTCGGTACCGAGCCGGGACATGCGCTCGGCGAACCTGATGGTCATCTGCCTCGAATCCTAGCCAACTCCATTCCGCACGTTTTGCGGAATTCGCGCTCATCCCGCCCGCCTGAGACGCGCGATTTGGCGGAAACGCGCGGAATTCGACCTCAGTGGACGCCGATGAGCTTGCCGCCGTCGACGCCGACGGTCTGGCCGGTGATGAAGCCCGCCTGCTTAGAGCAGAGGAAGGCGCATGTGGCGCCGAACTCGGCAGGGTCGCCCATGCGCCGCAGCGGCACCTCGGCGGCAGAGCGCCTGATGTGCTCCTCGATGTCGACGCCAGCGGGCGCGAGATTGCGGATGCGATCGGTGAGGACCGCGTCGGGCGCGAGGCAGTTCACTGTGATGCCATCGGGGCCGATCTCCCGCGCCAGCGTTTTGGCCATGCCGGTGACCGCGGCGCGGAGGCTGTTTGAGAGCACGAGGGTCGGGATCGGCTGGCGGACGCTGACCGAGGTGATGATCACGATCCGGCCCTGATCCGATTCCTTCAGGTGCGGCAGCGCGGCTTTGACGAGCCGTACCGCGCTCATCAGCGTCAGCTGGTGCGCCCGATCCCAGTCCTCGAGCTTCGTGCCCTGGAAGTTGGCCGCGGGCGGACCGCCTGCATTGACCACGAGGATGTCGAGCCCGCCGAGCGCCTTGACCGCGGCGTCGACAGCCGACTCGGGCCCGCCGGCCACACCGACGTCGCTCGCATGCCAGCCTGCCGCGTGAATCTCGTTGGCGACCTTCTCGAGCAGCGCCGCGTCGCGCGAGTTGATGACGACTCGGGCGCCTTCGCCCGCCAGTGCCTCCGCGCAGGCGCGTCCGAGGCCCTTGCTGCCGGCGGTGACCAGCGCGCGGCGACCCTTCAGCCCGAGGTCCACGCCCTAATTGTCGATTAGGCCGTGGTGTTGACGTACCAGTCGGTCACGTACTGGAAGCGATCCTCGGGCTCGATGACGCGATTCAGGTGCACGCCGCGCACGCGGTTGGAGACCGCGTAGTCGTAATGCGCTGAATAAAGGAATATGGCCGGCGCCTGATCCGCGATCAGAGCCTGGAAGTCCGTGTACGCGGCGAGGCGCGCAGGCTGGTCGACCTCGGCGCGGCCATCCTCGAGGTCCTTGTCGATGAGGCCCCACCCGTGCGTGTAGGCAAAGTTCAGGCTGCCCGGGTCGGCGCCCGAGTGCCACAACGAATACAGGTCAGGGTCCGGGCCGACGTCGAACACCACCAGCGCCATCTGATAGTTGTGCGTGAGCAGGTAATGCTGGATCAGGTCCTCAGGGGCCACCGGCTTCACGTTCACCTGGATACCGATCTGCCCGAGCTGCCGCGCGACTGCATCCGCGATCTCGCGGTTCGGGAACGAGTCCGAGACCATCAGCGTCACCTGGAACGGCAGGCCCGACTTGTTCGTGCGCACCTGCTGGTTCGCCGCGATGCTCCAACCTGCGCCATTGAGCGCGCGAGCCGCCGCCGACTGGTCGTACGGATATTTGCGGGCGCCCGCGTCCGCGAAGGCCCAGTTCCCAGTTGGGATTGGAGTCGGATCGGCCTCGGCGCGCCCACCCAGGACGTCACTGATCACCGACTGCCGGTCGACCGCCTGCACTATCGCCTTGCGCACGCTCGCGTCGCCGAAGAACGCCTTGCCGTCACCCTCCGAATTCATCGCGATGAACGCGTTGGTGTAGGTGCGCGTGTCGAGGACGCTGACGTCGGTCGAGTTCTGCAGCGTGTTCAGCTCCTCCGGCTCGAGGCCGCCGACGAGGTCCGCGGCTCCGGAGCGGACGGCGATGATCGCCGACTGCGGATCGCTCGAGGCATACGTGCGCATCACCAGGTGGTCGAGATAAGGCTTGGGCGTCGCGTACGGATTGCGGTCGAGCGTGATGCCACGGGCATCGATGGACGCCACCATGAACGGCCCGGTGCCCAGCGCCTTGGATGCGCTGTAGACGCTCGTTCGGATCTGCGGCGGCGCCATGCCTTCGAAGAGATGCTTGGCGATGATGCCGAGGCGCAGCGCAAGTGGGAACGCGGCGCTCGGTGAGCGCAGCGTGAAGACCATCTGGAATGGACCGGACTTGGCCACGCCCAGCTGGCGCCAGAACTCCGAGCCCGGCAGGTCGTATTCGGGATCCTGCAGCACTCGGAACGTGAACAGCACGTCATCGGCAGTGAACGCTTCGCCGTCGGCCCACCGCACGTCCGTGCGCAGGTTGAAGGTGTACGAGAGGTGGTCCGGCGAAACCTCCCAGTCATGCGCGAGCAGGCCGACCACGTGCTGGTTGGCGTCGACCGTCGTCAAGCCCTGATAGATGACGCTGTCGACGTCACGCGTGGTGTCGTCCTGCTCGAAAAGCGGATTCAAGGCGCTGGGTGTTCCCACCAGCGCTTCGACCGCCGTGCCCCCAGGCGCGGGCTTCGGCAGCGTGGCGATGGGCTGACACGCGGCGACGCCGAGCACCGCCATGATCCCGACCGCGATGCCCGCGATTCGGGTCATCCCAGCGGAAGGCCCTACTGCTTGAGCTCCGTCACCCAGATGTTGGCGACCGAGCAGATCAGAAAGGCGGCGACGATGACCCAGGTGGTCCAGTAGATCTGACGCTCCAGACCCCGGCGCGTCCGGTAACCGCCACCCAGGCCATCGCCTCCACCACCGATCGTCCCGCCCAACCCCGTGGCCTTGGGAGTCTGCACCAGCACCCCGGCCATCAGCAGGAGCGCAAGCACCACTTCGATGATGACTAGCGCGTTCTTGACCTTATCCATCGGCGAACCCCGGCATTCTACCGAGGAACGCCTGAAACCGACTCGGCCGCCCTCCGCGCCCGGGACTGGTCGACCTCTGTCAGGTGCCGTTTGCGCAGGCGCAGATGCTTGGGCGTGACCTCGAGCAGCTCATCGTCGGCGAGGAAGTCGAGAGATTGTTCCAGGCTCTGCCGGCTCGCCGGCGTGAGCCGCACCGAGATGTCCGACGTCGACGACCGCACGTTGGACTGCTTCTTTTCGCGGCAGACGTTGACGCGGATGTCGCCGGGGCGCTTCTGGATGCCGACGACCATGCCCTCGTAGACCTCCTCCCCCGGCTCGATGAAAGTGGTGCCGCGCTCCTGGGCGCCCGCCAGCCCATAGGTCAACGCAGTGCCCTGGGACGAAGCCGTCAGCGCCCCGTTGCGCTGCTCGCGAAACTCGCCGGCCCACGGCCGGTACCCGATGCCGATCGAGCCCATCAGGCCGGTGCCGGCCGTCAGGGTGAGGAACGAGTTCCTGAAGCCGATCAATCCGCGAGTCGGGATCATGTATTCGAGCCGAACGCCGCCCTTGCGGTCGTAGACGATCTCGATCATCTCGCCGCGCCGCTTGCCGAGGGTCTCGGTGACGGCGCCGAGGTGCTCCTCGCGAACTTCGACGGTGAGCCGCTCGACCGGTTCCATGCGCCGGCCCTCGACCACCTTGACGATCGCCTCCGGTCGCGAGACCTCGAACTCGTAGCCCTCTCGGCGCATCGTCTCGATCAGCACCGCCAGGTGCAGCTCACCGCGTCCGCTGACGAGGAACCTCTCGGCAGCGTCAGTGTCTGCGACACGCAGCCCGAGATTGGTGTCGAGCTCGCGATACAGGCGGGACCGCAGCTGGCGGGTGGTTGAGAACTCGCCCTCCCGGCCGGCGAACGGCGAGGTGTTGACCCCGAACGTCATGCGCACGGTGGGCTCGTCGATCTCGATGCGCGGCAGCGGGTCGGGCGACTCGGGATCGGCGATCGTGTCCCCGATCGCGACGTCCTCCAGCCCGCTGAGGAGCACGATGTCGCCGGCGCTTGCCCGCTCGACGCCGACGCGCTCGAGGCCGCGGTAGAGAAGGACCTGCGCAACTTTTGCCGTGCGGGCTCCGCCCGCAGCGTCCAGGACGGCAACTCGATCGCCCGGCGCGACGCTCCCGCGCGTGATCCGGCCGATCGCCATGGAGCCGGTGTAGTCGTCGTAGGCGCGGTTGGCGACCAGCATCTGGAACCCCCCTGCCTCGACCACCGGTCCGGGGATCGCCTCGACGATGGCTTCGAACAGCGGCTCGAGGTCGGCGGCGAGCTCGTCGGGAGCCCGGCCGGCACGCCCTTCTTTCGCGATCGCGTAAACGACCGGAGCCTCCAGCTGGTCCGCGTCCTCTGCCAGCTCCAGGAAGAGGTCGTGCACCTTGTCCAGGGCCACCTTCGGCTCGGCGTTGGCGCGGTCGACCTTGTTGATGACCACGATGATTCGCAGCCCGACCTCGAATGCCTTGCGCAGGACAAAGCGCGTCTGCGGCATCGGCCCCTCCGCCGCGTCCACCAGGAGCAGGCAGCCGTCCGCCATGTTGAGCACACGCTCGACCTCGCCGCCGAAATCGGCGTGGCCCGGCGTGTCGATGATGTTGATGGTCACGCCGCCGTGGCGGATCGAAGTGTTCTTGGCGAGGATCGTGATTCCCTTCTCGCGCTCGAGCTCGTTCGAGTCCATGACGAGCGCGGCGACCTGCTGGTTCTCGCGGAAGGTGTGGCTCTGCTTCAGGAGCGCGTCGACCAGCGTGGTTTTGCCGTGGTCGACGTGGGCGATGATCGCCACGTTGCGGACGTCGTGGCGAACATTGGTCACGGGACGCCCAACTATACGTGGCCGGTCAGCTGGCGCTGCACGTTCGGTCCGAGCCACGTTGCGAGCTCCTGCGCTTTCGCAGAGGCGAGGGGCTCGACCCTGACGACGTATCGCAGCATCGCCAGGCCGACGAGCTGGCTCGCCGCCAGGGTCGCGCGCAGCTGCGGCTGATCGGCATCGATCGCGGCGGCGAGGCGCCCGAGCACCTCGCGCGTCACGAACTCGCGCAGCGCCGTCGCGGCCGCTTCGCTGCTCACCACCGAGCGAACGATCGCCAGCATTGGGCTACCGGCGGGGGAATCCCACGTCTCCACGAAAAAGCGCACGAGGCGCTCGCCCAGGCCTTCAATTCCCGGGGCGAGGAGCCGCGGGATGAACTCGGCCGGGTCGGCCGGAAACTCGACGGCCGCGATGAACACGCCTTCTTTCGAACCGAAGTAATGGGCGATCAACGCCGGGTCGACGCCTGCGTCGACGCCGATCCGGCGCACCGTCGCCGCCTCATAGCCGACCTTGCCGAAATGTGCGCGTGCAGCCTCGAGGATCACCTGCCGCGTGTCGCTGTTGCCGGCCCGGCGTCCGGTCCTCGGCACTCCTAGTGGGCCGGCGCGACAGCCGGCTTGGGCGCGGCACGGCGCTGCAAACCGGCCGACAGGGTGATGAGGATCAGGCCGGCCGCGAGCCAGCCGACCAGCACCAGCTGCGGCGTGCCGACTCCCTGGCCTTCGAAGTAGAGGGCGCCGCGAAGCGCCCCGAACAACTGGCCCGCGGGCATCCAGGGCGCCATCCAGCGGTAAGCGTCGGGCAGGAACTGGCTGCCGGCCGGCCCGCCGGAGGCGATGAGGTCCAGCAGCACGACCACCAGCGCGGCGAGGCCCAGGCCGCCTCGACCGAGGAGGCGCGCAGTGCCGGCGATGACGGTTCCGATCGCCAGGGACGCCAGCGTGAGCAGGGCCGCCATCGGCACGACCGCCGCGACGTCGAACGGCCAGTCAGCGATCCAGTCCGCCACGACCGCTCCGGTCACACCGGCCAGCACAGCCCAGACGGCCGTCACGCCAAGCCACGCCGTCACGTTGCGGTCGCGCGCGCGGACCGCCAGCAGCACCTGAACCACCAGCGCCGATATCAAGGTCGCGAGGACCAGAAAGAAGAGGACGAGGCCGTGAGCGTCGCCCGCAGCGAAGGGGTGAACGACTTCGACAGGCACCGGACCGCCTTCTCCGGCGAGAGCAGAGCCGAACACAGTCGTGATGACCGACGTGATCGCGTCGCCGGCCGCGCCAGCGACGATGATCTTCGGCGTCGGCCCCAGCACCACCGCCCCGTCGATGGAGCGGTTGTCGAGCGCGGCGCGCGCCGCGTCTTCAGAGTCGTACGTCGTGAAGGCGAACACACCGGGCGCCTTCGACGACAGCGCGCCGGTGATCTGATCGGCAGCCGGCGCCGGGCCGACCACGCCGACCGCGATGTCGTGCGGCTTCGGATCGCGGATCGCCGTCCCGATCAGGCCCAGCAGGGCCACGAGCACGACGAGACCGGCCACCAAGGGGGCCATCAGCTGCCCGACAGCGTGCCTTGACATCAGCTCCACCTCCCGAAATTCATCATGCGATGAATTATGGGAGGGCCGGGTCAGCGCGTCAAGCTATTTGTAGCGCTTGTTGACCGCGTCCCAGTTGATGGTGTTGAACCAGGCGGCGACGTAGTCCGGGCGCTTGTTCTGGTACTTCAGGTAGTAGGCGTGCTCCCAGACGTCGACGCCGAGGATGGGCGTGAGGCCTTCCATGTAGGGGCTGTCCTGGTTGGGGTAGCCCTTGATCGCGAGCTTGCCGCCTCGATCAGCGGTCAGCCATCCCCAGCCGCTGCCGAACTGGCCGACCGCGGCTTTCGTCAGCTGCTCCTTGAATGAGTCGTAGGAGCCGAACGTGCTGTTGATGGCATCGCCGATCCGCCCTGATGGAGCCCCGCCGCCACCCGGACCCATGATCGTCCAGAAGATGGAGTGGTTGGAGTGCCCGCCGGCGTTGTTGCGGAGCACATTGCGCACGTCCTCCGGCACCGAGCTGATGTCGTGCAGCAGCTCTTCCACCGACTTCTTGGCCAGCTCGGGGTGCTTCTCGAGCGCGCCGTTGGCGTTGTTCACGTACGCCTGGTGATGCTTGTCGTGGTGGATCTGCATGGTGGTGGCGTCGATATGCGGCTCCAGCGCGTCGAAGCCATAGGGAAGCGGCGGAAGTTCATAAGCCATGCGAACGAAGTCCCCCTTTCAGAAGCCGATCGTCGAATACAAAAAGAGTCTACCGAGCCTGCGATTTGACCTCGTTGGCGCGCTTCTCGATCTCGGCCGCATCGCCGAGATAGCGCCACGAAGCGACGCTGAAGTCCGGGCGCAGCTCGTACACGCGCGGCACGCCCGTAGGGATATCGAGGTCGACGACCTCTTGCTCCGTAAGCCCATCCAGGTGCTTGACCAGCGCGCGCAGGCTATTGCCGTGGGCGGACACGAGGACGCATTCATGCGCCAGCAGGTCGGGGACGATGGCGTCGTACCAGTAGGGCAGCATCCGCTCGACCACGTCCTTCAAGCACTCGGCGCTCGGCAATAGCTCGGGCGGCAGCTGCGCGTAACGAGGATCGCGGCCCGGATGTCGTTCGTCCCCTGGCTCGAGGTCCGGCGGCCGCACATCGTAGCTGCGTCGCCAGAGCTTCACCTGGTCCGCACCGTATTTCTCAGACGTCTCTTTTTTGTTGAGCCCCTGCAGCGCGCCGTAGTGCCGCTCGTTCAAGCGCCAGCTCCGGCGCACGGGGATCCAGGTGCGCGCCATCTCGCCGAGCGCGATGTCCGCGGTCTGAATCGCGCGGATGAGCACCGATGTGTGTAGGACCGTCGGCAGCAGACCCTCGCGCATCAGCAGGCGGCCGGCTTCGCGGGCCTCGGCCTCGCCCTTTTCGCTCAACGGCACGTCGTGCCAGCCGGTGAAGAGGTTCTCGAGGTTCCACGTGCTCTGCCCGTGCCGCAGCAGGACGAGCGTCGCCAGGTTCCTACTCATGTCAGGGGTCCCCGCGAAATCGCGGCGCAGCCTCTAATTTCGTGAGGAAGTTACCGGTTATGGCTGTACACCTCATTGGTCACGCGCACGATCTGCGAGAACTCGTCAGCCTTCAGGCTCGCCCCGCCGACCAGGCAGCCATCGCACAGCGGCAGCTCGACGTAAGACTCGACGTTCGCCGCGTTGACGCTGCCGCCATACAGGACGCGCACCTTGCGCGCGGCGCCTGCGCCGATGAGCTCGCCGACAACCTTGCGGATGAGGCGCATCGTCTTGTAGGCATGCTCGGGGTCGGCGTTCTTGCCGCTCCCTATCGCCCACACCGGCTCGTACGCGATCACCAGTCGCGAGGAGTCGTCCGCGGAGGCGTTGGCCAGGCTCGCCTTCACCTGTCCGGTGACGATCTCGTCGCTCTTGCCTGCGTCGTAGTGGTCCTCCAGCTCGCCCACGCACACGATCACGTTGAGCCCGTTCGCCAGGGCGGCCGCCGCCTTCCGCGCGACCATGTCGTCCGTCTCGCCGAGGATGTGGCGGCGCTCCGAGTGGCCGACGATCACCCACTGGCACCAGCCGCGCAGCATCGCCGGCGAGACCTCGCCCGTGTATGCGCCCGAAGTCTCCCAGAAGCAGTCCTGGGCGCCGAGCTGCACGCCTGAGCCTTCGAGCACCTCGGCGACGCCGAGCAGCCAAGGAAAAGGCGGGCAGAGGACGACCTCGACGTTGTCGGTGGCCTCGGATGAAACGTCGAGGATTCCCTTGACCAGGTCCACGGCCTCGCCGCCGTCGACCGGGTTCATCTTCCAGTTGGCGGCCAGAAGCGCCTTGACTGTCGTCGTGGCTGCTGGCAACTACGCCTCCTTCAGAACGGCGACGCCGGGCAGCTCCTTGCCCTCGAGGTATTCGAGGGTCGCTCCGCCTCCGGTCGAAACGAACGAAAACCGACCGGTCAGACCCAGTGCGTCGACAGCGGCGGCTGTGTCGCCACCGCCGACGAGAGTGTATGCGCCCGACCCCGCGATGGCCTCACCTACAGCCCTTGTTCCCGCGCTGAACTCCTTCACCTCGGTGATGCCCATCGGCCCGTTCCAGACGATGGTGCCCGCGCCCTGGATGTGCTTGGCGAAGAGCTGCGTCGACTGCGGCCCGATGTCCACGGCTATCCATCCCGGCTCGACATTGGAAGCGGGAAAAACCCGCATCGGCTGGCCGGAGAGGGTTTGCTGGGTCGCCACCAGGTCGACAGGCAGCACGAGCCGCTGGCCCATCGTCTTCCAGATCTGGTTGGCGGCGTCGACCGCGGTGTCGTCGATCAGGCTGTTCCCGGTCTGATGGCCCTGGGCCTTCAGGAAGGTGTTGGCCATCGCACCGCCGATGATCAGCGAGCCGACCTTGGTCGCCAGGTTGTTGAGCAGGCCGATCTTCGTCGACACCTTGGCGCCGCCGATGACGGCCAGCAGCGGCTGCTTCGGATAGTCCAACGCCGCGTGCAGGGCTTCCAGCTCGGCGATCATCAGCTGCCCGGCGTACGCCGGCAGGTACTGCGCCACCCCGACCACCGACGCATGCGCACGGTGCGAGGAGGCAAACGCGTCGTTGACGAAGATCTCGCCCAGCGACGCGAGCTGTTGGGCGAAACCCGGGTCGTTGGCCTCGTCCTCGGGGTGGAAGCGAACGTTCTCGAGCATCAGCACCGAGCCGGGCTGCATCCGGCTGACGGCCCCCTGCGCCTGCGGGCCGACGCAGTCATAGGCGAACTTGACCTCGGTCCACAGAGCGCGCCCCAGCTCCTGCGCGACCGGGCGCAGCGAGAGTGATTGGTCGACTCCTTTCGGCCGGCCGAGGTGGGACATGACGATGACGTAGGCGCCGCGCGTCTGCAGGTCCTTCAGCGTCGGGATTGCGGCCTTGATGCGTGTGGTGTCGGTGATCTGGCCGTCCTTCATCGGCACGTTGAGGTCCTCGCGCACGAGAACTCTTTTGCCGGCGACGTCGACGGACGAGATCGAAGCCTTCAGAGCCTGTCCGCCATGTACGAGATGAGGTCGACCATGCGACAGCTGAAGCCCCACTCGTTGTCGTACCAGCTGACGACTTTCGCCTTCTGCGGCCCGAGCATCAATGTGAGCGGCGCGTCGACGATCGAAGAGTGCGGGTCCGATTTGAAGTCCGACGACACGAGCTCTTCATGGCTGACCGCAAGGATGCCTTTGAGCTCGCCGCTCGCCGCTTCATCGAAGGCAGCGTTGATGTCCTCCACGGTCGTCGACTTGCCGAGCTCCACGCTGAGGTCAACGACGGACACGTCGAGAACCGGTACCCGGAACGACATGCCGACGAACTTGCCGGTCAGGTCCGGCAGCACCTCGGCCACCGCGCGGTTGGCGCCGGTCGACGTCGGGATGATGTTGTCCGCCGCGGCTCGGGCGCGGCGCAGGTCTTTGTGCGGCAGGTCCTGCAGCTTCTGGTCCGCGGTGTAGGCGTGGATCGTGGTCATGAACCCGCTTTCGATGCCGAACGAGTCGTGCAGCACCTTGGCCAGCGGCACGAAGCAGTTGGTCGTGCAGCTCGCATTGGAGATGACGTTGTGCTTCTTGGGGTCGTAGCCCTTGTGGTTGACGCCCATGACGACCGTGTAGTCCTGGTGCGTAGCCGGCGCCGAGATGATGACCTTCTTGGCGCCACCCTTGTCGATGTGCACGCGCGCCTTCGTGGCGTCGGTGAACAGGCCTGTGGACTCGACGACGATGTCGACTCCGAGGTCCCGCCACGGCAGCTCGCCCGGGTCTTTGATGCTGAGGAACTTGACGCTGCTGCCGTCGACATTGATCGTGTCGTCCTTCGACGAGACGGCCTCCGCCAGCGTGCCCAGCGCGGTGTCGTACTTCAGCAGGTGCGCGAACGTGTGCGCGTCCCCGATGTCGTTCACGGCCACGAATTCGATGTCCGCGTCGAGCTTGAGGGCCGCCCGGAATATGTTGCGCCCGATGCGCCCAAAGCCGTTGATGCCGACCTTTACAGACATGCGTACCCCTTTACGAGCCCTTGAGAACCATTAAATGTTATGCGGAGCGTCGGGCGTGGTCGGGAGAGTCGCCCTTGCCGCCGAGCTGCTGCAGCCGGCGGAGACGGTGGTTGACCGCCGACTTCGAGAGCTTCATACGCGCGGCCAGCTCGGCCAGGTTGAGCTCGGGATAGGCGGCCCGCCAGCGCGCCATCTCGCGCAACGCTGCGGGCAGCGATTCCAGCCGGCCGGCGTTGTCGAGCCGCTCGATGGCCGCCGCCTGGCGCAGCCCCGAACCGATCGCCTTGCCGATGTTGGCCGTCTCGAAGTTCAGCCGGCGGTTGACCTGGCCGCTCACCGAACGCACCACGCGCACGTTCTCGAATTCCATCACCGCGCGGCTCGCGCCCATCAGCGACAAGAGGCGCACGATGGCGTCGCCTTCCTTCACGTAGACGACGTACTGGCCGCCGCGGTCCATGACGCCGGCCGGAGCGCCGACCTCGGCCGCCATCTCCGCAATGACCCGAGCCCACGATTCCGCCGGCGCCACGAACTCCAGGTGGTAGCGAGAGCTTGGCGCGTTGACCGAGCCGCAACCGAGGAACAGGCCGCGCAGCATCGCCTTGCGATCGCAGGCTGCATCTGGCATAGCCCGCGTCGCGGCCTGAGTGAATGCCGGCTGCAAGCCAGGCGGCAGCGAGAGCTCGATGAAGAAGGCCATCCGCTTCTTGGTCTTGACCGCCTGGTACTTCGCCTCCATGTGGCCGACGGCGCGCCCGAGCCGAACCACTTTGCGAGCCACCGCGTTGCGGAGCAGCGAGAAGTAGGCGGCCTGGCCGTCAGCGCCTCGGCGCAGAAGACGGCCGCGCGACCCGAAATAGATGCCGAGCAGCTCGCTCAGCTGGCAGCATGGGCGCGCCGGCAGCAGACCGGCCAGCTCGTTCTTGACGTCGGCCGAGAACGAAATGGGATCACCTCCAGGGATCCGGGCGATCCTCTCCCCCACGTCCCAGTGTAAGGCCGCGGCTATACAGTGTTTTTAGTGGCTGAGATGCGGATGATCGAGGCGGTCCGCGCCGCGATCACCGAAGAGATGGAGCGCGACGAGCGCGTGCTGGTCATGGGCGAGGATGTCGGTCGCAAAGGTGGCGTGTTCGGCGCAACTGACGGCCTGTACGCGCGGTTCGGTGAGGCGCGAGTTCTCGACACGCCGCTTGCGGAATCCGCGATCGTCGGCGCGGCCATCGGCGCTGCTCTCAACGGGATGATCCCGATCGCCGAGATCCAGTTCGCCGACTTCATCCACCCCGCGTTCGACCAGATCGTGAGCGAAGCGGCGCGCACGCGATACCGATCCAACGGCGACTGGTCGGTGCCGATGGTCATCCGCGCGCCCTTCGGCGGTGGCGTGCATGGCGGCCTGTACCACTCGCAGTCGATCGAAGCGTTCTACGCGCACGTGCCCGGGCTGAAGGTGGTCGTGCCGAGCATGCCCGCGGACGCTCACGGGCTTTTGAAGTCCGCAATCCGCGATCCCGACCCAGTGCTCTTCCTCGAACACAAGAAGGTTTATCGCCTCGTCACCGAAGAGGTGCCCGACAGCGACCACACGCTGCCCATCGGGCCCGCCGTCGTGCGGCGCCAAGGCACGAAGCTGAGCTGCTTCGCGTGGGGCCTAATGACGCACTTCTGCCTGCAGGCCGCCGAGACTGTTGCGGGCGACGGTATCGATACGGAAGTCGTCGACCTGCGCACGCTGGCGCCGCTCGACCGCGAAACCATCATCGCGTCGGTGCGGAAGACGGGCAAGGCCATGGTTGTGCACGAGGACAACCTCACCGGCGGCTTCGGTGCGGAGGTCGCGGCGACCATCGCCCAGCACGCTTTCGACAGCCTCGACGGACCTGTCGTGCGGGTCGGCGCGCCGGATGTGCCGGGCATGCCCTTCAACACGCCACAGGAGGAATTCTTCATGCCGAACCCGGAGAAGATCGCGAAGGCGATGCGAGAGCTTGCCGCGTACTAGAAAGAAGGTCACACGGGAAGTCCCGCGCATCTCCGATGAGGAGTACCGCGCGCGGCGCGAAGCGGTCGTCGCCGGCATGGACGCGATGCACCTCGACGCGATTTGCGTGTTCTATCCGGCGCGGGTCGCCTACCTGACCGGCTTCCATCACGTGCCCACCGAGCGGCCTATCGCGCTGGTGCTGGGCCCGGACGGATACTCGGCGCTCGTTGTGCCCGCGGTCGAGAAGGAGCACGCCGAGACGCTCAGCGGGATCGACCGGCTCGACGTCTATTTCGAGTACCCCGGCGTCGAGCATCCGATGGAGCGCGTCGGCGTCGCGCTGGCTGAGGTCGGCGCGCAGGCGGAGCGAATCGGCGCGGACCACGACGGCTTCGTGCCGTACTGGGGCTACCGCGGGCCGCGGCTCACGGATGTCACAGGTGAGCAGCCGGCGGACGCCGAGATGCTCGTCGAGTCACTGCGGCGAGTGAAGTCCCCAGCCGAGATCGAATGCATCCAGCTGAGCTGCGACTGGGCGTCCAGGGCGCACCGGCGGATGCAGTCGGCGATCGTCGTGGGCAAGACGGAGATGGAGTGCTACGCACCCGCGGCCGTCGAGACGATCGCGGAGATGACGCGCGAGATGCCGGGCTGGCGGCCGCGCGGATTTTCGAGCAGCGAGCTGCCCGCGATGTTCGTCGGGGGCCGCTCGACCGCCATGCCACACGGCTTCGTGCG
Source organism: Candidatus Dormiibacterota bacterium (assembly GCA_036518815.1). Classification (GTDB taxonomy): domain Bacteria; phylum Chloroflexota; class Dormibacteria; order Dormibacterales; family Dormibacteraceae; genus CF-118. The sequence continues at coordinate 13,984 of DATDML010000023.1, forward strand.
CGGCCACGGCCTCCAGGCCGGCGACGTCCTCGTCACCGGAGCCGGCGCCGACATCGACGGCTATCACAGCGAGCTGGAGCGGACGATGATCGTGGGAGAGCCGGCCGCGGCCCAGGAGCGCGCGTTCGACGCGATGCTGCAGCTGCAGACTCATGCCATCGCCGCGCTGTCACCGGGCCTGCCGGTGGGCGAAGTCGAGCTCGCGGTGGTGCGGCTGGCCGAGGAGCTCGGCGTCCGCGACAACCTGCGCCACCATGTCGGACATTCGATCGGCCTCGAAGGTCACGAAGCTCCATTTCTCGACCGCGGCGACGAGGCCGTGCTGGAGCCGGGAATGGTGTTCACCGTCGAGCCGGGCGTCTACTTCAAGGAGCTAGGCGGCTTCCGCCATTCGGACACAGTGCTGATCACCGAAGATGGCCGGCGCGTGATGACCGACTACCCGCGGGCCTTGAAGGATCTAATAGTCGGCTCTTAGCTTGCGACCTCGGCAGCCTCGCGCCTCACGTGGCTGCTCACGAGATGCAGCACCGGCACGCCGTGCGCGACGCGATGGCGGACCCGATCCAGCGCCACCGGCGGCAGCACGTCCTGCTCACCCTGGAGCACCACGGTCTCGTGCGGACGGACCTCAGCCCACACTCGCGCGATCGCGTCTCGCGGCAGGTTCCCCGGCACGTACACGTAGCGCCGGCTCGGCACCTCCTGTCGCGAGCTCAGCTCCGCGCGAGTGAAGGCATCCTGGGCGGTGTAGTCCTTGAGGTACGGATCGCTGACCTCCCACAGCTCGGCTGGGCCGGGCGGTGCCGAACCGCGATAGAGGAACACGACCCGCTTGCCATGGGCGGCGTTCACGCCCTCTGCGATGACGACGTCAGCACTGTTCTGATCCTTGGGCAGCAGCACAAGCACGTCGGCCGGCTGTCGCTGGAACTGCAGGGCGATCGACTCCGCGGCCATCTCCGGGCGGTAAGGCACCGGGAAGACGGCCGGCCGGTGGGCGCGGCCGCGCCGATAGGTCCAGACGCCGACCACCAATCCGATGGCGGTGAGCCCGCCTCCGAAAACGGTGGCGTCGGGCTTGGCGAAAAGGTTGACCGCCCACGCGATGACCGGCAGCGACGTGGTGGCGATGCCGATGACGAAGACGGTTCGCGGCCACGAGCCGCGACTCGCCTTTAGCTCGCGCCGGCGGATGACGTCGAGTGCGACGTTGGTGAGGATGATCGAACCGAGCAGGCCGAACGCGTATAGGTTGCCGAGGAAGACCGCAGTGCCGGTGGGGTTGCTGGAAGCGACGAGCACGATGGCGACCGGCGGCACCGTCGCTGCGAGGATCGCGATGTGCGGCGTGCGGCGCCATGCATTCCGTAGCTCGATCATTCGCGGCAGGAAGCCCATGCGCGTGAGCGCGAGGAAGACGTGGTAGCCGCCGATGATCGCGGTGTTGGTGGCGAACATGAGCAGCACCGCACCTGTGATGGCGACGTAGTCGGCAACGAAGCGCCCGGAGTACTGACCCGCCAGCAGAGAAAGCAGCTGGCTGTTGTTGGCAGTGCTGTTCGGGTCGGCGACGAGCACCGTCTGCCACAGGGAGAGAATCGGGCTGGTGATGATCATCAGGACGATGACCAGCGCCATCGTGCGGTAAGCGGTGACGCGTCGCGGCGAGCGCATCGCAGGGGCGATCTGGGCGACGCTCTCGAGTCCTGAAAAGGCCAGAAACGCAGCGCCGAAACCAAAGATGTAAGTGATCGGTGTCAGAGGCGGCGGTCCCTGGCCGGCGAGCTGGAAGCTGTGGATGATCCCCCCGACGCCGAGATGGACGGCGACCAGCAGCACGACGAGCAGCTGACCTGCGGCCGCGAGGATGGCTGCGACGAAGCTCACGGTTGCGCTTTCGCGGATGCCCATGAAGTTGAGGAACGCGAGGGCGGCAAGCGCGATGAGCGTGCCGGGGAGCGCATTGCCCCAGGCGACCGGCGGGATGACCACGGCCAGGTAGCTCACGCCCGAGAACGCGCTGAGGGCGGCCGTGAGGTAGTAGTCGACGATGATGAAGCAGCCCCCAAGCAGACCCAGCAGCGGGTGGAGCGCGCGCGACGCGATGGTCACGACGCCGCCGCCTTCGGGGTTGCGCCAGGTGACCTCGGCGTACTTGAGCGCGAGCAGGACAAAGGCGACCGCGGTCATCGCGACGAAGATGGCGGTGCGCTGGTTGTAGCCCTGCGAGGAGACGATCCCAGGCACGTAATAGATGGACGTGCCGATGTCGGCGAAGACGATCGACCAGCAGAGCAGTGGGCCGAGGTTGGCGGCGTGGACCTTGATCTGCCGCGCGCTCCCTGGGCGGGCGCGGCTCAAGGGCTGGTTATGCGCGCGCGCTGGTCGCTGAAGTGCCGGCGGAGGCTGTGCAGGTCGTCGCGCAGACGCCGGAGCGAGCGCTGCGCCTCCCAATCGCCAACGTCCATTGACACAACCGAAGCGAGGTAGACATCAGCCCGCTCCAGCTGGCGGATTGCGGTCCGCAGCACTGAGCGTTGCTGGCCGCCCGAGCGGTGATCGGGCATCTGGACGATGGCGTTGCGCATCGACTTCCACGCTAGGAGTGGACGCGTGGGGAGACCGTTTGGGTCGGGGGCCGCCCTGTATGGAGTGTGTATGGGTTTGCGACGGAACGCTTAATCTCGGCTTCTGTGAGTTCGGATTCAGTGGCGAGGCGCGGGCGCAGACCAGGGGACCTTCGGGTCGTGATCCGCCGCCCGGCCAAGCTGCCGCGGACGCTTGGCGCGCCCGCGCTCTTCGCCGCCTGCTACGGCAACGTTGGCTCCAGCATCTACTACGCCCTCGGCGTGACGGCGGCGTTCGCGCTCGGGCTGACGCCGCTGGCCCTGATCCTCGCGGGCTTCATCTTCATCACCACCGCCCTCAACTACGCCGAGGGCACGGCCGCGCTGCCCCACGCCGGCGGCAGCTCGAGCTTTGCGCGGCGGGCCTTCAACGAGCCGATCGGGTTCATCGTCGGCTGGATCCAGCTCCTCAACTTCGCGGCAACCGTGTCGATCTCGGCCTACACCGCGATCTCATATCTCGGCGTCTTCAGCAAGTACGTGCCTTTGTTCACGCAGTTTCAGCAGCCGCTGCCACACGCGCTGGCGGCGGTGACGCTCACGGGCCTGCTGATGGTGCTCAACATCGTCGGCATCCAAGAGTCGAGCGCCATCAACGTCTTCCTCGCGATGCTGGACCTGGTCACGCAGTTCGCGCTGGTGATCCTTGGCGCATGGCTGCTGCTGCACTGGGACGTGGTCATCGGCAACATCCACTGGGGCATCGCGCCGACCTGGGGCAACTTCCTCGCCAGCATCTCGCTCGCGATGGTCACGTACACAGGCATCGAGACCATCTCCAACCTCAGCGAAGAGGCGAAGAATCCTGGCCGCAGTGTGCCCCGCGCCTACTTCGGCGTGATCGTCGCGGTGCTTTCGGTCTCGGCGATCCTGCCGACGGTCGGCATGAGCGTCTTCCCGGTGCACTTCGACGCGCAGCACCACATGTACTTCACGCAGCTGGCGACGACCTGGAAGGACGATCCAGTCGCCGGCATCGTTTCCAAGTTCCCGATCGACTGGCTGGCCTACTGGGCGGGTGTGTGGGTCGCAATCCTCGCGTTCACGATCCTGGTCATCGCCACCAATGCCGGCCTGATCGGCATCTCGCGGCTCAGCTACTCGCTGGCGCAGAACGATTTGTTCCCGCAGGCGTTCTCAAGGCTGCACCCGAAGTACAAGACGCCGTACGTGTCGATCATCGTCTTCGGCATAGTCGCGGCGGCCCTGATCCTCCCCGCGCAGATCGACCTGCTGGGCGCCGTGTACGCGCTGGCCGCGACGTTTGCTTTCGCCACCGCGCACCTGGCCGTGATGCGCCTGCGTTTCGTCGAACCCGATCTCTATCGCCCTTACGAGATGCCTCTCAACATCCCATATGGGCGGGCCAGCATCCCCGTTCTCTCGCTAGTGGGAGCGCTGGCGATCGGCACCGTCTTCACGCAGCTGATCTTCCAGAACATCTCCAACTCGACCTGGATCTTCCTCATCTGGCTGGTGCTGGGCGCGGCAGGCTTCGTGTGGTATCGCAGACGCCGGAAGGAGCCATTCTGGGAGCCGCTCGAGGTGCCGCCGCCGCCCGACCGAGAGGTCGACCACCTGCCGGCCGAACCGCACCCCATCGCCGCCCGCTACAAGCTGGGCCGCCGCGAGCGGGTGGCCGCGCACGCCGCCCCGGTCGCGGAAAGACGCGCGCGTCGCCGGCGTCCGCTGCTCGGGATAGAGCTGTTCTTCGCGCGCCACGGATATGTGCGGGGCATTCTCATCGTCGCGGTGTTCGCGTCGGTGAGCGGGCTGGCCGTGGGCGTGGACCTTTCGTCGCTCGATCCATTCGGCCCCGGGATCGGGTGGTCGCCGGGCATCGTGCTGATGGCCTTGTTCTCTGCGTACCTGCTGAACCGCGGCAGAATCGAACGATAGCTCGGCAGGGGTCAGGGGTGAGGGGCGCTGTACGGGCTACGGTTCGAGCCTGTAGCCCACTCCCGGCTCGCTCACTATGTAGCGAGGGTTTGCAGGATCGTCGCCGAGCTTCTTGCGAATCTGCGCGACCACGTAACGGGTGTTGTAGCTGTCCCCGATCGCGTAGTCGCCCCAGACCTCGCGCAGCAGCGTGGTGTGAGTGACCGGCTTGCCCGCATGGAGCGCGAGATAGCGCAGCAGCTCGTACTCCGTCGGCGTCAGGCGCACCGGCCTGCCTTTGACCGTCACTGTCCGCCGCGCCAGGTCGATCTCCAAATCGCCTGACCGCACCACCGGCTCTCCCGACGAGATGTCGGCCTGCCGTCGCAGCACCGCGCGGATGCGCGCGACCAGCTCCTCAGTACCGAACGGCTTGACCACGTAGTCGTCTGCGCCCGCGTCGAGGGCGCGGACCTTGTCCTTCTCGCCCGGCATGACGCTGACGACGATGATGGCGGCGCGCGTCGCCGGCCTCATCGAAGCCAGCGTCTCGAAACCGTCCATGCCGGGCAATCCGAGGTCGAGCAGCACGACATCAGGACGCCACGACGACGATTCGCGAAGCGCCTCTTCCCCGCTCCCTGCTGTGCGCACGTCGAAGCCGTGGTATTTCAGCCCGGCACGCAGCGCGCGCTGCATCTCGACCTCGTCGTCGACGACGAGCACTCGTCCGCCGCTCATGCGGAAGGCGCGGCGGCCACGCGGGCGAGCGGCAGCGTGAACGTGAATCGAGGGCCGCGGCGCATGTTCTCGGCGCGGATCGTGCCGCCGTGCGCTTCGATCACGCGCTTGCAGATCGCCAGTCCCAGTCCCGTGCCTCGCGCGCGCCGTGTGTAGAACGTGTCGAAGATCCTGTCCAGGTCCGCGGGCGGAATCGGCGGGCCGTCGTTCTCAACCCACGACTCGAGCCGATCCTCGTGCGCCCTCGCGCCAATGGTGATTCCTCCGCCGGCCGTCGCCCACTCGGTCGCGTTCTCGAGAAGATTCGCGAGCAGCCGGCCCACCTGCATCTCGTCGACCTCGACCGGCGGCAGATCATCCGTGGCGTCGACGACGACCTCGTGTCCTTGCAGCTCCGTCCGCAGCTGCCGCAACGCCGTGCCGACCATGTCGGCGTACGCGAGTGGCTCGCGGTGCAACTCCACCCCGGCTTCCAGCCGGGACAGCGCGAGCATGTCGCCGACCATGTGATCAAGGCGCGTGGCCTGGCGATCCATGTCGCGCGCCAGGTCCTGCTGCTCAGCGGCAAGGCCGGCCTCCGGCGATGCCAATGCCGTGAGCGCGGCGCGCAGCGACGCGATCGGGCTCTTGAGCTCGTGCGAAACCGAAGAGAGGATCGCAGCCTTCAAGCGATCCGACGCCTCCAGGCCACGCGCGCGTTCTGCCTCGACCGCCGCGCGCCGCCGATCCAGCAGCAGGCCCGCAAGGCCCACCAGCGCCGCCAGCATGCGCAGGTCTTCGGCATCCGGCGATGTCTCGGCGAACTCGATCACGGTCACGCCACCGACCATTGGCAGATATGACGCGGCCGCGCGGTGTGGCTGCGTCCGCACGACCTTGAGCGTGCCACCGCTGACGCTCACGCCCACAGCCACGCCGGTCTGATAAGCGCGGGCCGCTTGCGCCGCTTCGTCCGAGATGAGCGCACTGCCGGCGAGCCGCTCGCCGCTCGGGGAGGTCACGGCGAATCGCTTCACGCCCTCGATGATCGAAGCTCTTTCACAGACGAGCGAGAGGGCCATCGCTGCTTCAGGCGAACGCAGAGCCGCGGTCGCCAGCTCGTACAGCGCCGTCGATTGCGACGCCATAGCCTCAGCGGTCGCCTGCGTACGCCGCAGCGACGAAGCGAGCTGGCTCGTCACCAGTGCGACAACGAGGAGCACAAACAGCTCCAGAAGCTCGCTCGGGCCGGCGACGCTGAACGTGCCTACCGGCGGCACGAAGAAGAAGTCGTAAAGAAGAAAGGCTGCAATGCTCGCCGCGACCGCCGGCCAGCGTCCCCAGCGGGCGCCGATCCACAGCACCAGTAACAGGTACAGCGCCGAGAGCCCGCCAACCTTCGCGTAGGCCTGGATCAGAGCAATCAACGCGGTGATCGCAGCTGCGCCGCCGAGCGCCACGGCAAAAGGCACTACGCGACGCATGAACATGGCGGTCAGCTTACGAGTGCGAGCTCCTCCGGCCGGTGCGCGTAGCCGGGATGGGACGGGTGCTCGACGCGGTACCAGGCGAGCGTCTCGGCCAGCGCATCCTCGAGCGCCGAGGGCTCGAAGCCCAGCTCGGCTTTGGCGCGATCGATCAGGTATCCGGCCGGCCGGCTCGGACGCGGGCCGTAGGGGCTCGTGCCTTCCGGCAGCGACGAGAAAGACACCGGATGGATCTTCGCCGGCATGTTCATGGCGCGGGCGATGCCCTCGACCAGGCGCTTCACGCTCACGCCTGCGAAGCCGACGTTGTAGGCCCGGTGCGCGACCTGCTTTCTGGGATCGCACGCGAGAGCGCACGCGTAACCGACGTCCTTGACCCAAGCCAATCCGGCCTGCTGCTCCAGCGTCTCAGCGGGCAGCAGGACGGGTCCGCCATCCGCGACGCGCTGGATGTAGGCAGCGATGCGCAGGGAGCGGTCGGACGCGCCGAACACCGCCGGCGGGCGGATTACGGTCCAAGGAAATTCGCCGGCGCGCGTCAGCAGCGTCTCGCACCATCGCTTGCCGTCGGCGTAGCTCAGGTCAGCGGGCGGTTCGCCGACGAGTGGTTGGAAGTCGTCCTCGCGAGCGGGGCGTCCGTTGAGGTCCGGATAGATCGAGCCACTGGAGATGAAGACGTACCGAGCCACCTTGCACTTGGCGACAATCGCGCGCATCTGTGCCGGCTGGTAGCAGGCGAGGTCGAGCACAACGTCAGGTTGGACCGAATCGAGCGCGCGCTCGAGCTGCGACTCGTCGCCGCGGTCGAACGCGATGTAGCTGGTGAACGTGCCATAGGGACGGTCTTTACGACCGGCGGCGATGGTCTCGACGCCGCGGCGCATCAGCTCCTTGCAGGCGGCCGTGCCGATGAAGCCGCCGCCACCGAGCACCAGGGCTCGCGTCATCTATCTATATGTCGCGCGTGACGAAATCGACATCTATGCCGTCGACTTCGCGCAGACGCTTGGCCATCTCCGAAGCCAGCACCACCGAACGATGCTGTCCCCCGGTGCACCCGAAGGCGATCACCAGGTGCATGCGTCCCTTCTCCCGGTACAGAGGCAACAGGTCTTTCACCATGCGCTCGAGGTCGGCGATCAGCTTCACAGCGGGCGGCTGCTTCATCACGTAGTCGATGACGCCCTGGTCGTGACCGGTCCGCTCGCGCAGCTGCGGATCCCAGTAGGGGTTGTCCAGGAACCGTGCGTCGACCATCAGCGCCGCTTCGGCAGGCGCGCCGTTCTTGTAGCCAAAAGCAAGACAGGTGACGAGCGGTCGCGGCCGGCTGCGCAAATGGTTCGCGAGCTCGCGCAGCTCGGCGAGCGCGACGCGATGGTGGGCTCGCTCATACGTGCCACCGGCGTGGCCGTCGGATTTGCCCTCATGAACGAGCACGTATTTCAGCCCGATCCTGTCGGCGTCGCGCAGCATCTCCACACCGCCGCCCAGCACGCCGATGACGGCATCGCCCTCGGGGATCGTCGCGAAGTCGCGCATCCGTTTGAAACCAGCCTCCTCCAGAACATCGAGGTCGCGGTCGAGGTCTTTCTGGCTCGAAGCACCGAGCACGATCAGCGTCATAGGGTCTCTTTCAGGTGGCGCGCGAGGCGTTCGGGCACGCCCGCGGCCACGATGGCCTCGACCGCGGCCTCGCGAATCGCCTGCACCGACCCAAATGCCCGCAGCAACGCGCGCTTCCGCGCCGGCCCGATGCCTTCGATGGAGTCCAGCGGCGACGACAGCGCCTTGCGCGAGCGGACCTTGCGGTGATGCGTGATCGCGAAACGGTGCGCCTCGTCGCGGATGCGTTGCACCAGGAACATGCCCGGCGAGTTGTGCTCCTGCACGATCGGCTCGGCCCGGCCCGGGGCGAAGATCTCCTCGCGCTCCTTGGCCAGAGAGAACGTTGGGATGTCGGCGAAACCGCTGTCCTCCAGAACCTCGAGCGCGGCGCCCAGCTGGCCCTTGCCGCCGTCGATGAGGATCAGGTCGGGCCGGCTGGTGAACGAGCGGTCGCCGGCGGCGTCGGCGTCCTCACGACGCAGTGACGACTCGAGCCGCTCCATGCGGCGCCGCAGCACCTCCTGCAGCATCGCGAAGTCGTTGGGACCGGGCACGTACCTGATCTTGAAATGCCTGTAGTGGTCGTTGCGCGGGCGGCCGTCCTCGAACACGACCATCGCGCCTACGGCCGAATCGCCCTGGATGTTGGAGATGTCGTAGCACTCGATGCGCTTTGGAGGCTGCTCCAGGTCGAGCGCCTCGGCGAGCGCGGCCAGCATCGGCTCCGTGCGGCTGCGGTCGTAGTCGGCCTGGATGCGCAGCTGCTCGAGCTCCTGGGCAGCCGTCTCTGCGAGCTGAGTCACCAGCGCGCGCTTGCGGCCGCGCTGCGGGACGTCGATGCTCACAGGACCGCCGCGCCGCTGCGTCAGCCAGTCGATCATCAGCTCCGAATCGCCGACTGATCCCGGGACGATGACGCTGCGCGGCACGTGCGTGGCGCTCGTGTAGTACTGCAGGAGGAAGCTGCGCAGCAGCTCCTGCTCGCTCGCATCGCCGGCGCCGTCGAGCGGGTGTCCGTCGTGGCCGACCATCTTGCCCTGGCGCACATACGCCACCTCGACGAAGACGTCGTTGCCCTTGCGTGCGTAGGCGATCAGGTCCTGGTCGTCGCGACCGTGCACCAGCACCTTCTGGCGGTCGGCGATCTTCTCGATCGATTGCAGCTGGTCGCGGTAGCGCGCTGCATTCTCGAAGTCGAGGCGATCGGCGGCTTCGTCCATGCGGCCCTCGAGCTGTCGCACCAGCACGTCGGAGCGGCCTTCCATGAAGAGCGCAACTTCGCGGATGCGCGCCTTGTAGTCGTCGACGCTGATTCGCTTCTCGCAAGGGCCTGGGCACCTCTTGATGTGGAAGTCGAGGCAGACCTTGCCCTGCTTGAAGATCTCGTCAGAGCAGGTGCGGAAGGGCAGCAGCTGGCGGATTGATTTCACAGTGCCACGCAGCGACTGCGCGGACGTGTAGGGACCGAAGTAGAGCGCGCCGTCGTTCTGCACGCGGCGCGAGTAGTGGACGCGCGGATATTCCTGCGTGACGGGCAGCTTCAGATAGAGGTAGTTCTTGTCGTCCTTGAGCCGGATGTTGAAACGCGGCCGGTAGTTCTTGATGAGGTTGCACTCGAGGACCAGCGCCTCGACCTCGTTGGCGCACTGCACGAACTCGAAGTCATAGATGCGCCGCACCATCTCCTCGACCCGCGCGGTCTGGGCGTAGCCGGGCGTGAAGTACTGGCGCAGGCGATCGCGCAACCGCAGCGCTTTGCCGACGTAGATGACCTGCGTCTTGGCGTCGCGAAACAGGTAGACACCCGGTTCGTCTGGAACCGCGCGCAGGCGCTGCCTGATCGCCTCCTCTTCTGGCTGACTTGACATCTGGATGGATTGTAGGAACGGGAGTTAGACTCCCCACGTGAGCTCGAACCCCAGCGATCTACCACCTCCCCCGCCCCCGTCCCAGCCCTCGGCTTCGCCGACACAGATCGCGGGCCAGCAGAGCGTGCCGACGACCGCGGTGCCGCACACGCCGGGGCTGCAGGTGCAGGGCGCCGGCGTGGCCGGTCAGACGAACTCGCTCGCGGTGGTCAGCCTGGTGGCCGGGATCGGTTCGTTCTTCGCGCACATCATCCCGGGCCTCGGTGGCTTCACCGTCGCAATCGTCGCGATCGTCACAGGGATCATGGCCCGCAACCAGATCAAGCAGACCGGCGAAGGCGGCATGGGCATGGCGACCGCGGGAATCATCATCGGCGCCGTACACGCTGGTCTCATCGTGCTCGGCGTGATCGCGCTGATCCTGATCTTCGTTTTCGGGATCGCGATGTTCGGGATCGCCGCGAGCCACTCATCCGGATAAAGCCCCCCACCCTAGCCTCCCCCGCATGGGGCGAGGGGACGAGGGCTAGAAGTGGATCCCCTTCATCAAGTAGGCCATCGCGGCGGCCTCGACTGAGATCTCCTCTTCCGCGGGCTTAGCGCGCTCGCCGTCTTTCCCCGCAGTGTCTGGGAACACGTGGTAGGCCCCGGTCATCACGAACTGAAGCAGTCCCGGCGCCACGGTGTTGACCGTCTCGCCCAGCTTGCCCAGTCGCGTTGACACCTCCGGCGTGCGGGTGAGGATGGCGGAAGCCACCAGCTCGGCCGCCTCTTCGGGTGAGCTCGTCGGAAAGTTCTTGTAGATGCCGGTGGGCGCGATCATCGGCGTGCGCACCAGCGGCATGTGGATGTTGGTGATGGCGACGCCGTCGTCGACGACCTCCGGCCCGATGCAGCGGCTGAAGGCGGCCAGCGCCGACTTGGAGGCGACGTACGCGCTGAAGCGCGGCGGGTAGGCCTGCGTCCCGATGCTCGAGATGTTGATGATGTGGCCGCGCTTGCGCTCCCGCATGCCGGGCAGAACGGCGAGGATGAGCTTGATCGCGCCGAAATAGTTCAGCTGCATAGTTCGCTGAAAGTCGTGGAAACGGTCGTACGACGCTTCGACCGACCGGCGGATCGAGCGGCCCGCGTTGTTGACCAGGATGTCGACGCGCCCGTGCTCGGCCAGCACGTGCTGGATCATCCGCTCGCACGCATCGACGTCCGACAGGTCGGTCGGATGAACGAAGGCCCGGCCGCCGGCTGCCTCGATCTCGGCTTTCAACTCGTCGAGCTTTTCCCTGGTGCGCGAGACGAGCACCACGCGAGCGCCGTGCCTGGCAACCAAGCTCGCCGTTGCGCGGCCGATGCCGCTGGATGCGCCGGTGACCACAACCACGCGGTCCTCCAGCGCCGAGCGCAGGTTGCGCTCGGTCAATGCCTCTGGGTCGAGGTGGCGCTCCCAATGGTCCCAGATCTTCCACGCGTACGAGTGGAGCGGCGGACATTCCACGCCGGTGCCGGCGAGCGCGGCCTGCGTGTTGTCGCACGTGAACCGCGCGCGGCTCAACACATACGCAACGGCCGCCTCGGGGATGCGCACGCCTTCGAGCAACCGGCGTTTCAGGGTCGCGGCAACGCGCCAGTGCTGGAGCATCGCGCGGGTTTCTCCCGGCATCATGGCCAGCGCGCGGCCGTCCACGCGCAATGTGAACTGCGGCGCGTGGGCGGCGCGGCAGAACTCATTCGTGACGTCGCCGAAGCTCTCGGCTTGCGGATCGGTCAGGTGGAAGGTCTGGCCGTCGAGGCCTTCCTTGTGCGCGATGGTGTCCATGGCACGGGCCACGAAATCCACCGGAACGACGTTGAGCTCGCCGCCCTCGAAACCGATCAGCGGCACCCACGGCGGGATCGCCTGACGCAGGCGCTGGATCAGCTTGAACGCGTAATACGGCCCGTCCGCGCGCACGGCCTCTCCGGTGGCCGACGAGCCGATGACCAGGCCTGGACGGTAGATGCGGTGACGCACGCCCGACTCGCGCACCAGCTTTTCCGCTTCGTACTTCGTGCGGTAGTAGGGATGGTCCAGCTTCTGGCCCTCGGCAAACATGTCCTCGGTGAACCTGCCCTTCCAGCTCGCGCCGGCCACGGCGATGGAGCTCATGTGGTGCAGCCTCGCGTCCAGGCTTTTCGCCAGCTCGACCACATGGCGCGTGCCTTCGACGTTGGCGCGCTCGTCGGCGTCGGCCGGCGCCTCGAGGTCGTAGACCGCGGCGAGATGAAAGATGTCGGCGCCTGTCAGCTTCTCGCGGTCGGCGGCGCTCAGGCCCAGCATCGATTGCGTGATGTCACCGGTCATCGGCTGTATCCGATCGGTTGCGTGCAGCTTCGAGCGCGATGCGGCGCGCACGAGCACGTAGGTGGTGCCATCCCGCTTTGCCAGCTCGCGCAGCAGGTAGCCACCGATGAAGCCCGTCCCACCCGTGACCAGCCGAGTCACGGGGCAACGTTAGCTGTTTACGGAGGCTCTTCTTCGCTGAGCGAGTTGTCCTGCGTCAGAGGGTCCTCGTCCATGTCGGCGTACATGTCGCGGATCTCGGCGCCGCCCGTCTCGAAGTCGCCCTCGGCCTCCGTCGAATCTTCTTCAGCCACCTCGCCGGCGGCGCTGGACTCATGCAGCATCTGGTCGTAGGCGACCGAGGCCGCGTTGGCATTGGGGTATTCGAAAAACTCACCCTCGGGCAGCTCGGCGCCCTCGGTGTTGTCCACACCGTGGCGAAAGACGTAGGCGCGGCCGGTGTCCGGGTCGTGGATCAAGGAGAGGAAGCGCTCACCCGACAGCTCCGCGCGCCGATCCGCCTGGCCGTCATTCTCCAGTTCGAGGAGCCAGCCCATGATCTGCTCTTCGCTTCGTTCCTGCATCACAAATAGAACGCTTGAATCCGGCGGCCGCGCGGATAGGATTTGCGCCATGTCAGATATGCCCCCGAGCCCCCTGCCGCCGCCGCCTTCCGCTCCGCCTCCGTCTGCGCCCCCACCCGCGTACCAGCCGCCACCGCCGGCCGGCTATCAGCCGCCTCCGGCGCCGCCCGGGATGCCGCAGGGCATGCCGATGGCAGTAGCCGCGGGCGGAGGAATGGGCCTCATGCAGCAGTTCGGAGGCCCCGCCGGGGCGTCCATCCTGCTGGGAGTGGTCGGCATTGTCGTTCCGTTCGTCGTGAACTTCTACTTCCCGCTGCTGCCGATCTTCGGCCTGATCAGCGCGGTGAGAGCGATCCAGCGCGGCCGCCTCATCGGTGGCATCGTCGGCATCGTGCTCAACGTGCTGGCGGGGATTGTGGCTCTATTTGCGAGCGGCCTGATCGGAGGCTAGCCGGCTCCCCGCCGTCGTCGCCTTTCGGGATCGTGAGCAACGGAAACACGCCTGCGATCACCGCGAAGGCCACAGCCGCCCACAGCGCCGCGTTGAGGGAAACACCGATCAACGGGCCGGCCAAGGCCGCCCCAATGGGAGTGCCCACAAAGTTCAGGGACATCGACACGGCGAAGGCGCGCCCGAACCAGGCGGGGTCCGTGCGGCGCTGGCGCAGCGTGAACATACCGATGTCGAACGGCCCGTTGGCCGCGCCGGCCACGATCACCACCACGGCGAGCATCCAGTAGGCATTGGCGAACGGCAGCACCAGCAGGACCGCTGCCTCGACGATGATCGAGTACAGCATCAGCTGGCGCTCCCTGCCCTCGGATTTGATGCGTCCGGAGGCGATCGTTGCGACCAGGCCGCCCACCCCCATGAGGCCCCATAGCAGGCCGACCTGCGCCGGTCCCTCGTGCAGGCGCGTAAGCACGAGAACCGGGATGGCGATCTCCAGAATCCCCCAGCTCACGTTGAAGGTGCTGAGCGTGATCGCCAGGCCGCGCAGCGTGGCATTGCGGACGACATAGACGAGTCCGGCCCACGCATCGCCGAGGATCGAGCGTTCGCTCGGGCTGCGAGTGCTTGGATCGCGCAGGCCGACAATGGCCAGGGCGGAAACCGCGAAGAGTCCCGCGGTGAACGCGAGCGCCCACTCTGGGCCGAACCAGCTGATCAACGCGCCGGCCAGGGGCGCGCCGATCAGCGCGGCGACCAGGTAACCCGAGCTGTCAAGGGCGTTCGCCCTTTCCCAAAGATCGCGCGGAGCGACGATCGGGAAAAGCGAACGCAGGCCGGTATTGCTCAGCGGGTTGGTCAACGACGAGATCGCAACGATGCCGAGCATCAGCGGGGCGGGCAGCGCATGGGCGGCCGAAAGTCCCGCGATAAGTAGGACCGAGACCGTGGCGACGATGTAGTCGAATGTGATGAAGCCCACCCGGCCGCGACGATCAAGCAGCGCGCCTGCGATTGGCGAGACGACAAGCCCCGGGAAGATCGCCAGGAAGGCAGTGATGCCCGCCAGCTGCGGGGAGTGGTACCGGCTGAGCACGAAAAGGATCAGGGCGATGGCCACCATCCCACCCGCCAACCTGCCGAGCAGCATGCTCACGTACAGGCGCGCGAAGCCAGGCGAACGCATCAAAGCCGCGTAACCGCGCGTCGCCATCTGGTCTCTTCTAGCCGACTGCTACGCGCGAGCGAGCCGCGGTCTTGGCGGTCTTGCGGCTCCGCACCGAGCCGTTGGCTCTGTGCTTGTTCTCCTTGCGGTCCAGCACCGCGCGCAGGAACTGGCCTGTCGACGACGCAGTGTTCGCCGCCAGGTCTTCTGGCGTGCCGGTCGCGATCACGTGGCCGCCCTTTTCTCCGCCCTCGGGCCCGAGATCGATGAGCCAGTCCGCGGTCTTCAGCACGTCCAGGTTGTGCTCGATCACGACGACCGTGTTGCCATGATCGACCAGCCGGTGCAGCACCTGGAGCAGTCGCTCGACGTCCGCGTAGTGCAGGCCGGTCGTCGGCTCGTCCAGCAGGTACAGCGTGCGCCCAGTGTCGCGGCGCGAGAGCTCGGCCGAGAGCTTCACCCTCTGCGCCTCGCCGCCGGACAGCTGCGTCGCCGGTTGACCGAGCCGGATGTAGCCGAGTCCGACATCGTGCAGCGTGCGGAGCTTGACGCGAATGCGCGGCACGTTCTCGAAAACCTCGAGCGCTTCATCGACGGTCAGCTCGAGCACATCAGAGATGGAGTGGCCGCGGAACTTCACCTCCTGCACCTCGCGCGAGTAGCGCGTCCCGTGGCACACCTCGCAAGGCACGTACACGTCGGGCAGGAATTGCATCTCGATCTGGATGATTCCGTCGCCCTGGCAGGCCTCGCAGCGCCCGCCGCGCACGTTGAAGCTGAATCGACCCGGGCCGTAACCCCGCATCTTTGCCTCGGGCAGGCTCGCGAACAGCTCGCGCATGTACGTGAACATGCCGGTGTAGGTGGCGGGATTGGACCGCGGCGTGCGCCCGATGGGCGACTGGTCGATGTCGATCGCCTTGTCGAGATGCTCGAGGCCTTCGACGATCTTGTGCTGCCCAGGCTTGTCTTTCGCTTTGTAGAAGTACTGCGCGACCTTGCGGCTGAGAATGTCGGTGATCAGCGACGACTTGCCTGAGCCGCTCACGCCCGACACGGCCACGAAAGTCCCGAGCGGAAACGAAACGTCGATGTTCTTCAGATTGTTGGCCTTCGCTCCGCGGATGACGAGCCTTCTGCCGTTGCCGGTGCGCCGCTGGCGCGGCAGCGGGATCGACCTGTCGCCGCGCAGGTACGCGGCCGTCAGCGAGTGCGGATCCTTCAGCACCTGCTCGACAGTGCCCGCGGCCACGATCTCGCCGCCGTGCTCCCCCGCCGCCGGCCCGATGTCGACCATGTAGTCGGCTGAGCGGATCGTCTCCTCGTCATGCTCGACAACGATCAGCGTGTTGCCGAGGTCACGCAAGCGGATGAGCGTGTTGATCAGGCGCCGGTTGTCCCGCTGATGCAGGCCGATCGAAGGCTCGTCGAGGATGTAGAGCACGCCCATCAGCTTGGAGCCGATCTGCGTCGCCAGCCGGATGCGCTGCGACTCGCCACCTGACAGCGTGTTGGCGGCGCGGTCGACGGTGAGGTACTCGAGCCCGACGTCGATCATGAACTGCAGTCGCTCGCGAATCTCTTTGAGAATTCCGCGCGCGATCAGCTGCTCCCGTTCCGTCCCGCCGAGACGGTCGAAGAAATCGATTGCGTTGCTCACTGACAGCGAGCACACGTCGGCGATGTTGCGATCCGCCACCGTGACCGCCAGCGACTCCGGCTTGAGCCTTCGTCCTTTGCATGCAGGGCACGGCTTGTCCGACATGTATCGCTCGAGTTCCTGCTTCAGGTACTCGGACTGCGTCTCCTCGTACCGCCGCTGCAGGTTGGCGACCACACCTTCGAACGGTGCCTCGTACCAGCGCGAGTGGCCGTACTGGTTCTTGTAGCCGAACTTGATCTTCTTCTCGCCGGTGCCCTCGAGCAGTACGTCGCGGTGCTGCTTGCTCAGCTTCGACCAGGGCTTGTCCATGTCGATGCCGAAGTAGCGGCTCACGGTCTCGAGCAGCTCCGGATAGAAGAACTGGGACTTGCTCCATGCGGCGATCGCGCCTTCGTTGAGCGACAGCGATGGGTCCGGCACCACCAGGTCGCCGTCGACGACCAGCTGCGACCCGATGCCCGTGCAGGTCGGGCAGGCGCCGTGGGGGCTGTTGAAGGAGAAGTTGCGCGGCTCGGGCTCAGGCACGCTGAGCCCGTCGATCGGGCACATGAAGTCCTGCGACATCGGGATGTCCGCGCCGCCATCGACCGGCGCGATGATCACCGAGCCGTTGCCCAGCCTCGTCGCGGTCTCGAGCGAATCGACCAGCCGCGTCCGCTGCTCCGGCCCGATGACGATGCGATCGACCACGACCTCGACGTCGTGCTTCTTGTTCTTGTCCATCGGGATCGTCTCGCCGATCTCGTACAGGCTTCCATCGACGCGGACACGCACGAAACCGGACTTGCGGACATCGTCGATGAGCGAGCGGTACTCGCCCTTGCGGCCCTTGACGACGGGACCGAGGACCATGATCCGAGTTCCCTTCGGCAGCTTTTCGACCTGGTCGGCCATCTGGTCGACGGTCTGGCGCCGAACTTCGTGGCCGTTCGGGCAGTGCGGGTGGCCGATGCGCGCGTACAGCAGTCGCAGGTAGTCGTAGACCTCGGTGACGGTCCCGACTGTCGAGCGCGGGTTCTTCGACGTGCCCTTCTGGTCGATGGAGATCGCGGGCGAGAGGCCTTCGATGACGTCGACGTCGGGCTTCTCCATCTGGCCGAGGAATTGCCGGGCGTAAGCCGACAGCGACTCGACGTAGCGCCGCTGGCCTTCGGCGTAGATGGTGTCGAAGGCGAGCGACGATTTGCCCGACCCGGACAGGCCTGTGAACACCACCAGGCGATCCCTCGGGATGGCCAGGGTGACGTTCTTCAGGTTGTGCTCGCGCGCGCCGCGAATGGTTATCTGATCAGTCGGCATCCGACCCTAGATTTGTTCCTTTTTCCCTGGTCACCGCAAACGTTCCGCTCGCTGTGGCGATGAGCCGGCCCTCACGCCCTTCCACCCTGCACTCCGCGACCATCGTCCTGCGGCCGGCATGGATGACGCGGCCTGTAGCCCGCAGCGTTTCTCCGATTTTCGCGGCGTTCACAAAGCTCAGCTTGAGGTCGAAGCTCATCGCCCGGGCGACGCTGGGCTGGACGGTGCGCAACGACCGGCCCATCGCCGAGTCCGCCAGCGCACTGATCATGCCACCGTGCACGAAACCGGAGACGTTGGCCATGTCTTCCGTCGGCGTCATCGTCACCGTGGCCCAGCCTTCACCGCTGTCGACCATCTCGAGCCCCAGCCACGCCCACGCCCGGCTGGGTGCCGTTTTACTCACGACCTTGGCCCTCGGGCACTGCCATGCAGGTCGACGACGCTCGCGCCACGAGACGACCCTGTTCGTCCAGGACGTCGGCCTCGCTGAACAGCAGCGACTGCTTGATCTCCACCACTCGGCCCACCGCGCGCATGCGGCCTTCTTTGACCGGCCGCAGGAAATTGATCTTTAGCTCGATGGTCGTGTTCCAAACGCCGTCTTCCTGCAGCGTCGCGAGCGACATGCCCATTGCGGCGTCAGCGATCTGTGTGATGACCCCGCCCTGGACGACACCACCGCCGTGACGATGCTCCGGTCCCGCGGTCAGCTCCAGCACCACGCGACCTGGCTCGGCCTCGGTGATGCGCGCGCCGATCGTCCGCATCCAGCCGTCAGGCTTCGCGGCGAGCAGCGCGGCGGCTCGATTCGTGTTCTGGACGGTCAAGGCCCGCGGCGCGACCGCCGCCAGTTCCGAACCGTCGTTCTCTGCTTTGGCGCCGCCGCGATAGCCAGCGACACCTCTTCGTCGTCCTCGCCGCCTCCGGTCTCCTCACCGGACAGCCGCTTGCGCAGCAGGATGATGCGGTCGCGCACGCGCGCCGCGTCCTCGAACTGCAGCTCCTTGGCCAGCCGCCGCATCTCCTTTTCGAGGTCGCGCACGATGGCCAGGATGTCCTCGCGCGGCACACCCGCGCCGACCATCAGCTCTACTGCGTCGGCCTGAAGGTCCTTCTCGTTGATCTCGAGCGCGTAGATCGCCTTCTTCACCGTCTCCGGCGTGATGCCGCGTTCGGTGTTGTAGGCGATCTGCTTCGTGCGGCGCCGGTCGGTCTCATCGAGCGCCATGCGCATCGAATCGGTGATCGAGTCGGCGTACATCACGACGTGACCTTCGACGTTGCGCGCGGCACGGCCGATGATCTGGATGAACGAGCGGTACGCGCGCAGGTAGCCCTCCTTATCGGCGTCGAGGATGCCAATGAACGCGACCTCTGGCAGGTCGAGACCTTCGCGCAGCAGGTTGATGCCAACCACCACATCGACAGCGCCGGTGCGCAGGTCGCGCAGCACCTCGATCCTTTCCAGCGCGTCGAGCTCTGAGTGCAGGTAGCGAACCTTCACGCCGTACTCGCGGAGGTAGTCGGCGAGGTCTTCGGCAAATCGCTTGGTGAGCGTCGTCACCAAGGAGCGGTGTCCCATCTCGGCGCGCTTCTTGACCTCGGCCAGCAGGTCGTCGATCTGGCCGGCGGTCGGGCGAACCTCAACAGTCGGGTCCACGAGGCCCGTCGGGCGCACGACCATCTCCACCGTGCGCTGCGAGCGTCGCATCTCGTAGTCGCCGGGCGTGGCCGAGACGTAGATCACGTTGCGCGCCCGGTCCTCCCACTCGTCGAAGCTCAGCGGCCGGTTGTCGAACGCGCTCGGCAGACGGAAGCCGTATTCGACCAGGGCGGCCTTGCGCGACCGATCGCCGCCGAGCATTCCGCCGATCTGCGGCACTGCCACGTGCGACTCGTCGACGAAGATCAGCGTGTCGTCGGGCAGGAAGTCCATCAAGGTGTACGGCGCTTCGCCAGGCTGCCGGCGCGTGAGGTGGCGCGAATAGTTCTCGATGCCGGCGCAGGTGCCGGTCTCGCGCAGCATCTCCATGTCGAAGTTCGTGCGCTGGCGCAGCCGCTGCGACTCGAGCAGCCGGCCGTGGTCGTCGAACCACTTGCACCGCTCTTCTAGCTCGGCCTCGATGTCCGTGATGGCCAGGCGAAGCTTGTCCGCCGGCGTGACGTAGTGCGACGCCGGGAACACAGTGAACTGGTCGCGCGCGCCGAGAATCTCTCCGGTCGTCGCGTCGAGCTCCTGGATGCGCTCGATCTCATCGCCAAAAAACTCGATGCGATACACCTTCTCTTCGTTCGCGGGCACGAGGTCGACGACGTCCCCGCGAACGCGAAAGCGCAGGCGCGCGAGATCGTAGTCATTGCGCTCGTAGAGCATCTCGGTGAGCTTGCGGAGGAACACCTCGCGGCGGATGGACTCGCCCTTCTGGATGGTCAGCGACTCGCCCATGTAGTCCTCGACCGAGCCGATGCCGTAGATGCAGCTCACGCTCGCCACGACGAGGACGTCGCGCCGTGTGAGCAGCGCCTGCGTGGTCGAGTGCCGCATGCGGTCTATCTCTTCGTTGCGGCTCGAGTCCTTTTCTATGTATGTGTCGGTGCGCGCGATGTAGGCCTCTGGCTGGTAGTAGTCGTAGTAGCTGACGAAGTATTCGACGGCGTTGGAGGGCAGCAGGCGGCGGAACTCGGCGCACAGCTGGGCCGCCAGAGTCTTGTTGGGGCTCAGGACCAGGACCGGGCGCTGGAGCTGCTCGACGGCCCAGGCCATGACGTTGGTCTTGCCGCTTCCGGTCACGCCCAGGAGGACCTGCTGAGACAGGCCGGCGCGCACGCCTTCGACCAGCTGCTCGATGGCTTGCGGCTGGTCGCCGGCGGGCTTGAAGGGTGCGTCGACACGAAAGCTGGAGGGCATCGAGCGAGATCCAATTGTAGGGCGAACCGATGTTCGAACGTGCCCATTTGGAGCGGGCTTTGGTGCACCTGCGCCAGTGCGCGTTCTTTAGGTATGAAAGACGAGATCAAGGGCAAAGCGGAAGAGTTGAAAGGCAAGGCGACCGGTGACAAGTCGGAGGAGTTGAAGGGCAAGGCCCGCCAGGAGGCGGACCACGCCCGCGCCAAGGCTCGCGACGCCAAGGAAGACGTGCGCGAGGAGTGGGACAAGCACACCCACGGCGACGAAAACCCCGGCTCCGAGCCCGGCTCGAGCGACCCGAACCCGTAACCGTTACTGCAGGCTGAGGATCAGCGCCTCCACCGTCGATCCGGCGCTGATCCCTTGATCGCCCGGCGGCACGCGCACCAGCGCGTGCGCGCCGGCGAGCGACATCAACCGCGACGACGACTGCGATCCGGTTGAGGTGGCGACGAGGTCTGAGCCCTCGCGCCGCAACGTGACGCGGTGGTACTCGGTGCGATCTCCCACAGCCTTGGCGTTGAAGCCGAGCCGCACCGGCAGTGAAGGCCGCTGCAGCTGCGCGAATCCCTGCATCTTGCGCAAGGCAGGTCGCACGAATACCTCGAACGTCACCAGCGACGATACCGGGAAGCCCGGCAGCCCGAAGGCGAGCTTTCCCCGATCCAGCGTCGCGAAAGTGAAAGGTTTTCCCGGCTTGAGCTTCACGCGTCCGATGTGCACCGTGCCAATGGACTCCAGCAGGGGCTTCACCAGGTCGTGCGTGCCCACCGACACGCCGCCGGAGGTGACCAGCACGTCGGCGTCACGTAGCGCGTCGGCCACAAGCTCCCGCAGCTCGGGCGCCGTATCCGGCGCGATACCGAGCAATCTCACCTCAGCGCCGGCTTCTCGCAGCGCGGCCAGCAGTGCCCAGCGGTTGGAATCCGGGATCTGCCCTGGCCCGGGTTCGGTGCCGACCTCGACCAGCTCGTCGCCCGTGGACATGAGCGCCACCTTCGGACGCCGGTGCACTTCGAGCCGCGGCCGCCCAAGCGCCGCGGCCAGGCCGATCTCAGCAGCGCCGAGCTGCATGCCGGCGGTCAGCACCCGCTCGCCCTGGCGAAGATCCGCTCCCACTGCGTGGAAGTTCGTCCCCGCGGTCAGACCTTGCGGCACTGCGACAGAGTCGCCGTGCAGCTGGACGTCCTCGACCATCACCACCGTGTCGGCGCCCTCGGGCACGACGCCGCCGGTGAGGATGCGTGCGGCGGTGCCTGTCTCCACTCGGACGGACAGCGGCCGGCCGGCGGCGGACTCACCGACGATGCGCAGCGTCCGGCCTGCGTCCGCGGCGTGCACTGCGAACCCGTCGACCGCGCTGGACGGATGAGGCGGCAAGGGCCTCGTCGCCATCAGATCGGCGGCGAGCACGCGGCCGGCGCATTCGCTCAACGCGAGCTGTTCACTGCCGAGGACTGGTGTGTGCTCGAGGACTGTCGCCGCCGCCTCAGCGGCGTCGACTAGCGGGTAGCTGGAAATCCGCACCTACTCATGATGCAGAGCTTTCATCGGCTGCTGCGCGGCCGCACGCATCGCGGGCAGCAGGCCGCTGCCCATGCTCAGCACCACGGCGAAGACCAGCGCCGCGATGGCGATGACCAGATCGGGCCGGAAAACTTCGACCGCAGTCGCCGCGATTGCCGGGACCAGCGCGTCGATCGCCGAGTTGCCAAAGCCCGAAAGAGCAGCCGCGACCACGCCGCCGGCGATCCCACCGACCAATCCGATGACCGCGGCCTCGGTGACGAACAGCAGCATCACGTCGCGCGATCGCGCGCCGACGGCTTTCAGGATCCCGATCTCGCGCGTCCGCTCTAGGACCGCGGTGTACATCGTGTTGGCGATACCGAGACATGCCAGAAGGAGCGCGACGAGTGCCAGCCCGAGCAGCGCGACGCGCAGCCGGCTCAGGAGCTCCGCGAAGGCTCGCTGCTCGTCGGAGCTCGTGACCGCCTGAAAGCCGAGCTTCAAGATCCCGGCACGAACGCCGGCCACGTCGGTGGCGGAGTCGACCAGGACGGTGATGGCGCCGAACTCACCGGTCTTCAAATTGTTCGCGGCAGCGACGGCCGACCAGTGGTCGGTGAGAAGCGCGTAGGGCACGAGCCCTCCCGCGACTCCTGGAGGCAAGGCCGCATCCGCCGCAACCCCGACGACCACCAGTGACAACGCCACAGGTTTCTTGGCCGAGTCCTTGAAGGTGAGCGTGCTTCCCAGCGCTGCGCGCGGCGTGCCAAAGCCAAGCAGCGCCGCCTCACGCGCGCTGAGGACTACCTGATCGGCCGCGTCCGAAGAAGGCATCGAGCCCGCGATCAGCTGCACCGAGCCGTCCCAGCGGCTCCTCGGCGGCAGCGCCTGCAGCGTGTCGGTTGCGCCGCCCGCGCCGTTGTTCGGGCCGGCGAATGACCCGGTCATCGCCAGCTGGCCCCACGCCGCCTCCACGTGCGGCAGGCTGGACACGGCGCTGAGGCTCTGCGCGTCGAAGCTGCCCGACACCGAGTCGGCCGCGGGACGGACGCTGATCACGTCGGTCCGCTCGTGCGCGAAAGTCGGCGCCGCCAGCGCGAGGTTGAGGCCGGTGGCGAGCGCGACGATGAGGCTCATGGCGGCGATGCCGATGGCGACGCCCGTGGTCGTCAGGAAGGTGCGCAACGGACGGCGGCCGGCGCTGAGCAGGCCGAGCCGCAGGGTGTCGCGCCAATGCAGTCGCGGCGCCGGTAGGAGCGGATCCTGCGGGCGCACAGTCCGCGTGCCGGTGCCGAGCTCGAACGCTCGACCGTCCACCATGCGCACGGCGCGCTGCGCCTGACGCGCGACCTCCGGGTCGTGCGTGACCAGCACGATGGTCGCGCCTCGCCGATGGAGGTCTTTGAGGAGCTCGAGCACACGCTCGCCCGACGCCGAGTCGAGGCTGCCGGTCGGCTCGTCCGCGAGGATCAGGCCCGGGCGGTTGGCCAGGGCGCGCGCCACGGCGACCTTCTGCTGCTCGCCGCCGGACAGGCGGCCCGCACGCATCCGCGCGCGGTTTTCGAGGCCGACCAGCTCCAGCAATCGCATCGCCCTGGGTCGGCGCTCCTCCAGCTCGATGCCGGCCAGCGTGAGGGGCAGCATCACGTTCTCCAGCACCGACATCGCGGGCACGAGGTTGAAGGTCTGGAAGATGGTGCAGACGCGCTGCAGGCGGTAGTCGGCCAATGCCTCGTCGCTCAGCTGGTCGAGCGCCATCCCCGACGCGTACACCTGGCCCGACGTGGGCTGGTCGAGACCGCCCATCAGCGAGAGCAGCGTGGTCTTGCCGCACCCCGACGGGCCGATGACGGCCACGAACTCGCCGGGACCGATCTCCAGCGAGACCTCGCGCAGGGCTGCGACCTTCATGTCCCCGGTGTCGAATTCCTTGGTGACCGAGTCCAGGCGCAACCCGATGGCCTGGCCGAGGAGGTCGCGGAACGCGTCGTCGGCAGCCGGCTCGGGCTCGGCCGCGCGGACCGTGGCCACGGGTTCCGACGCCGCCGCCGCCTCGGCCGGTACGGCGGTCTCGGGCACCGGAACCGGGATCGAAACGGCGCTGTCGGCCAGGGCCTCGGCGCGCTCGCGAGCCCGCCGTTTCCTGGTCTTTTTCGGTGTCTCTTCCCCGCCCGGTTTCAGCTCTGTTGCCATTGAAGTGGCGTGCCCGGCCAGTCTAAGTGACGACTTAACGATCCGAGCCGGGCTTTCCAACCCGCTCGGCAAGCCACTCGAGGTACGGCACTGAACCGCCGGTGATCTTGATTTCCAGTATCTCCGGACGCTCCTGGGGGCCGTGCTGGTTCAGGTACTCCATCACCGCCGGCCGCTTCGAGGTGGCCGTCCGAACCAGCAAGAGCGCCTCGGTGTCGCGCTGCAGAAGACCCTCCGACTGGTAAAAGGAATGGACCACCGGTACCACTGAGCAGCTTGCGGCCAGGTGATCCACGACCAAGGCCTCGCCGAGCCTCTCGGCTTCGTCACGACCCCGGGCCGTAACCATGAAAAGGATCGGGATGTCTTCTTCCGCAGCCATGCCCCTTCCTAATTGTCGACGCGTTGGGGTCGGTCCAGCCACACCGTCGCGCTGACAAGAGCGATTGCGCCGAGGAGGAGGCCGCCCAGGACGTCCGATTCCCAGTGCACTTCGAGGTACAGCCGCGTGAACGCCATCGCCACGATTAGAACAATGGCCAGCGGGACCGCGAGGTTACGCAGCCACGGCCACGGCGCCAGACGGCGCAGGACGAAGGCCAGCAGGCCATAGACCAACACGGTCCTGACCATGTGCCCGCTCGGGAAGCTGTTGTGCCCGCCGCCGGCCGTATCCAGGAAGGTGCTGATGCTCGGCCCGTCCGCGTGCGACACCGAATCCGGCGGCTGGGGATGGGTCAGGTTGGACTTGTAGAGGATCTCGAACAGCTCGGCCGCCAGGAAGGCAACGAAGACGAAGGCATCCGCCGGAAAGCCGCGGCGCCACAGGTAGACGACGAGGCCGACCATCACCAACGTCGTCAGCTCGACGCCGCCGAAGACGGCGATGGCCTGCATCAGCGGGTGGAGCGCCGGGTCCCACGCCGAGGCCATCGCCTGCTCGACTTCGTGGTCCGCGCCGCTCAGCCAGCCCAGGGAGACGGACACGGTCAGGATCTGGAATCCCACCGCCAGGGCGGCGATGGCCACGAGCCTCGGCGCCAGTGCCCTTAACGCTGGCAACGTCGGCAGAAAACTGTGGTGCGTCCGGCGATTCGAACCGATGACAGGGGCCGCCCGCATGTGAAGCAGGGCTCGCCCGCGCGGCCGTAGACCAGCAGCACCTCCTGCTGCCCGCCGATCTCCCCCCACGCGTCTCGATAGGTGTCGACCGAGCTGCCGCGATTCTTGATCGCCGTCGCAAGCGATTCGCGAAGGGATTCGTGCAACCGCGCAGCCGACTGCTTGCTCACGCGATACGCGGCGCGATCCGGGCGGATGCGCGCGCGATACAGCGATTCGTCGGCGTAGATGTTGCCCACGCCCGCCAGCGCCTTCTGGTCAAGCAGCACTGCCTTCAGCGGTGCTTTGCGCTTGCGGAGCGCTTTGTAAAGCGCATCGACACTGAAATCCGGGTCGATGGGTTCCGGGCCGAGACGCGGCATTGCTTTCGCCTCGAGCAGGCCGGCCTCGGTGCCGAGGAGCAGTCGGCCGAAGCGTCGCGTGTCGCGGTAGCGCAGGTGCCTTCCGTCGTCGAGCGTGAAGATCGCGTGCGTGTGATTGGGAATCGGGGTGTCGGGATTCACAAGGCGCAGCTGCCCGGTCATCCCCAGATGAACAACGAGGACACGATCCTCCTGCAGTCCGATGAGGATGTACTTGCCGCGGCGCCTCACCGCTTCGATGCGGTGGCCGGCGATCAGGTCGGCGAAGAGTTCCGGCTCCGGATGCCGCACGATGGTCGGGAATCGCAGCTCGCAGCTGACGATCGTGCGGCCGACGAGGTGCGGGCGCAGATCCAACGCAATGGTTTCTACTTCTGGAAGTTCAGGCACGAACGACCGCGAGCTTTTTCATATCCGCCCAGTTGGGACCGACCTTCGCCTCGACCTCGATGCCGGTCTCGAGCTCGTAAGCCCCCGTCATGATGCGCGGCACGGTCTCGGCGAACCGATCGACCTCGTCCTCTGGCACTTCGAAGAGCAGCTCGTCATGCACCTGCAGGAGCATTCGGCCTTCGACGTGGTCGGCTTCGAACTCCCGATGCAGCTGGACCATCGCGATCTTGATGATGTCGGCCGCGAGCGACTGCATGGGAAAGTTGATGGCCATTCGCTCGGCCGCGCTGCGCAGCTGGTAGTTGGGTGAGCGCAGGTCAGGGATGGCGCGGCGCCGCCCCGTCGCGCTGACGACGAAGCCCTCTTCACGCGCGCGCTGACGCACGCCGTCCAGGTATTCGCGCAGTTTCGAGTAGGTCGACCAGTACTGCGCGAGAAAGTCACGCGCCACATCGCCGGTGATGCCGAGCTGCTGCGAAAGCCCGTACTCGCCCTGGCCGTAGATCGATCCGAAGTTCGCGACCTTCGCGAGCCGGCGCTGGTTCGAGTCGACCTGCTCGATCGGGACTTTGAACACAGCCGCTGCGGTCGCGGTGTGGATGTCCTGGCCGGCCGCAAACGCGGCGAGCATCTTCGGGTCGCCGCTGAGGTGCGCGGCGATGCGCAGCTCGATCTGCGAGTAGTCGGCAGATATAAGGACGTGGCCGGCGCGCCCTGCTCGAAATGCGCGCCTGATGCGCTGGCCGAGGTCGGTGCGGATCGGGATGTTCATGAGGTTTGGGTTCGATGACGACAGTCGCCCCGTGGCGGTGCTCGCCTGCCCGAACGACGTGTGCACGCGGCCAGTGAGGGGATCGACCAGCTGCGGCAGCGCGTCGACGTAAGTGGACTTTAGTTTCGAGAGCTGGCGGTGCTCGAGGATCTCCGGCACGATGTCGTGCTTCTCGCGCAGCGACTCGAGCGTGTCGGCGTCGGTCGAGTAGCCGGTCTTCGTGCGGCGACCCACCGGCAAGCGCAGATCTTCGAAAAGAACCTTCGCCAGCTGCTGTGGCGCGTTGACATTGAACTTCTGGCCGGCGAGCTCCTCGATGCGCGATTCGATGGTCGTCAACTGGCGGCCCAGCTCGTCCTGCATGTCCTTGAGGTAAGGCACGTCGATGGCGACGCCGTCGGACTCCATGTCAGCGAGCACCGTTGCCAGCGGCAGCTCAATCTCATGGAAGAGGTAGTCGACGCCGAGGTTGCGCATCTCCGCCTCGAGCCGCGGCCGCAGGTTGAGGATCGCCTCGGCGCGTCGCGCAGAGAATTCCGCCGCCTCTTCCACCGGCACCGCCGACGGCTTGCGCGCCGCACGCCCCACGCCAAGCAGCTGCTCGCTGCTGACGAGGTTCATCTCCAGAAATTCACGCGCCAGGTCCTCGAGGCGCGGGTCGCGCGAGCCGGCGCCCAGCAGATAGGCGGCGAGAAAAGTGCTGAAGTCCCAGCTCCGCCTCCCGCCGCCAAGCCCGCGCAATGCGAGCTCAGTCTCTTTCGCGTCGTGGCCGCTGACCGCGCGGTCGTCCAGCGTCGAAGCGATGGCGTCCATCGCGTCCTGCCTGGCGACATAGAAGGTCTGCGCTCCGGTCGAAACGCCGAGGCCGAGCACACGCGATGACCGACCGGCGCCCTCGGTGAACGTGAAGACGCCCGTGTGCTCGCTGCCGTCGAGCAGACTCGCCGCCTCGACCGGGTCCGCGACGATCTTCAGGCCCGCGGGCTGTGGCGCCGGCTCGAACGCGAGGCTCGGCTGCACCGGCACCTGGTCCGGCGGCGGGAAGCGGCTCAGCAGCTGCCGGAACTCCAGGCGGTCGAACAGCTCGCGCACGCGCTCGTAGTCGTAGCGCGTCCAGCGCGCGGCTTCGAGGTCGAGCTCGACGGGTGCGTCGCGGACGATGGTCACCATCCGCTTGCCGAGCCGGATCTGGTCGGCGTTCGCCTTGATGGACGTCTTGAGCCGGCCTTCCTTCAGCTCCTCGACCCGCTCCAGCAGCGCCTCCACCGATCCGAAGTCCTGGACCAGCGTCGCCGCGGTCTTGTCCCCCACCCCCGGCACGCCGGGGATGTTGTCGGACGTGTCGCCGCGCAGCGCCTTGTAGTCGATGAGCTGCGGGGGCTCGAAGCCGTAGCGCTGGCGCACCTGATCAGGTCCGTAGACAAATGTGTCGGTGATGCCGCGCCGGGGCACGAGGGCTTCGACCGATTCGGTCACCAGCTGGAGGCAGTCGAGGTCGCCGGACACGATCGTGACCGGGTGGCCCTTCTCCTCGGCGACGCGCGCGAAGGTGCCGATGAGGTCGTCGGCCTCGAAGCCGGCGAGGCCGTAGATGGGGATCGTGAAAGCGGTTAGGACGTCGCGCACCTTCTCGATCTGCGGCCGGAGGTCGTCCGGCATGGCCCGCCGGCCGGCCTTGTACTCCTCGTATTCCTTGGACCGAAACGTCGGGGCGCCGACGTCGAAAGCGGCCACCGCGAACTCCGGTCGGGAGGCCAGGACGATGGCCAGCATGGACGTGAATCCGTAGACGGCGTTGGTCACCTGGCCGTCCGAAGTGCTCATCGGCGGCAGCGCGAAAAACGCCCTGTAGATGAGGCTGTGGGCGTCGATCAAAACGACCTTTCCCCGCCTGCCTTTTGGCACGTTCAAATGGTACGTAGCCCCGGTTGGTAGCTCTTTACAGGTGCGCCCGCAGGACCCTCGACGGAGCTTCGGCGCCCATGCGGCCCATCTCCGGGCTCAGCACCTGCGCTGCTCGCTCACGCAGTCTCACAATGCGCTCGCTCCGCTGCTCGTCGCTTCGCCCGGATCTGGGCCACCTGGATCGCCGAAATCTCTCGCCGATGGCCTGCGGTCGCACCTGCAGTGCAGCGCGTTCAAATAGCAGGGACGTGAGGGACCCGAGACTAGAATGGACCCGAGGATGAAGAACCTCATCGAGGTTTCCGTGGACAGCATCCGCATCCACATGCCCACGGCCCAACACCTGGTGATCCTCAAGGAGAAGGAAGCTGATCGCTACCTTCCCATCTGGATAGGATCCTTCGAAGCCCAGGCCATCGCGGCCAAGATCTCGGGCAACTCGGTGGGCCGGCCGCTCACCCACGATCTGATGACGGCGGCCTTCGGCGACCTCGGCGTGAGCATCAAGCGCATCGTCGTCACGCGTCTCGCCGACCAGGTCTTCTACGCGCGCCTCTACGTCAAGCAGGACGGGCGCGACCTCGACTTCGACGCCCGGCCGTCGGATGCCATCGCGCTCGCCGTGCGCGCGGAGTGCCCCATCTTCGTCGCCTCCGAGGTGATGGAGTCGGCCGGCATCATCCCGGACGTCGACGATGCCGATGACAAGGACAAAGGCGAGGTTCAGGTCGACGATGAAAGGCTCGCGGTCTTTCGCGACTTCGTGAACAGCCTCGACCTGCCAGAGCTGCCTGATGAGCCTGGCAGCAAAGATGAGCCTGGCGGTAAGCGCGGCAGAGGTTAAGCTCCCACTACCCTGCTGATCCATAACGACCTTGAGCTCGGCGCCCGCGTTGTCGTAGCACTGCTGGTTGGGCTCTTCCTGGGCACGGAGCGCGAGTGGCGAGGTCATCCGGCCGGGATTCGCACGATGGCCCTCATCGCTGTCGGTTCGTGCATGTTCACGGCGCTTGGGCTAGAGGACACGTTCGGCACACGGGTCGACCCCACCCGCATCGCGGCGCAGATCGTCACCGGGGTCGGCTTTCTCGGCGCAGGGTCGATCATGCGTCAGGGCGAGCTGGTCCGAGGCTTGACCACAGCGGCATCGATCTGGGTCGTTGCGTCGCTGGGCATGGCCATCGGCTTCGGGTATTACGCGATCGCGATCTTCACCGCGCTGATCGTCTTGCTCACATTGGTGGCGATCAAGCCGGTCGAAGAGCGGTTCTTCAAGAATCGCCGGAATCGCCGCCTGAGCGATCCGCACTCTGACGAGCCGGGCTGATGACTCGGATCGCCATCGTCACCGACTCGACCGCCGACATGCCACCGCCGCTCGCCGCGTCGCGATCCATCTCCGTGGTACCTCTGACGCTGAACTTCGATGGTCGCAGCCTGCTAGACGGCGTCGACATCACGCCGAGCGAGTTCTATCGCAAGCTGCCCAACGTCGCGACGCATCCCACAACGTCCCAGCCGTCGCCCGGGCGATTTGCCGAGACCTACACCGAGCTCCTTGCGAACAACGACGCGATCGTCTCGATCCACATATCGGAAAAGCTCAGCGGCACGTACGAGTCGGCCAGGCAGGGCGCAGAGATGACAGACCCGCAGCGCGTGCATGTCGTCGACAGCGGGCTCGTGTCGATGTCACTCGGCCTCGTCGTGCTGGGCGCCGCGGTGATGGCAGGCAAAGGCGCGGAGCCTGAAGCCATCGTCACGCAGGTCGAATCGATGCGCCCGCAGGTGCAGACCTATTTCTCAGTAGCGACTCTGGAGTTCCTTCGCCGCGGCGGCCGCATCGGCCTTGCGAGCGCGATGCTGGGCTCGGTGCTCCAGGTCAAGCCGGTTCTCTGTTTGCGCGATGGCGTCGTGACACCGCTCGAACGCGTGCGCACGTTCGACCGCGCGCTGAACCGCATAGTCGAGCTCGCCAAAGCTGTGGACCGCGGCCACGGCATCTGCGTGGTGGTCGGCCACGCCAGCGCGGAGGCGGACGCAGAGCGCGTCGGCCGCGAGCTGGAACCCGTCGCCGACACGCTGATGATTCAGTCGCTGGGCCCGGTCGTCGGCGCGCATTCGGGACCCGGAGTGGTCGGCGTCGGTTGCTACCCCGCTGAGTTGCTGCCCCTGGGCATCAAGCCTTCGAGGACGAAAGCCTCCGCCACCTGACCGCTTCGGGCGTGACGAGCTTTTCCAGCCGGCCTTCCACCGCCAGCGCCTGCAGGTGCGCCAGGCCCTCCTGCAGGGCGAGCCGTTTTTCGTAGAGCTGCTCGCGCGGACCCCAGAGCTCCAGCGCCACCTGCCACGCCGTCCACTCGCCGTCGGAGACGATCGCCATCACGCGATCCATGCGCTTGCGGTGATGCGCCTTCAGCACCTCGACCCGGCCCTTCGCATCGCTGAAGGGCCGCCCGTGCGCCGGCAGGATCTTGCTTGGCGAGTAAGCTGCCAGGCGCTCGAGGCCGTCGAGATATTCGTGGACGGGGTCAGGCGTGCTCTGCGGGTGCAGGCCGATGTTCGGCGACAGGTCCGGCAGCATGTGATCGCCCGCGAAAAGGAGCCCGGGCTCCGGCGAGTAGAGGCACACGTGACCCGGCGAGTGACCTGGTGTCCACTCGACCCGAAACTCGGTGCGGCCCATCGTCAGCGTCTCGGCGCCGTCGAGCTGCACCGCAGGCTCCGCGGGCGCGACCACCTGGCTCAACGCGCGCTGTGAGTTGCTCAGGATCTCCGCCTCTTCAGGTGGCACGCCGTTGACCAGCAGGTACTTGCGCACCTCGACGACGAGCTGCTCGATGTCCACGTATCGCGGGTGCACCAGCGGCACTTCGAGCCGATGCAGGTACAGCTCTGCGCCATCCTGTCCCACCAGAATGCCGGCCGCGCCGTAATGGTCGGGGTGGATGTGGGTGACCACGAGGCGCCGCAGCCGCCTCGCCCCGGTGGCAGCGATCGCGGCGCGGATCAGGTCCAGCGATTCGACCGAATTCATGCCGCAATCGAGGAGGTCGGCCTCGTCGCCGTCGACGAAGAGGAACACGTTGACCAGGCCGTCCTCGAAAGGAATCGGCAGGCGAAGCTCGAAGATGCCGGCCGCGACTTCGGTCGGCACCGCCGTCGACGTCACCGTAATAGGGTCGGGGAAAACGGGACCTGCCGTCGTTCTAAGATGAGTCGGTGCGAGGGACGGTGCCTCGCCCGCTTCACGAGGAGGAGTCAAGTTGTCTGACGTCCAGGTGACCCCCCAGCAGATCTTTGACCAGATGCCGAACGCGCTCGTGCCTGAGAAGGCGGGCAGCACGAAGGCGATGATCCAGTTCGACCTGTCGGGCGACCAGGGCGGCAAGTGGTGGGTGAAGATCCACGACGGCCAGGCCGAGTCGGGGCAAGGCGACGCCCCGGAAACGCCGAACCTGACGCTGATGGCCGACGCCGCGGACTACGTCAAGATCTCCCTTGGCCAGCTCGACGGCACTGCCGCCTTCATGCAGGGCAAACTGAAGATCAAAGGCGACATGGGCCTCGCCATCAAGATGGCGAGCCTTTTCCGCCGACCCAGCTAGTCAGCCTCTCACCCCACCGTTTCCCTCCCGGTAACTCGGGAGGGAGACGGGCCGAATCTCTGGCTACGTAAAAAACTTCCACGTGGCAAGCCGCGGGCCCATGGCCGCCTCGAGGTCCAGGTTCCCCGCCCCCGACCGCAGCTCCAGGATCACCACATGGGTGGGTGTCAGGGCAACGCGGCGGCCGTCGGGCATGTGTCGCGCCTCCCTTGCGTTGCCCCACGAGATGGACTCCCCGCCGGACAGTCGCGCCGCGCTGGCGACCGGAGTTTGGAGCCAGTCGGTGAGGCTGGATGCACCACCCCGCTCGAAGGTCGAGACGACCATCAGCCCGAACAGACCGGCGTTGGGCGCGCAGGTCGGGCGGGGCGTCTGGCCGGGCGGGGGCGTCGGGGTCGTGCAGGGCACGTCGGTGATGTCGAAAACGAGGTCCAGCTCGGGCGGGGTGACGGTGGACTGCGCCCTCAGGTTGTATTTCCAGGTGGCCGGGTAGCAGAATCCCCACCCGGCGACGTTGTCCTCGAAGGCATGATCTCCAGTTGAACACTTGAGATCTGAGCCGATCTGGCTCACACTCGGGGTTGCGCGGTTAGCGGGGGAACCTATCTGGCAGGCAGCCAGGAGGATTGGCAGCAGGGGAATGGCGAGTAATCGCACGTATCGGAGCACAGTTGCGGTCCCGAGTATGCCGGTACCGATGGGCGTTCTGTCCAAGAATCAGACCGTGACTCCGTACGGTATTAACGGCTAAAGGGGGGAAACAATGGGTTCACGGAAACGTCCTGAAGAGGAACCAGAAGCGAAACTGGAGGCCAACAAGCGGCAGTTGGAGCGGCTCGCGGAAGCGTTCGGCGACGAGGCCGGGCTCCACAGGCCGCTGGCGGACAGCGTCGGCGGAGTCATCGCCTCGATTCCTGAAGAGGTCGACCTGGCGCAGGCCCTGTCCGACCGGGAGACCACGGACATCCTGGTCCATCTGCTCGACCAGAACCGGGAGCAGGTGGAGCGAGCGCTCGAGCGGGTGCGCGAAGGCGCGTATGGCATGTGCGAGGACTGCGGACACCGAATTCCCGCGGAGCGCCTGCGCTACCAGCCGGCCGCCACGCGTTGCGTGGAGTGCCAGGGCCGCTGGGACCGGATCAACGGCCGCACGGCTTAAGAAGAGCTAGAACGACAGACCCTCCCCGACTAGGGGAGGGTCTTTTTCTTTGCGGGAGAGGAGCGCACCGCGAAGGCTGAAAGCGCCAGCGCTCCGACCACGAGCACGATCCCGATCCAGAACCACTTCATGTCCCCGGTCATGAAGCTGCCCTTGATATAGCCAAGGCCCTGGCCGATCCAGACGCCGCCCGTGAGGAGCATCAGGATCGCTATGACTATCGCGCCGACCTTCACGGTTCGAAATACTGGGCCTGGCTACACGCCGCCGTAAACGACCGACTTCTCCTCGGTGTACTGCAGGAAAGCCTCCAGGCCGTGCTCCTTGCCGAAGCCCGACTGCTTGGTGCCGCCGAAAGGCAGCTCGTCGTGCGCGATCTGCAGCGCGTTGACCCACGTGTAGCCCGCCTCGATCTCGTTCACCGCCCGATGCGCCGCCGCCATGTTTGCCGTCCAGATCGATGACCCGAGCCCGAACTGCGAATCGTTGGCCAGGCGCAGACCCTCGTCCAGGTCCTTGATCTTCCGCACCGGCAGCGCCGGCCCGAAGACCTCCTCGGTCCACATGCGCGCGCCGTCAGGCACGTTCTCGATGATCGTCGGTTCGATGAACCAGCCTTTGTCGTAGCCGTCGCCCTTCGGCCGGCCGCCGCCATAGAGGACCTTGCCGCCGCGATCGACGGCGTCCTTGACCTGCGCCTCGACCTCAGACCGCTGCGTCTCGGTGTGCATCGGCCCCATGCGGCTGTCCTTGTCCAGCCCGTTGCCCGGCTTCAGCTTGGACGCGCGTGCCACCAGCTTCTCGAGCAGCGGCGCGTAAGCACCTTCCTGGACGTAAAGGCGCTTCACGGCCAGGCACGCCTGCCCGCAGTTGAAGAAGCGCCCGACCGAAATGGCCCGGGCCGCGGCCTCGAGGTCTGCGTCGTCGAGCACGATGCACGGGTCGCTGCCGCCCAGCTCGAGGGTGACCTTCTTCAAGCTTTCAGCCGCGCGTGCCATCACCTTGCGCCCGGTGGGCGTCGACCCGGTGAGCGCGATCTTCCGGATGAGCGGGTGGCCGACGATAGCGTCGCCGGTAGCTGGACCGAGGACCACGTTGACCACGCCTTCCGGCAGGCCGCCTTCGATCAACGCTTCGATGCACGCGAGCGTGGCCAGCGGAGTGGTGCTCGCAGGTTTCAGCACCACGGTGTTGCCTGCGGCGATGGCCGGCGCCACTTTGTTGGCCGCGAGGGTGAGTGGAAAGTTCCAGGGCACGATGGCGCCGCACACGCCGATGGGCCGCCGCACGACCAGGCCGTATGTGGTCATGTCCGGCAGGGACACGCGTTGGCCGTGGATCTTGTCGGCCAGGTCGGCGAACCATGCGATGTTCTCGCCAAAGCGCTGGGCCTCGATGCGCGACTCGAGCAGCGTCTTGCCCTGCTCCCTGGTGAGGATCGGCGCGATCTCCTCGACTTTGCCGAGCATGTGGTGCGCCGCCTTGTGCAGGATCTCAGCGCGCTTGTTGGGCGGCAGCTTCGACCACGTGCCGAAGGCCTTGGCCGCTGCGTTTGCCGCGCGGTCGACGTCGGCGGTGTCTCCGAATGGAACCTCGTCGACGACCTCGCCGGTCGCCGGGTTACGAACTTCGTATGTCTTGCCGGACGCAGCCTTGGTCCGCTCGCTTTCGATGATCATCGTCGCCATGCGAATAATGTTGGCATGACTGTAAGACTCGAAAAAGAAGGCAAGGTCGGAGTCATCGTCCTGGACCGCCCGCCGGCCAACAGCTACGACTACTCATTCCTGCGGGATTTCGCGAGCGCCATCGACGACGCGCGCGCCGACGGCGAGGTACGAAACGTCGTCGTGACGAGCGCTTCAGAGAAATTCTTCTCCGCCGGCGCCGACGTCACTGCTTTCGCCGCCGGCACCCCGCGCCAGCGCTTCATGACCGCGCTGCTCGCGCACGAAGCCTTTCGCAAGATGGAAACCTCGCCGCTGGTTTTCATCGCCGCCATCGCCGGCCACTGCCTGGGCGGCGGTTTCGAGCTCGCGCTTGCGTGCGACTTTCGGTTCGCTGCGGAAGGCGGTTACCAGATCGGCCTCCCCGAGGTGAATCTCGGATTGTTTCCGGGCTCCGGCGGCACGCAGCGGCTGCCGCGCCGCATCGGCCTTGCCAAGGCCATCGATTTCATCGCGAACGCGACCACGCTTAAGCCCGCCGAGGCCAAAGAGGCGGGGCTTGTCGATCGCCTGTTCCCCGATGCCGCCGCCTGCCGCGCGGGCGCTATCGAGTACGCGGCGCGGCTGGGCGACGGACCAAGCGCGGCGATCGGGCACGCGAAGCTGGTGGCGACGCTGGGCTACGGCGGACCCATCGACCTGGGCTTGGCTCTGGAACGCGAGGCCATCGGCCGCATCTTCGTGTCCGATGACGCGGACGAAGGCATCAAAGCGTTCACGGAGAAGCGAAAAGCGCAGTTCCAGGGCCATTAGTTAGAATTTCAGCCGCATCAAATTCAAGGAGGTGGCGTCCGAATGGTTGAGGTTGCAGTGAACGTTTCCCGGCCGCCGGCCTCCCGAGGCACGCTCTAACGAACTGAGCCTCCGCGGACGGACCGGCAAGTCCGTCTGTCTTTCCCGGAGGTTTTGCGTTGTCTTCCGATTTCAAGTCCCGGCTCGCATTGCTGGGCTGGGATCCATGGTTCGAAGACCGTTTCGCGCCGTTTGCGGCCGCGGGTCTTGAGCCTGCCCGCGTGACGGCGGATTTCGGCGCGGAGTTCCAGGTCGCGCGCGCGACCGGGACGGACCGCGCCCACGCATCGCGCGATGTGCCGGCGCCGGCGGTCGGCGACTGGGTCGGCCTGTCCGACGGGAACATCAGGACGGTCCTTCAGCGCCGGACGGCCATCTCCCGGCAGACGGCCGGCCGGGAGACGAAAGAGCAGGTGCTCGCTGCCAACGTGGACATCGCATTCGTTGTGGCCTCGGCGCAGGACGTGAACGTCCGGCGTATCGAGCGCTACCTCGCGATGGGGTGGCAGAGCGGTGCCATGCCGGCGGTCGTATTGACGAAGTCCGACGCTGTCGACTCCATTGACGAGTCACGCCTGGAGATCGAGTCGGTGGCGGTCGGCACGACCGTCATCGCGACGAGTTCGGTCACCGGCGACGGTGTCGATGAGATGCTCGCGCAGCTGGCCGGCGCCAAGACGGGCGTCCTGATGGGACCGTCCGGCGTCGGCAAGTCCTCCCTGATCAACCGCATGGCCGGCGTCGAGATGATGAAAACGCGCGGCGTCTTTCGGACTGGCGAGGGCCGCCACATGACCAGCCACAGGCAGCTGATCCAGCTGCCGGAAGGCGGCATGATCATCGACACGCCAGGGCTGCGCGAGGCGCAGCTTTGGGCCGGCGACGAAGCGCTCGACACCCTTTTCGAGGACATCGAGCAGCTGGCACTTGCGTGCAGGTTTCCGGATTGCGAGCACCGCACCGAGCCGGGATGCGCGATCAAGGCCGCGCTCGACGACGGGTCGCTCGACCCGGGTCGCCTCGGCAGCTATCGCAAACTGCAGCGCGAGTTGCGGTCCATCGCGGCGCGGAGCGACGCCCGCCTGCGTGCAGACGAGCGTCGCAAGTGGAAACAGATCACCGTCGCGAATCGAGCCCGCGAGCGCTACCTGCGTCGGTGAAATTGGCAAGGGGGTCAGGCCCCCCTTGCCAGAACCCCCCCGCCCGGCGCCGTCTGGCTGCGACTCGGACGCGGAGTCATGACCCGGCAAAGCCGGGTCAACCCTGCCACGTTGCGAAAGTCAGCGCGCAGATCTACTTCCGGCGGTGAATCCCATCCCAGAACGGAACGTGGCCCTTGGAGATCCGGTCGAGGATCCGGTCCGCGCGCGCCTGCGTGAGCTGCTTGTGGTCGACGAGCTGCTCCAGCCTCGGCTTCAGATTCGCGACGAGCTTGGCCGCGAACTGCTCCTTCGTCATGTGCCGGTCGTTGGCGAGGTCCGACACCTTCTGGCCTTTCTTCAGGTCGGAGATCAGAGTGCCCTCGGGGATGCCGAGCGCGTCTGCCTCCGCCTCCAGGACCGCCTGGCGGACGAGCTTGCGATCGGCCTTGCTGTCGGCTGTGGCCGTCGGGCTTGGGCTGGGGCTTGGCGTCGCGGCGTCGGCCAGCGTACCGGCGACACCGAGGCTGAGCAGGGCCGCGGCCACTCCGCCGCCCATGAACTTGACTGCGCCTACTGCTAACGGGTTCATCTGAAAGATCACTCCTCTTCGTTTGTGTTTTCGCCCTTGTCGGGCGAGCTTCACGATGAGGAGCGGCTGTCAGACGGTCGTTGGCGTCAGGTCAGTCTTTTGTAATCGCCAGCGGGTGCTTGGGCTCGTACAAACCAAGTTGCGCGCCGCTCGGCAACGTGACCTGAACGAGCCTGCCCCACCGCTGCTCGCTGATGGGCGAGTTGACGCCGAGGCGCGCCGCGGTGGCCTCGATGTCATCGCACAAGAGATAGAGCTCGTGCCGTCCGCCCGCCTCATCCGGGTGCACGGCCACCTCGGACGGAGGCAGTGCGAAGATCAGCCACCCTCCGCCCGAGTCGACCGACTTGAACCCGAGCACATCGCGAATGAAAGCCCGGTCGGCCTCGGCGTCGGAGCTATAGATGATGGCGTGCGCGCCGATGATCATCGCGCCCCCACCGCTGCCCGCAGGCGAATCTCACGCAGCTCGGCTTCGGTCGGCGGCGGCGTCTCGGCGACGTCGGAGTCGACGCTCACGTCCCAGCCCGTAGCCTCGCGCACCTCAGCGAGTGTAGTGCCGGGATGGACGGTATCCACGAAGGCCTCGCCGCCTTCAGGCGGGAACCGGAAGACGCACAGCGTCGTGATGATCGCCACCGGCCCACCCCCCAACAGGCCGTTGCGCTTGCGCCAGCCCGGAGAGCCGTCGCCATGACCGGGCGAGGTCACGAACGAGACCCGATCGACCAACCGGCGTCGCTCGTGCGTCATCAGCGTCACCCAGCGCCGGCTCAGGATGGCGATGTCCGCGCCTCCCCCGCTCCCCGGCAGCTTGACGCGCGGTTTTTCCGGCGGGCCGACGTACGAGGTGTTGAGGTTGCCGAAGCGATCGACCTCCGCGCCGCCGATGAAGCCGAGATCGACGTGGCCCTGCACCATCAGCGCCATCACGTTGGACATGCGCGTCGCCCACAGCGCGCCGGTGACATTGGGCGGGTCGCCCATCGTGCCGAGGTAGGTCGTCGCGGCGCGGTCGCGCATGAGTCCGACCTCGAACAGGCCGCGCGCGTTCGGCGCATGCGTGCTGCGCGCGACGCCGTACGCGATGATCGGCAGGCGCATGCCCACGAAGACGAGCTCGCCGTCGCGGATCTCGCGCGAGGCGACCGCGATCATCAGCTCCTGCTGCGTGTAGTCGCTACTCATCGGCGAAGTTCGCGGGCACCGAGAGCTGGCGCCCAGTGATGCGGATCGAATCCATGTCGACCATCGCCATGTACCGCAGGCGGTCAGGCACGTCGAAGATCCAACGCTTTGCCCATGCATCGAATCCCTCGCGCGTGCGCGACTCCTCCGCGTAGGCGTTGTCGAGCGCGTGGTCGCGCTTGAAGAACCCCTGCACGGGCGCGGGATGCGAGCCGCCCGGTTCGTGCACGACCGCGACTACCTTGGTCTCGGGCAGCAGGATCCGGTTGGGGTCGCTGAGTGTGACCGACTCGTCGACCAATTCCTCGCAGCTCACGATCACGCGGTCCGCCGCGAGGCCGGCCTCCTCGCTGATGCCCAGCGGCCCCCAGGCGTGGGCGCGGCCGCCGGCGTCGCAGCGCTGGACGTGAAGGATGGTGACGTCGGGCCGCACCGCTTCGATGTGCACGAGGCCGTCCGCCGCCTTGATCCGCGGATTGGTGCGCAGGATGTCGCTACCGAGGAGCGTGCGCGCGGGCAGGTAAGGCACGTTCCAGACCGCCGCCCACAGGGCCATCGATATCGAGAAGTTGGTGTGATCGTGGATCTCGATCTCTCGCGGCACGCCCTGCTCCGCGGCGCGGCGGTAGCAGTGGCCGAGGCCTTCGGAGACGTTCCCGACCCACGCCGCGGTGATGCGACGCACGCAGCCGGCGCCGATGAGCTGGTCGAAGAGCGAATCGGAGATCGGCCCTACGAGCTCGAGATCCTTGCGTCCCTGGCGGATCAGCTCATGACCCGCCGCAAACGGAATGAGCGGCTCCAGCGCGCAACCCATGGCGACGGTGCTGCCGTCTGGGACGAACCGGGCGATGGCCTCCGCCATCGTCATGACCTTCGCCGTCAGCGGCTCAGCGTCTCCATATATCCACGGTAGTTCCGCTCGACTTCCGCCATCGAGTCCCCGCCGAACTTTTCGAGGAATGCCGCCGCCAGCGTGAGGGCAACCATCGCCTCGCCGATCACGCCCGCAGCGGGCACCACGCAGACGTCCGACCGCTCGTAGTGCGCCTCCACTTTTTCCTTCGTCTTGAGATCGATCGATCGCATCGGCTTCTTCATGGTCGAGATGGGCTTGATGGCTACGCGCAGATCGATCGGCTCGCCGTTGGTGACGCCGCCGGTGAGGCCGCCCGCGCGATTGGTCAGATGGCGAAACGAACCGTCCGAGTAGTCGATCTCGTCGTGAAATTGCGAACCCGGACGCGACGCGCCTTCGAAGCCCGCGCCGATCTCCACGCCTTTGATGGCATTGATCGACAGCATCGCCTGCGCCAGCAGGCCGTCGAGCTTGCGGTCCCAATGCACGTAGCTGCCGAGGCCGGCGGGCACGCCGCGCGCGATCACGCGAAACGTCCCGCCGAGCGTGTCGCCGCGCTCGGCGACCTCATCGATGTCCGCGACCATTCGCGCGGACATGTCGGGGTCCGGGCAGCGGACGGGTGAGGCCTCGATCTCTGCCAGCGAAACCGTGTCTGGATTGACGCCCTCGTAGCCGATGTCGTTGGCGCCGATCGACTGCGTGAAGCTGAAGATCTCGATCCCGAACCGGCCGAGCAGTTTGCGAGCAACGCCGCCTGCGGCCACGCGTGTCGCCGTCTCGCGGGCCGACGACCGCTCCAGCACGCTGCGCACGTCGTCGAGGCCGTACTTGAGAACGCCCGCCAGGTCTGCGTGGCCCGGGCGCAGCCGGGTCACCGGCTTGGGCTCGAAGCCTTCCTTCGAGGCAGTCATCTCGGCCGTCCAGTTGACGTGGTCCTTGTTCTCGAGCACCAGCGTCACGGGGCTGCCGATGGTGAAGCCGCCGCGCACCCCGCTGACGATGCGCGCGAAATC
Source organism: Candidatus Dormiibacterota bacterium (assembly GCA_036518815.1). Taxonomy (GTDB): domain Bacteria; phylum Chloroflexota; class Dormibacteria; order Dormibacterales; family Dormibacteraceae; genus CF-118. Next base: position 54,901 of record DATDML010000023.1, read on the forward strand.
GGTCTCGATCTTCTGGCGCCCGCCGCGCCCGTGACCGCCCTGTCGGCGCGCCAGGTCCTTCCTCAGGTCGTCTTCGGAGATCTCCAGCCCGGCCGGCAGGCCCTCGACGATGACCGTGAGCTGCGGCCCGTGCGATTCGCCGGCCGTGAGGAAACGCAACACGAAGCCGATGATAGTGCCCGATGCCTGAGCCCCTGGGAGCGGCACTGGTGGACATCGGGGGCACGCTGTGGCCGAACTCGTGGCCTGTGCGCGCGAACGATGGCGAAGGGCGGCTGCATCGGTTGCGCGCCGTGCTGCCTGCCCTTTCGCACGAGCGCGCCTCTGTGCTGTGCGACGACATCATCACTAAGTCGCGCGACATGAACGGCGGCACGGTGATGGTGCCCGAGCTGATCCGCATCGACGCCGACGAGCTCGTGACCATGTGCCTGAAGGATCACGACGTCGACGCGGCGCCCGAGATGGTCATGCGGGTGCGTCGGGCGATGGCCATCCCGATCGACACCCAATTCCAGCCACTCCCCGGCGCAGGAGAGCTGCTGCGCACGATCCGAGAGCTCGGTTTGCGATGCATCATCGCCAGCAACACCTACTGGCGCGACGCCAACAGCTACTGGGACGACTTTCGCCTCCTCGGCTGGGCTGACGACATCGACGCCGTCGTCACTTCGGTCGACGCGGGCCACCTCAAGCCCCACCCTGCGGTGTTCGAGCTGGCGATCCGCGCGGCCGGCGTACCGGCCGAGCAGTGCGTCGCCATCGGCAACAAGGAGGTCAACGACGTCGAGCCGGCGCTGGCGCTGGGCATGCGCGCCATCCTTGTCTACCCCGACGACCCGCCACCGAAATACACGCAGGCTCAGGCGACCGCGCCGGACCTGTGGGAGTGCGCGAAAGCGTTGAAAGCTATGCTCCAGTCAGGTGCGTAAGGAGATCGAGCGCGAGGTCGAGCGCGTTCTGCTGACGCTCGACGTCAACGGCGAGCGATCGCAGGTGCTCGTGCCAGTGCACAAGACGCTGCTGGAAGTGCTGCGCGAGGACATGGGGCTGACCGGCACCAAGCATGGCTGCGAGCTTGGCGAATGCGGGACGTGCACGGTCCTGGTCGAGGGCCGGCCGGAGCTGAGCTGCCTCGTGCTGCCTGTGCAGGTCGAAGGCCGCGCGATCACGACCGTCGAAGGCATGGCGGGCGGCTCGCAGCTGCATCCGCTGCAGCAGGCCTTCGCCGAGCTCGGCGCCGCGCAGTGCGGCTACTGCACGCCGGGCATCCTTCTGGCGTCGCGCGCGCTCATCGACACGAATCCGAAGCCCACGCGCGATGAAATTCGCGAAGCGCTGGCGGGCAATCTGTGCCGCTGCACCGGTTACGTGAAGATCCTGGAAGCGGTGGAGCTGGCGGCCGAGCGCATGTCCACATGAGGGTCGTCGGCAAGCCGTTCGCGAAGGTCGATGCCGGCGCCAAGGTGACGGGCCAGGCCGTCTATGCCGACGATATAGTGCTGCCGCGCACGCTCCACTGCCGCATCCTGCGCAGCCCGCATCCGCACGCGCGCATCCTCTCCATCGACGCGTCAGCGGCCAAGCGCATGCCGGGCGTGAAAGCTGTGATCACCGGCGGCGACCTCCCGGTGAAGTTCGGCATCCTTCCGGTCACCCAGGACGAGCGCGCGCTCGAGCACGAGAAAGTCCGCTACGTCGGCGACCCGATCGCTGCAGTCGCCGCCATCGATGAAGAGACTGCCGCGTCGGCCTGCGACACCATCGCCGTCGAGTACGAGGTCCTCGGGCCGGTCATGTCCATCGCAGAGGCGCTGGCGTCTCCGAAAGACGAGCGCATCCAGGACTACGGCGGTCCGGGCAACATCCACAAGCTCGTGGCGCTGGAGTTCGGCGACGTCG
>DATDML010000024.1:0-3456 GCA_036518815.1 Candidatus Dormiibacterota bacterium
CAGGCCGCGCACCGGCACTGATATAAATCCAGCGAGGAGTCAACAAATGAACGTCATCCAGCAGCTCGAGAAAGAGCAGCAGAAAGCGAAGGTCCCGGCGCTTCGGGCGGGCGACTCGGTCAAGGTGCACGCCAAGGTCGTTGAAGGCACCCGCGAGCGCATCCAGGTGTTCGAAGGCACTGTCATCCGGGTAACGGGCGGCGGCCTGCGCCAGAACTTCACGGTGCGGCGCGTGACCCACGGCGTGGGAGTAGAGCGGACGTTCCTGGTCCACTCGCCACGCATCGACAAGATCGACGTGCTCCGGCACGGCGACGTGCGGCAGGGCCGCCTGTACTACCTGCGCGGCAAGGTCGGCAAGGGCGCGCGCATCCGTGAGCGCCGTGGCGCCGTGGTCGCCGCGGAGGCTGAAGAAGAGGCCGAGCAGCCGGAGGCCGCGGAGAAAGAGGAACAGTCCTAGGGCCTGTTAAGGCAGGGTTGAGTCCGCGCCGGGTTCGCCGGTAATCTCCGAGACCGATGGGCAGGCCGATGCTGTGGCGGTACGAGCGCATGGCTTTCGCCATGGGCTACCAGGTCGTCGCCGGTGTCGACGAGGTGGGCATGGGCCCCCTGGCCGGGCCGGTTGTCGGTGGCGCGGCCGTGCTGCCGCTCGGCGTCAAGATCCCGGGGCTCGACGACTCGAAGCTGCTGAAGTTCGATGAGCGCGAGCGCCTGGACGCGATCATCCGGCGGCGCGCTGTGGCGGTGTCTGTCTGCGCGGTCGATCACGCGCAGATCGACAGGATCGGCCTGACCAGGGCGCGTCACCTGGCCACGGCGGGTGCGGTGGCGGGCCTCGGCGTGCCCGCGGAGTACCTGCTGGTCGACGCCTTCGACGTTCCCGAGGCGCCGCTGCCGCAGATGGCGGTTGTTCGGGGCGACCGCACCTGTGCCTCGATCATGGCCGCCAGCATCGTGGCCAAGGTGGCGCGCGACCGGGCCATGATCGAGTACGACCGCATGTATCCGGGCTACGGCTTCTCGTTCCACAAGGGCTACGCGACGCCGGAGCACCGCGCGGCCATCAAGCGGCTCGGGCCGAGTCCGATCCACAGGACGACGTGGGCGCCGTTTCGAGAGTTCGCCGCCGAAACGGTCTAGCGCTCGGTCGTGCGGGGGAAAAGGCGGCGGCCGAATTCCTCACGGCGCGGGGCTATGAGGTCGTCGGCGCCGGTTTCGCCGCCCGTCGCGGGGAGATCGACCTCATCTGCCGGCGCGGCTCCGAGCTGGTGATCGTCGAGGTCAAGACGCGAAGCAGCGACGCGTTCGGCACCCCGGCTGAAGCGGTCGGCCTGGGCAAGCGGCGCGCGCTGATGGCGGCTGCCGCTGAATACCGGGCTCTGGCCGGCTGGCGCGGCCCGATCAGGTTCGCGATCGTGGGTCTGACCGGCGATCCCGAACGCGGTTTTGCCACCGAGCTGATCGAGGACCCCTTCTAGAGGCGCACCTGCGGTTTTGCCGGCAAAACTGCCCGCTGGGCGTCTCGCCGGCGCGGATTTGCCGGCAAAAGTTCGGTTACCGGCGCCAGTTGCGCCCGAGCTCGGACGCGTAGTGCAACCCAACGGTGTCGGCGTTGCGCAGCAGCCAGTCGTCGAGGCGCTGGGTGCCGCGCGGCGGCTCGCTGGAAACGAGCAGCTCGTCCATCAAGCCGTCGACTTCCTGGCGTGTGAGCACGACATCGCGCGTGACCAGGCCGACGAACCAGCCGGCCAGGATGAAAAGCGCCGGCGGCATGTATACGTAGCGTGGCCGCTTGTTCACGGCGATCGCGATCTGGTCGACGAGCTCCTGGAACGTCATGATCTCCGGCCCGGCCGCGTCCACCGTGACGTTTTCGCTCGAGTTGGCCGCCCACAGCGCGATGCTCGCGACGTCCTCGGCCGAGACTGGCTGCAACCGATAGTCGCCAAGGCCGGGGATGCCGAACACAGGGATGTGGCGATGCATCCACGCAATGTTGTTGATCAGGATGTCGCCCGGTCCGAAAACTAGGGTGGGGCGCACGATCGCCCACTGCAGCTTCGACTTCGTGACGAGGTCTTCGGCACGTGCCTTCCCCGAGTAGTAGGCCAGTCGCGACTCCGCCGACGGGTTGCTGACGCTGATGTGCACGAACTTGCGCACGCCCGCGGCCTCGGCGGCCGAGATGAGGATGCGGATGTTGGCGACCGCGAGATCGAAGTCGACGCGGCCGCGCGGGAATCGCACCCAGTAGGTGTTGTAGAGCGTGTCGACGCCGCGCAGCGAAGCGATGAGGCGAGCCCGATCGTCGAACCGCAGCGGCTCGACCTCGAGCTCCGCTTCGAGATCTTCAGCGCCGGGACGGTGCGAATGGTTCGTGAGCGTGCGCACGCGTCGTCCGTCGCCGAGCAGGCGGCGCGCTATGAATCGTCCCGTGTAGCTGAAGGCGCCTGTGACCGCGTCGACTCGTGACTGCTGTTGCTGCTGCATCAGAAGGGAAACCTCGTTAGGTCATACGCCAGCGACCCGGGCTTGACGTGACCGGTGATGACGACGCGTGGGCGGTGGCGCATGGCTTCGGTGGGATGCACCTCAGGCCGCAACGAATTGAAGATCGGAAAACGCAGGGTACCGTCCGGCGACCATTCCGAATAGCGCACGCTGACCACCAACTCCGGCCGGCACCAGTGGACCGGCTTGACCATGATCGGTGGCGGATCGAGAGGCGACTCTTCGGTGGCCAGCGCCGCCAGCGAATCGCGGATCGTGGCGGCGGCCTCGCCGTCCCAACCACCCCCGACGGTGCCGCAGGGCAGAAGCCGGCCGTCCTCGTGGTAGCCGACGACCAGAGAGTCGAATGGCTTGTCGCCCATCCATCCGACCACTACGAAGTCATCCGACTTGACCGCCTTGACCTTCAGCCAGAACGGGCTGCGCTGGCCTGGTACGTAAGGACTTTGCTTGTGCTTGGCGACGACGCCTTCGAGGCCGCGCTCCAGGCACGCCTCGAACAGCTCGACGCCGTCCTCATCGATGTGGTCGGGCACGAAAAGGTGGCCGCCGGCCTCAACTGATTTCTGCAATCGGGCCCGCCTGCGCAGCACCGGCTGCTTGAGCAGTGGCCGCTCCTCCATATAGAGAGCGTCGAAAGCCAGGTAGGCGACAGGGATCTGCTCGCGCATCGATGCCCCGCCCGTCAGGCGCTGGCGAAGGCGGTGATAGTCCGGCCGCCCGTCGCGATCGGTGGCGACGATCTCGCCGTCGATGACGCTGCCTCGCGGCACGCGTGACGCCGCCGCGGTCACCTCCGGGACCACCGAGGTGAGGTCGTTCAGGCCCCGGTCGTGCAGGTGCACGTGGCCGTGCGGATCGCGGAAGAGCAGGCAGCGAAGCCCGTCCCACTTGACCTCGAAGACATAGTCGGCTGAGCTGAATGGCGCTTCCGCCGAAGCCGCC
>DATDML010000025.1:0-2870 GCA_036518815.1 Candidatus Dormiibacterota bacterium
AAAACGCGATAAAGGCTAACATCCCCGCCTCCGAACCGGAGTGGGTCCGTACGCCACCACACACCCAGGGTCGGGTCCTCCTCGCGCTCACGCGCATTGTACCCGCTCTCGGCCGCGTCATACCGCAGTGTCTAACGACAACTAACCTTCCCCATCAGCGACGATTGGACGTCCCCCTTCACAACCCGGTTTGACAGGCTGGGGCTTGGGCCTCAGGACCGGGGGTTCCCCCGGTCGCGGCCGTCAGCTCGCCTCGGGCTCGCGCTTCTCCTTGCCCTTCTTCGCCTGCTCGGCCCGGTAGCTCGGCAGGTTCAATTCCACGATCACGCTGTGATGGACTAATCGGTCGATGGCCGCCGCCGTCGTCATCGGATCCCGGAAGATCTGTTCCCACTTCGAGAACGGCAGGTTGCTCGTCAACAGCACACTCCCGCGTTCGTAGCGCTCGGCCAGGAACGTGAACAGCACCTCCATCTCCTCCCGGTTCTGCTGAACATAGCCCAGGTCGTCCACGAACACCGCGTCGTGGCCCGCCAACTTCTTGAGCAACCGCGGCAGACGCAGCTCCTGCTTGGCCGACAGCAGCTCCTGGACCAGCAGGGCGCACGGGCTGAAGTACACCCGCCGCCCCTGGCGGACCAACTCCTGCGCCACCGCCGAGAGCAAATGCGTCTTCCCCGAGCCCACCGCCCCGAACACCAGTACGTTCTCGCGCCGGTCCACGAACTCCCCGGTCAACAGGGCCCGCACCTGCTGCACAACTTTCGCCGGCAACCGCTTCAGGTCGAACGCCGACAGGTTCTTCTCCAGCGGCAGCCGCGAGTCGCGCAGCAGCCGCTCCACCCGTTTCTGCTTCCGTTCGTCGCACTCCCGGGTCGCCAGCTCCAACAGATATCGCTCGTAGCTGTGCGCCTCCTGCCGGGCCTGGTCGGCCACGTGCGGGAAGGCGTCCCGCATCGTCGGCAGGTGCAGCTCCTTCAGACAGTGCACCAGCGCCGGCTTCACGTCCTTCGGTTCCGTCGCCTTCATGCCAGGCCTCCTTGCTCTCGAACAACCTGTCGTAGGACGACAGGTTGATGGGTTCGATCCACACCTCCGGCACCCGTGCCGGCGATGTCCCGTCCTCGACCAGACAGGTCACGGCCGACACGCTCACGCGGCCGTCGCCATCGAGCAGACGCCGCAACGCGTCATCGACCAGCGCCTCGCCCCGCCGTGCCGCCAGCAGCAGGATCTCCAGGTAGTCCCGGTCCGCCCGGATTCCCGAGGCCGTCGCCGCCAGTTGGTCGTAGGCCAGGCGAAAGCGGCTCGTCGGGAACAGCTCGGCCCGGTAGCGATACCCGGCGAACGCGCCCGGCTTGCGGACCAACCACTCGATCACGTGCCGATAGTCGATGTGGTGCCCGGCCCGGCCGCGCAGGCGCGGCAACACGTCCTCCTTCCGTTGGCCGTACCACACCTCGATCGTATCGGCATACACCCGTACCTCCACCCTCTCGCCGATCAGCCGGGCCGGCACCGAGTAGGTGTTCCGGTCCACGCTGATGACGCTGCCCGACTGCACCCGGACCGTCAGGCGGCGGAACGCTTCCTGCCGTCGCGCCGGCAACGGCTTCAAGGCTCGACGGTCGTCGATGAACCGCTGCGTCCGCGACTGGTTCCTTCGCTCGCACACTTGATGCAGGAATGCCGTGTACGCTTCCGGGCTGGAAAAATCGTGGCTGCCGCGCAACAGCAGGGCCTGCTTCACCGCCCGCTTGAACCGGTGGTGGCTCTGCTCGGCGTCGCCGTTCTCGTGACCCTTGCCGGCGTTGATCGCCTGTGGCTTCACCTCGTAGTGGGCCATCAACGCGGCATAGCGGCGCGTGAACTCCTCGGTGCCGGAGGCTTGCACGGCCAGGCTCATGCGGTCGCTCCGGTGGTGGGCGGGCACGCCGCCCAGGGCCCAGACCGCGTTCTGGAAGCCGGCGCTGAAACTCTCGAAGCTCTCGGTGAAACAAACGGTGACGTGCTCCCAGTTCGAGTGCGTCAGCACGAAGTGGTAGACCAGGTGCGGGAATGGCTGGCCCTGGATGGTCACGCCCAACTCGGTCATGTGCGTGAAGTCGGACGCCCCGAGCCGGCCCGGCGGGTGGTCCTGGGCGAAGAACACCTCCTTGTCGGGACCATGCGTCGCCCGCCACTGCTTGACCCGGCGTTGCAAGGTGCGGAGTTGGCCGTCCGCGAACCGGCCCGGGTGCCGCCGCCGCAACTCCTCGAACAGGGTTTTGGCCTCCCACCCGGTCGCCTGTTCGAGCAGTTCGACGACCTCACCCCACACGTCAGCGAACGGGTCGGGGCGCGTCCGCCAGTCACGGGGCGGCGCGTCGGCCCGCCGCTGCGACGGCAACTGATCGGTGTACCGGTACTTGCGCGCCGTCTTGCGATCCATGCCGGCCTTCGCCGCCGACAACGTCAGCGACGCCTCCTTGCCGAGCCAACTCCGCAACGTGCGGACCTGGGCATCCGTGACCACCATCGAGGGGCATCCTTCCAGGCGAAGGGCTGCCCGACAGTGTAAATCCGTCCCGAATCAAGCCCCAAGACCGGGTCAAACGGGCATCAGCGGTGGGGAAATGTAGTCGTCGTCGGTGGGGAGATGTTGTTGTCGTTGATCACGCGCGGTGGCGATGTCCGAGACCTGCAGGCAGAAATGTCGCGGGCTGATCGTGTCGCGCTCGGGCTTGAGTAGCAGGTGCAGGTACGTGCCGCCGAGGTCGTACCAGAGGGCGACGAAGTCGAACGTCTTCGGGGCCGGGATCTCGCGCAGGCCGAGCTGCTCGCCGTAGAACCGCCGGCTGGCGGCCACGTTGGTGATGATCACGGAACAG
>DATDML010000026.1:0-74829 GCA_036518815.1 Candidatus Dormiibacterota bacterium
GAACAGCGTCTGCATCAGCGCGTAGTCCTCGCTGTGCACGGCCTGCAGCAGCGTGAATCCGAGACCCGGATAGTTGAAGACGATCTCGACGAGGATGGCGCCGCTGATCACGAAGCCCAGCGACATCGCGAAGCCGGTGAGATTCGGAAGGATCGCGTTGCGGCCGGCGTACATGAACATGATCCGCACCGGTGACAGGCCCTTGGCCCTCGCCATCTTCACGTAGTCCTCGGCTAGCGTCGTGATCATCGTGTTGCGCATGGTCAGGATCCAGCTGCCTATCGACGTGATGACGATGGTGAGCGCCGGCAAGAAGCCATGCCACAGCACCTGGCCCACAAACGACCACGAGAGCTCGATCGATGACGTCACGTCGTACGCGAATCCGAGCGGAAACCAGTTGAGCGTCAGCGAGAGGACGAGCAGCACGATCAGCCCAAGCAGGAAGTAAGGAAAAGCCGAGACGACGATGAAGACCGGCGGCAGGATCGCGTCCAGCCAGCCGCCTCGCCGCCAAGCGCTCAGCATGCCGAGGAGCGTGCCGAGCGCGAACGCGATGACCGTCGCCATGCCGACCAGGCCGAGGGTCCACGGCAGCCCCTGCTTGACGATGTCGCCGACCGACGTCGGGAAGAAGGTGACCGACGTGCCGAAGTTGCCCGTCAGCGTGTTGCCGAGGTACTGGATGTACTGCTGCCAGAGCGGCTGATGATTGTCGATGCCCATCGCGATCTCGAGCGTCTTGATGGTCTGCGGGCTCACGCGGCCGTGGAAGCGGACCAGCATGGCCTCGCCCGGGTTGCCGGGCATGATGCGCGGCAGGATGAAGTTGATAGTCAGCGCGGCCCACAGCGTGATGAAGAAGAACTCGAGCCGCCGCACCAGGTAGCTCATGCGAAACCCAAATCTAGCCTGGGAGAAGGAGGGCCGACGCGGTCAGCCCTCCTCCCTTGAGTCCTTGCCTTAGCTCGACTTGTACAGGTGAGTCAGGGTGATCTCCCAGTCGGGGAGGTTCCACGGCGCCGGTGCCGCGTAAGGGTCGTCCTTCGTCGGCCATCCGGCGAAATCCTTGGTCGAGTACTGGTACCAGGCGACGCCTTCGGTCACCGGGATGACCGGGACGTCTTCGAGCATGGCCGCCTCGACCTGCTTGATGATGTCGTGCTGCTTGCTCGAGTCGGTGGTCGAACCGAACGAGTCGAGCAACGAGTCGACCGACGAGTTCTTATAGCGACCGTAGTCACCCGCGGCCGGTTGCCCGATGTCCGCCGTCGTGCCGCTGTGCAGCGTGTTGCGCAGCTCGTAGTACGGGCTCGGACCGGGCGAAGTGTTGACGGAACCGTATGCCAGCTGGAAATCGCCGTTGAAGAGCTTGTCGAAGTAGGCCTGGCTGTCGAGGTTGTCGGCCTTGAGCTCGATGCCGACCTGCTTCAGGTTGTCCTGGATGACCTGGACCGACGCCACCCAGTCGGTGTAGCCGGCGATGTCGATGATGGAGAAGGACAGCTTGTGTCCTGACGAGTCCGCGTAGATGCCGTCGCTGCCCTTTGTGTAACCGGCCTGCTGGAGAAGGCTCTGCGCCTTCGCCGGGTCGAATTTGTAGTTGTACTTGGCCGCCTGCGACTTGTCGATCCAGCTGTCGAACGTCGGCGAGAGCACACCGGTCTGGTTGCCGGCCGGCTCGTAACCCGACTCGCCCTTCTTGGAGACGTCATCGCGGTTGATGCTGTAGGCGATCGCCTGTCGCACCAGCTTGTTGTCGAACGGCGCCTTGGTCAGGTTGAACCAGACGTTGATGTTGTCGATCGGCGGGAACCAGTAGTGGTTGTGCTGCGGGTCCTTGGCCACGTAGTACGTGTCGATGTTCGGGATGTACTGACCGCCCCACTGCGCCTGGCCCGCGGCGAGGAAGGCGTTGGCGGGGTCGTTGTCCAGGAACGCGGGGTAGTTGACGGTCTGCAGGTGCGGCAGTCCCTTCTGCCAGTAGTTCGCGTTGCGCGTGAACTGGATGTTCTGTCCGGTGCACTGGGTCATCGTGAAAGGTCCGGTGCCGACAGGGTTGCTCACCTTCTGCGTAGTCGGGTCGGAATACGTGGACCAGATGTGCTGGGGCACGATCGCCGTCTGCCCGGCGATCTGATAGAAGTTCGGGACCGCGGGCTGGCTGAAGGTCATCACGATCTGGTCATTGCCCTGCTGCTTCACATCGGAAAGGACCGTCCAGTCGGATTGCAGGTCGAGCTCGGGGTGCTGCTTAAGCAGATTGAACGAGTAGAGGACGTCGGCGGCGCTGAAGTCCTGGCCGTCGCTCCACTTCACGCCGGAGCGAATGGTGAAGGTCAGCGTCTTGTTGTCGCTGCTCCACTTGTAGTCGCTCGCGAGCATCGGTGTCTTCTTGTCGTTGAGGAGGTTGTCGTAGACGAGCGGCTCATAGAGGATGCCGAACGACTGCCCGTTCACCGAGCCGTTGTACGGATTGAAGTCGCACTGCCACAAAGCGCCGCTCTCGTTGTCTATGGTCAGGTTGCCCCCGACCGATATCTGCGTGTTGCCGCTGGACGAGGTGCCGCATGCGCTCAATGCGAGCCCCATCCCCGCCAGCGTTGCGGCCCAGACACGGAAACGACCTTTCATCTACCGCTTACCTCCCGTAAATCTTTGATCTCTCATCCGGCTCCCGCGGCTGCTCGACCGGGAGCGCGGTGGAACACCCTTTCCTGCGCGACCTCCAACGCCGTCGCGATGGCGCCTTGCAGCACGGCGTCCTCGCCGAGCGCCGAGATGACGACACGCGGCCGGAACGGCAGCAGCTGCCGCAGCTCGTGCTCGATCGGCTCCAGGAGCAGCTCGCCATTGCGTCCGATACCGCCGCCGAGGATGACCAGCTCCGGGTCGAGCACGGGCGTGATGGTCGCGATGGCCATCGCCAGCTGCTGCGCCTCTTTGCTCACGACCTTGCGCGCGGTCGCGTCGCCGCGCTTCGCGGCGGTGAACACCTTCTCGGCGGTGGTGCCGGCCGTGAAGCCGAGCTTCTTGGCGATGCGCACGACGCCGGCCGCGGCGGCCGCCTCCTCGAACGCCCCACGCCTGCGGTTGGCGGGGTCGCGCGGGTCGCCCATGCCAAGCGGCAGGTACGCGACCTCGCCGGCCGCCCCATGCGCGCCTCGGTAAAGGCGGCCGTCGATCACGAGGGCCATGCCGATGCCTGTCCCGACGGCCAGAAACACGAAGCTGCGCGCGTTGAGCCCGTGGCCGTGTTCCCGCTCCGCGAGAGCGGCCAGGTTGACGTCGTTTTCGAAGGTGACGTTGGTGCCGAGCTCTTCGCGCACCGCCTCGACCAGGCCGTGGCGGCCCCAGCCCGGAAGGTTCGGCGCCATCGCGACGTAGCCGTGCACCGGGTCGAACACGCCGGGGCTGCCGAGGACTGCCTGGGTGACGTCCGGCCAGCGCACGCCCGCCTCGGTCGCGAGGCGGCGGGCCACCGCGCCGATCTGGCCGATGAGGGTCTTGGCGCTGCCAACCCTCGCCCGCTCATCCCGGCGCGCGACCACAGTGCCGGCGATGTTGGCGATGGCCGCTCGCACCCAGACGCGGCCGACGTCGATGCCGGCCACCCAGCCGGCGCTCGGGTTGAGCTCATAAAGGAGGGCGCTCGGCCCGCGCTCGCCGCGCGAACGGCCGACCTCTCGCACGAGGCGCGATTCGAGCAGGCCCGTGAGCGCCAGCGACACGGTCGGCTTGGACAGGCCGCTGACGCGAGCCACCTGAGCCCGCGAAAGCGGCCCGCGTCGATGGATCAGCTCCAGGACCGAACGCTCGTTGATGGCGCGCAACAGGCTCGGCGTGCCGGCCGTGATGCGGCCGTTCGCTGACGTGATTCGGCTGGTCGCTTCCATAGTTAGGAAGAATTCCTTACGGAACCTTAAACACCGACTGGCTTCGAGTCAAGAACAAGCTTGGTCAGCCCTGGCCGAAGAATCGCGGCAGGTGGTTGCGATTGGCCTCGAGCAGCGCATCGAGCAAGGCCGCGGCTACGTTGTAGCGGCCAACCAGCGGATTGGCCAGCAGCGCCTTAAGGGCGGTAGCGCGATCGCCGTGAATCGCGGCCTCGACTGCCAGCCTCTCGTAGGCCTTCACATGCTGCACCAGCCCAAGGAGCTCGGGTGCCAGAGGAGCCAGGCCGTCGGCGTGCGCACCGTCGCGATCGATGCGCGCGGGGATCTCCACCACCGCGTCGTCGGGCAGCCCGGGAATCGCACCGTCGTTGCGCATGTCGACCACCTGCACATCGCCCGTGCCGGCGTGCAGCGAGGCGATGAGCTGCACCGCCGCCTCGCTGTAGTAGGCGCCGCCGCGCTTCTCCAGGAGCTTCGGCTTCTCCGCGAGGTCGGGGTCGCGATACATCTCGAGCAGCGTTCGTTCGATCGCCATCACCTCTGCCGCACGCGAGTGTTTCGAGCCCGACAGCTGCTCGGCCAGCACGGCGTCGGTGAAGTAGAAGTAGCGCAGGTAATAAGAGGGGATCGCATGGAGCAGCCGGATGACGGCCGACGAGCTGCCGATGTCCGCCCCGATCTCATCGGCCGCCATCTCGATCAGCTCCGGCAGGCGGTCGACCCCATCGACAAGCACGGCCCGTTCCCAGGTCAGATGGTTCAGGCCGACGTGCTCCAGCTGCAGCCGCTCAGGCGCAACTCCAAGCCGCGCGGCGAACCGCCTCTGAAAACCGATGGCGACGTTGCACAGGCCGATCGCCCGATGACCTTCGTCGAGCAGGGCCTGCGTGACGATCCCGACGGGATTCGTGAAGTCCACGACCCAAGCGTCCTTGGCGCCTTTTGTTGCGGTCGCTTCCGCGATGTCGAGCACGACAGGCACTGTGCGCAGGGCTTTGGCGAATCCTCCCGGGCCCGTGGTCTCCTGGCCGATGCACCCGAACTCGAGCGGCAGCGTCTCGTCCACCAGTCGCGCGGCCTGCCCGCCAACGCGCAGCTGCACGATGACGAAGCTGGCGCCATCGATCGCCTCGTCGCGATCGGATGTGAGGGTCAGCTTTCCTCGCCAGCCGTGCTTGAGAAGAATCCGTTTGGCCAGGCCGCCCACGACGTCGAGGCGATGTTGGTCCACGTCGTGCAGCACCAGCTCATCGACCGGCAGGCGATCAGCGTGACGCAGGAAGCCCTCGACCAGCTCTGGCGTGTAAGTGCTGCCGCCGCCGATCACGGCAACTTTCACCGCCACGACGCGGCATCGTACGCCAAAATAGGCGGGAATTGTTAGGGACCTTTCCAGATGGACGCGCAGCCATCTTGGCCATCGACGCCGGCGCTTCGAAGGTTGACGCGGTCGTGCTGGCGCGCGACGGCACCTTGCTCGGGGCTGCGCGGCACCGCGCCTATGCCAACTTCAACCTCGGTCATCAGCCTCCGCTGCCGGCGCTCGAGCAGGCGGTTGCGCTGGCGTTGCCTTCGGTTCGTGTCGACGGCCAGGCAGTGGCCGATGTGGGTGTCTACTGCATTGCCGGCGCGGACCTGGCGCTGGATGATCGCCGCATCGGGCGCCTCGTGCGTACGACCGGCTGGACGCCGACCGTCGTGCTCCGCAACGACACTTTCGCCGTCCTGCGCGCGGGCACCGACCGCGGCTGGGGCGTCGCCGTGGTGGCCGGCAGCGGCCTGAACTGCGCGGCCATAGGCCCCGACGGGCGGACCGTCAGATTTCCATCACTTGGCGAGATGTCCGGCGACCGCGCCCACGGCGGCGGATGGATGGGCCGGGCCGCCCTTGGCGCTGCGATCCGCGGCCGCGATCGTCGGGGCCCACGCACAGAGCTCGAACGCCTGGTTCCCGAGCACTTCGGGATGGCGCGACCGGCGAAGGTGATGGAGGCGATCTATGTGGGCGCGCTGCCGGGGCAGCGCCTGGGCGAGCTTGCGCCGGTCGTGTTCAAGGCCGCTCGCGGTGGCGACGAGGTCTCGCGCGCGCTCATCGACGAGCTGGCCGACGAGGTCGTCGCGAATGCGCACGCAGCGATCAAGCGCCTGGGCATCGCCGCGCGGACCTTCGAAGTGGTTCTCGGCGGCGGGGTGTTTCGCAGCCGCGACAGGCGGCTGCTGAGCCGCATCGAAAGGGGAATCGGTGCGGTGGCGCCACGCGCGGAGATCCGGCGACTCGACGCACCACCGGTCCTCGGAGCGGCGCTGTTAGGTCTCGACCAGCTCCGTGCGAACAAGGCGGCTCATGAGCGACTGCGCAAACAGTTGACGGAGCGCCGCCTGCGGTAATGCACTTTTTGCACCAAACAAGCCGAATCAGGCCTGGTACTGCTTGAGCAGGTCAGCCAGCTGCAGGGCGTTCGTCGTGCCGTAGTTGCCCGAGCAGTTGTTCATCAGCGCGTGCACGCGTTTCGCGCTTTTGGCGGCCTCGGCTATGCGCGGCGCCCAGTCCGCGAGCTCGTCCTCGTCGTAGAGGTATCGAAACCGCTCGTTCGGCGGGATGCCCGGCTTCTCCCACAGGTCGGCGCGACGGCCGTGGAACCGAAACACGGCCAGCTCCGACGACGTGACCGCCGCCACCGGCGGCACCGAGCTCTTGAAGCCCTGCGGCTCGTCGACGACGACATACGGGATCTTGTTGTCGGTCAGGAACTTCAACGTCCGCTCGGCATTTTTCTCGTTGAACCACGAGCCGTTGCGAAACTCGACGGTGAGCTGCATGTCGCCGAGGCGAGAGCGCGCGTCGAGAATTCCATCGCGCGCCGCGTTGGATGGAAACACCCAGCGCGGAAACTGTAGGAACACCGCGCCCAGCTTGCCGCTCGCATGCAGCGGCTCGACGCCGCGCTTGAACGCGTTCCACACTTCGTCATAGAGCTCCGGCGGCAAATCCTTGCCATAGATGCGCGCTTTCTCGGCGAGCTTCGACGGCAGCCCGTCGCGTATGTCCTTGGGCAGCCGCTTGACCTCGCTCGGCTGCCCCGTCATCAACGCGTGGGCCTTGACGTCGATGACGAAATCCGCGGGTGTGCGTTCGACCCACAGCTTCGACTGCTGCTCGCGCGGGAGCGCGTAATAGGTCGCGTCAACCTCGACCACCGGAAAGCGCGTCGCGTAGTAGCGCAGCCGGTCCTCGGCCGACGTCACGCCATCTGGATAGAAGACCCCCTTCGCCACCATCGTCGGGTCTGTCCACGACGCGGTGCCGGTGCGTGCCTCGCCGCCGCCGCTCAGCTTGATCGGGGATGCCGCCGCGTCCATGACCGGCTCGGCGAGCGACAGCACGTGCTCGAAGCCGGGGTCGTGCGGATTCACGAGCTTTATCCTCGCAGGGTGAGCTCGGGCATCCGGCTCGGCAAGATCTTCGGGATCGAGATCGGAATCAACCTGAGCGTGATCCTCGTCTACGCCTACATCGTGTGGACGCTGGCGACGGATTACCTCCCCGCGGTGTCGCCGGGCAATGGAGCGATCGTCTACTGGATCGCCGGCGCGGCCGGCGGCGTCGGGTTCTACGTATGCCTGCTGGCTCACGAGCTGGCTCACGCCCTGGTGGCCAGGCGGCGCGGCGTGAAGATCTCGAGCATCACGCTGTGGCTCTTCGGCGGCGTGGCGCGGCTGGAGGGCGACCCGAAGAGCGCCGGCGCCGAGGCGCTGATCGCGGGCGTCGGCCCGCTCACGAGCGTGGCCGTCGGCGCAATCGCGTTCGGCCTGGCCTGGGTCACCCAGGCAGCCGACCTTGTATCGAACCTCTTCGCCTGGCTCGCCGTCATCAATGGCGCGCTGGCTTTGTTCAACCTGGTCCCGGCCTTCCCCCTCGACGGCGGCCGCCTCTTGAGCTCCCTGTTCTGGTGGCGGCAGGGTACGCGCCAGCGCGGCGTGCACAGCGCCGTCCGCATCGGCCGCGTGCTGGCCTACGTGATGATCGGCCTCGGCGTCGTCCTGGTCTTCACAGTGGGCCCGCTCAACGGAATCTGGCTCGCTCTGATCGGCTGGTTCCTGCTGAACGCCGGCTCCCAGGAGGAGGCCGGCAGCGTCATCAAAGCGGCCCTGAGATCGGTGCCTGTTTCCGCCGCGATGACCACCCCGGTGGTGACCATCCCGGATTGGCTGACCATCGGCCAGTTCCTGGAGTCGGTGGCGCCCGACCACCCCTTCACCACCTATCCCGTCCACGAGCCGGGCGGCGAACTCACCGGGGTGGTCCGGCTGGGCGACCTCGTGAAGCTCGGTCGCGAGGCGGCCGATGGGCGGCTCAGCAGCGTCGCCAGGCCGATCTCCGAGATCCCGACGGCCAGGCCGGACGAGGCGCTTTCGGCCCTGATCGAGCGCATCGGGAACGCGATCGAGAACCGGGTTCTGGTCTACGACAGCGGCCGGCTGGTGGGCATCGTCTCCCCCGTCGACGTGGCCCGTTTGATCACCGCGAGCCAGCTCGCCCGGTCGTAGACTGGGGGGCCCGATGAGCCAGAAAGTCAAGAAATCCGAGTCGGAATGGCGCCAGGACCTGACCCCCGAGCAGTACCACGTGCTACGCGAGAAAGGCACCGAGCGACCCTTCACCGGCGAGTACTGGGACACCCGGACGCCCGGCCTGTATCGCTGCGCTGCTTGCGGTGCTGAGCTGTTCGTTTCCGACACGAAGTTCGACGCCCACTGCGGCTGGCCGAGCTTCTACCAGCCGGTCAACCCCGAGGCTGTCGACGAGCACGTCGACACGAGCCACTTCATGGTCCGCACCGAAGTCACCTGCGCCGAATGCGGCGGCCATTTGGGCCACGTGTTCGACGACGGGCCCGACCCGACCGGGCTGCGCTACTGCATCAACTCCGTGTCCATCAAATTGGAGCCGCAGGCGCCCAAGCTCGAGCCCAAAGACCAGAAGTGATCTACAGCGAGCTGGCGGAGATGACCACCGCCGAGGCTCGCAGAGCGCTCGCCGGATTGCCGAAGTGCCACTACGACGTGGTCATCAAGCCGCTGCGCTATCGCCGCGCACCTCACCTGGCCGCACTGTGCGATTTCGACAGCAAGCGCATCACGCTGCAGGTCCCGATGCCGTTTCATCCTTTCCTCGAGCGCGTCTATCACGGCGCGCGGCGCAAGCGCGGCAAGGGCATGCATTTCTCCTGGCTCTCGGAGAACGTGATGTTCCGGTCGCGCCGCGAAGTGCTGCGATTTCTCTACTGCCACGAGTGGCTGCACTGGTACCTGCATGAGGAGCTGAAGAGGGGCTCGGCGGCGGAAACGGCCTGTGACCGGTTCGCGCTGCACAACTTTCGCAAGCTGCGCGTGACCACCGATGATGCGGACCTCGCGTTGACCCGGCGGAGGCGCGCCGCCTGAGGGGATTCCTCATCGGCGTAGTGCTGATCGCGCTGGTCAGCTTCACTGTCCTCTCGCTCCGCCCTGGCGGTCTGCGCCAGCAGCTGCGTTACGCGGCGAGGCGCTTTCGCTTGGCGCTGATCCTTGGTGGCTCATACGTGCTGACCTCAGCGGTGGTACGCATCGCGTTTCGGGAAGGGCCGGTCAGCGACTGGGGCATGCCGCTCCTGGCCGTCGCGCTGGCCATCGTTTTCCTGGTGCTCGGACAGAACCCGAAGGATCCGACTCCGACTAGTCGGACTTGACCTCGGCCCCGTCCTGCGCCCACCGCGTGTGGTACGCGCCATCGCGGTCGGTGCGGTGATACGTGTGTGCGCCGAAGTAGTCGCGCAGCCCCTGGATGAGGTTCGCGGGACCGCGTGCGCGGCGGTAACCGTCGTAGTAGGCGAGTGAGGACGTGAACGCGGGCACTGGCACGCCGGCGTCGATGGCGCTTTTCACCACGCGCCGCCACGCGCCCTGCGACGAGGCAAGCGCATCTTTGAAGAAGGGCGCGAGCATAAGGTTTGGGAGATCCGGCTGCTCGCGATACGCGTCGCGGATGCGGTTGAGGAACTGCGCGCGGATGATGCAGCCGCCGCGCCAGATCGTGGCCAGCGATCCGAGGTCGACGCCCCAGCCGTACTCCTTCGAGCCCGCGACGATGTGCTCGAAGCCCTGGGCGTACGCCACGATCTTCGCGGCGTAGAGCGCGTCCCGCACATCGTTGATCAGCGCCGCGCGCTCACCACTGCGCGTCGCCTGGGACGGGCCGGCGAGGATCGATGACGCCGCCACACGCTCCTGCTTCTGGCTCGAGAGCATGCGCGCGAAAACTGCCTCGGTGATGCCGGTCAGCGGCACGCCGAGCTCGAGCGCGGATTGGCTCGTCCACCGGCCGGTGCCCTTCTGCTCCGCCTCGTCCTCGATGTGATCGACCAGCGACGACTCGGTGCCGTCATCGCGCTTGGCGAGAACGTTGGCCGTGATCTCGATGAGATACGACTGCAGCTCGCCCTGGTTCCAGTCTTTGAAGATCGCCGCCAGCTCCGTCGCGTCGAGGCCAAGCGCCTGGCGCAGGAAGTCGTAGCTCTCGGCGATGAGCTGGATATCGGCGTACTCGATGCCGTTGTGGACCATCTTCACGAAGTGGCCCGCGCCGTCCGGGCCGATGTACGTGCAGCACGGCTCGCCATCTACTTGCGCCGCGATCGCCTTGAGCATCTCGGCCACGCGGTCGTACGACTCGCGCGGCCCGCCGGGCATGAGGCTCGGGCCGTGCAACGCGCCCTCCTCCCCGCCTGACACGCCCATGCCGAGATAGCCGAGCCCGCGCTGAGCCGCAGATGCTGCACGCCTGCGCGTGTCGTGGAAGAGCGAGTTCCCGCCATCCATCAGTGTGTCGCCCTGCTGCAGCAGCCGCGAAAGCGAATCGATCGCCTCGTCCACCGGAGCGCCGGCCTTGACCATGATCAGGATCGCCCGCGGAGGACGCAGCGTCTCCACGAGCTCCTCGAGCGAGAAGGCCGGATGAAAGTCCCCCTCTCTCCCGAACTCGGTCATGAAGTCGTCGGTGCGCTTTCGGGTGCGGTTGTAGACTGCGACGCTTGCGCCGTGCGATGCGAGGTTGCGCGCGAGGTTCATGCCCATCGTCGCCAGCCCCACCACGCCAATCGCGTGCTCAGCCATCCGCAAATGATTATGCGTACGCAGGTAACTCGGGGCCGTAATCGTTGACAGGCTCATGAGCGCGGCCTTTCGCCCGGGCGACCGCGACGACTTCGACCGCTTGTATCGCGAGAACTACCCGCGCCTGCTGCGGACCCTGTTCGCGATCACCGGCGACGCGTCCGCCGCCGAAGACTGCGTCCAGGAAGCGTTCGTCAGGGCATGGCGCGCATGGCCGCGATTCCGGCCCGACTCGGCGCCGGAAGGCTGGCTGCATCAGATTGCGGTCAATACCGCGATCTCGTACCGGCGGCGCGCGAAGCTGCGTACCGTGGGCGAGATCCTGCGCCGGATCGGCCGACCGGCCGCGGGCAGGGATCCGGCCGAGGCAGCGACCCAGGCGGAGATCGTCAGGGCCATCTCATCACTGCCTCCGCGTGTGGCCGCCGACTTCGTATTGCGCTACCACCACGGCTACAACAACCGGGAGATCGCGAAGCTCGAGGGCGTATCCGAGCGCACAGTCGGCGCCCGCCTGGCGCAAGCCCGCGACGAGCTGGCCCGCCGCCTCGGACCCGAGTGGCGCGGCGAAGTTCCGACTTCGACAGGCCAGGGCGTTTTAATGCCGCGTGAGCGAACTGGAGTCAGCGATGCCTGACCGCGAGCTCCCCGAGGATCTGCGGCAGCGGCTTTCGGCCGCCCTCGAATCAGGCGCGCCGCTGGTCAGCCCGCAGCCGTCGCAGGCGGAATACGCAATCGCCGCGACGGAAGCGCCCGAACCTAACCGGAGACTGCGCTCATTTGCGGCAATGGCGTTGGCCGCGGCCGTGGTCATCGCGCTTGTCGGTCTGCAGCAGCCGCGCGAATGGATCGTGCGCTCTGTGGACAACATCACGCACAACTCGGGAGTGCCGGCCGGGACCGCCAGCCCAACGCCGACTTCGCAGGTCGGAACTGTCGTGCACGAGTCCCCCGAGGTGACAGAGACGCCGGAAGCAACGGAATCACCAGAGTCCGGCAAGTCGCCGCAACCGACCCAGTCCCCTGAGCACGAGCAGCCGCAGCCGTCACCCACCGCGCAGCCGACCGATGGCGACGGTGATCACGATGGCGATGGTGGCGACCAATCGCCCCAGCCATCGCCGTCAGCTTCGCCGAGCGACTGACTTCCGACTTCGCCGGTCTGCGGCGTTGATTGATGCCAGAGGCGCCGGCCGCGGCGCCGAACAAACAGAGGGAGCACGCGATTGATGCGCAAGCGATACACGAACCTGTTGGCGGTCGCGGCGGGCGCGATCCTGGTGGCAGCGCTGGGCATTTCGGCCCACGCACAGTTGAGCAGCGGCCTGGGCACATTCAGCGGGACCGCTCCGCACAGTTCGCTCATAACGATTCGGACCGAGCATTCGCAGGTGGCGACGGGAGCGCGCGAGCCCGAACAGGAAAACGAGAACGACAACGCGCAACAGAAGGCTGAGCCGGCCGAGCCGCCCGAGGCGCCAGAGGTCGACAACGACACCAACGACAACCAGCAGGGCGACAACAACAACGACCAGCACGACAGCGGCGACGACTCACACGACAACGGCGGGGATAACAGCGGCGACTAACTAGACACCTACCACACCTGAAAGGGGGATCGGGCCCGCGCCCGGTCCCTCTTCCTTTCACGCCGGATAAACGCTTACGTCCGTCGCCTTGAACGAGATCCACACATCGCTGCCTTCGGCGAGGTGCAGCTCCGCCAGCGATGCGGGTGTGACCTCGGCGACCAATGGCACCGGGCCGGTGACGCGGACCCGAGCCCGTTCGCCTGTGACCTCGATCGCCTCGGTGCGGCCGCGCCACACGTTGCGCGGGCTGCCTTCGGGGCGTTGCGCGTGTAGCGCCACCGCGCGGGGGTGGATGACCACGAACACCTCGCCTTCGTGCGCGCCGGCGGCGGCGACTGAAACTCCTCCGTCGGTTCGCACCGATCCGTGATCGGCTGCGCCGCGTAACAGGTTCATGCCCACCAGGTCGGCCACATAGGCGGACCGCGGTCGCGCGGCGACCTCGGCCGGCGTGCCCTCCTGCACGAGCCGTCCTTTCTCGATCACCAGGAGCCTGTCGGCGAGAGCCACTGCCTCGAGCGGATCGTGAGTGACCAGCAAACGGATGCCCTCGAAGGTGGAGAGGTGCCGCTTCAGATCACGCCTCACCTCTGCCCGCGCGCTCGCGTCGAGCGCGGCCATCGGCTCGTCGAGCAAGAGCAGGCGCGGATCGGGCCCGAGCGCTCGAGCGAGGGCGGCGCGCTGGCGCTGACCCCCGGACAGCTGCTGCGGGCGCGACGCGGTGAAGTCGCGCAGGCCGACCCGCTCGAGCCAGGACGCTGCGTGGGATTTTGCGTCGGCGCCTCGCAGGCCGAAGGCCACGTTGTCGAGCACGCTCATGTGCGGAAACAGCAGATAGTCCTGGAAGACAAACCCAATTGGCCGCTTCTCAGTTGGCACGTAGGTCCGCGTCGATGTGTCCTCGAGCGTCAACCCGTCCAGGCGTACGTACCCCGAATCGATCGGTACCAGCCCGGCCAGCGCGCGCAGCAGCGTCGTCTTGCCGGCGCCGTTGGGACCGAGCAGCGCCACCACCTCGCCAGGCTTGATCTCGAGCTTGACGTCGAGCTCCAGGTCGCCCTGACGGAGCCGGACGGCGGCTTCAAGGGTCATAGCGTGCCCAGCCAGCGATGCCGAAGACCGACGAGCACCGCCACGGAGATGGCGAGCAGCAGCAGGCTCAGCACGAACGACGCCTGAGGATCGCTTTCCAGCAACAGGTACACGGCGAGCGGCATCGTCTGCGTCACGCCGGGAAAATTGCCGGCGAAGGTGATCGTCGCCCCGAACTCGCCGAGAGCGCGCGCCCAGCACAGGACGGCGCCGGCCAGCAGTGACGGGGCGATGAGCGGCATGGTCACCCGCCAGAAAACCTTCCAGCGCCCCGCGCCCAGCGTGCGCGCGGCGTCCTCGTAGCGGCGGTCCATCGACCGCAAGCCCGCCTCGACCGTGAGGACGAGGAACGGCATCGCGACGAACGTCTCAGCCATCACCGCGCCGGCGGTGGTGAACGGCAGCGTCATGCCGATGTCGGACAACAGCCCGCCGAGAAGGCCGCGCCGGCCGAAAGCGAGCAGAAGCGCGATGCCGCCGACCACCGGAGGCAGGACCATAGGCAGCGTGGTGAGCGCGCGCACGAGAGCGCGGCCGGGAAATTCGACGCGCGCGTAGAGCCACGCGAGTGGCACGCCGAGCAGAAGCGCTATGGCGGTCGCGGAAAGCGATGCGATCAGCGACAGCCGAAGCGCGTCAAGAGCCGCCGGCGACGTGAGCTCGCGCGGCGCGTCGCCCCACGGCGTGCGCGCGATCAGGCCGACCAGCGGCAGCACGAAAAAAGCGGCGCCGATGGCCGCAAGGATCGCTATGGGGATCGGCGCCCGCTCAGGCCGGGAGAAAGCCGTACCTCTTCAGGATCGCCTGGCCATCCGACGACGTCACGAATCGCACAAATGCGTCGGCCGCCGACCTCGACCGCACTGTGACTATCGGGTAAGTGGCGATCACGTTGTCGGCGTCGGGGATGGAGACGCCCAGGACCTTGCCACCGGCAGCCTTGACGTCGGTCGCGTACACGATCCCCGCGTCGGCCTCGCCCAGCTCGATCTTGCTCACCACCGACTTGACGTCGGTCTCCAGGCTCTTGGGCGTGACCCGGACGCCCGCCCTCGCCAGAGTCTGGGCCGCGTACTTGCCGGCGGGCACGGTTGGACCCGCCGAGATGTAAATGACCCCCGGCCTGGCCAAGTCGGACAGAGACTCGATGTGCTTCGGGTTCCCGGCCGCCACCACTACCTCGAGCTCGTTGTGGGCGAAGACCGCGGGCGGCGCCGCAGTGAAGCCGTCGGTGCGGAGCCTGTCCATGTTGGTCGTGTCGGCTGAGGCGAAGACGTCGGCCTGCGCGCCGTTCTCGATCTGGGTCACGAGCGTTGGCGAGCCGGCGAAGTTGAATCGCACCGCGATGTCGGCGTGAGCGCTGTGAAAGGCCGCGCCGACCGCGTTGAACGATTCCGTCAGCGACGAAGCGGCGTATACAGTGAGCGTCGTCGACGCGCTCGCGCTCGACGATCCGCAGGCGCTGACGAGCGCAACCGCCAGACACGCGAGAAGCCTCAACTTCGAGGCAGCTCGATGACGACGTTGGTGGACTTCACCGAGGCGACCACCACCACCCCTGGCTTGAGGCCGAGCTCATCGGCCGACTCCCGTGAGATGAGCGAGACGATGCGGTGCGGTCCCGACTGCATCTCCACCTGCGCCATCACGGTGTCCTTGACGACACGGGTGACTATCCCGGGGAATCGATTGCGGGCGGATTCGCGCGCGACGGGCGGCGGTTCGGTCCGCGGCTGCGATGCCATATAGCGGGCCACGGTCGCGCTGTCGAGCAGGCGTTGACCGCCGGCCGAACGCACCGTCTTCAATTGTCCCGAGTCGACGAGCCGGCGCACCGTGTCGGGACTCACCCGCAGCAGTTCCGCCACCTGGCCGATACGTAGCCGGGCCATGCGGCAAATGTAGCAAATGCGGGGATTAGCCGCTATTTGCTAGCAGTTGCGGGCTTATTCGCTGCGGTAAGGCGCGGTCAGCTTGGTCAGCTCGTCCAGCTTGGTGAGCGCCGGCGCGCGGCCGTCAGGCGAGACGTAGAAGACACAACGCTCGACTCCCGCCTCGGCCGCCTTTTCGATGTCTTCCGCCGTGGCGCGCGGATAGAAGGTCACCGGGATGTGCCCGCGGCCCGCGGCTTTCGCCATCTCCTGCAGCTCGGCGATGCGCTCCAGGGCCGTGCCGCGGTTGGGCATCCAGCCGTCGCAGTAGTTCACGACGCGTTGCAGCGTCTTCTCGCCGTTGCCGCCGAGAATCACGGGCGGGTGCGGCTTCTGAACCGGCTTCGGCCAGGCCCAGCTCTTCTCGAAGTTGACGAACTGGCCGTGATACTCCGGCTCCTCCTGGGTCCACAGCGCCTTGATGGCCTCCACCCGCTCGCGGAGGACAGTCCAGCGCGTCTCGAATGCTGTGCCGTGGTCGGCCATCTCCTCGCGGTTCCAACCGCCGCCGATGCCGAACAGGAACCGGCCGCGGGAGATGACGTCCACGCTGGCGGCCTCTTTGGCAGTGTGGATTGGATCGCGCTCGATCAGAAGGCAGATGCCGGTGCCGACCAGAAGCTTCTTCGAGGCCACCGCCGCGGCGGTGAGAGCGATGAACGGATCCATCGTGTGCATGTACATCCGAGGCAGCTCGCCGCCCGCGGGATACGGGCTCTCCCGGCTCACCGGGATGTGTGAGTGCTCGGCCACCCACAGCGATTCGAAACCGGCGCTCTCCACGGCCGGCGCCAGCTCGCTCATGGAGATCGCGTAGTCCGTCGGAAAGATGGCGATGCCGAATTTCATGCCATCAATGGTGATGGCTTCGGAAAAAGGAAGAGGGCCGGAGTTGTCCGGCCCTCAGAGCGAGAGACGATGATGCCTGCTAGGCGCTTGGCGAAGCAGCAGGCGAGCCGCTCGCGCCACCGCCGCTCGGCAACGGCGCCGGTGAAGAAACCGACGTCTGCTGCTGAGGCGGAGCGCTCTGGCTGGGGACGGCCCCAAACCAGTTCCATCGCGTGAAGCCGAAGAACAGCAGGATCAGCACGAGCAGCGCGATCAGCGCTGCGGCGATGCCTGCACCGGCGCCCGTGGTGTCGCCACCGGTTTCGACGACTTCCGAACCGGCAGGACTCCAGTATCTCCGGACGCTGTAACCCCCGGCGCCGACGAGCGCCGCGAGCACGACCACGACCAGGATGATGAAAAGAATTGTGCCCAAGACGGCAGGACCTCCTGATGAATTCGATCTGGGCACGCGCGCATCGGCGCACCCATATCGGTAACGCTCAGACGGCCTGTCTGTACGCGGGTTTTAGTGCGCTCTAGCGCGCTAGCGGGACATGCGTTCTGCGGCCGACCGGATGGTCGACATCGGTCGCTCGAGGCGATCGCCGACGTTGGTGCGCGCGTCGCGCAGGCGGGCGACCAACGTGCGGCGGCGCCGGCGCCGGCTGATCATCACCGCGGCGCCGAGTCCCACCAGTGCGGCCACGCCTATCGCCATCAGGGTCGTGCGGTTGCGCTGCATCCACGGGCGGCCGTAGCGATCGAACGCCTCGATACCGCTCTCGATGCTGCTTTCGACGTTGCCGACGATGTCTTTCATCTGACGTTCCATCTCGTCGCTCGAAGCCTTCATGACAAGTGCACAACGCCTGGTCCGGGTCCTTTACCGATGGCCGGGCGTTGAAATCTTCGTGGCCGCTGATGCCAATCCAGTGCGCCCGGTGCCGACAAGCTTCGACCGGCGCGTCTTCCAGACGATCCACGGTCTGCCCCACGCCACGGTCACCGACCGGTACTGCACGGCAGTGTCAGACGCGGGCGAAGGCCTCGGCTGGGTGGTCGCGGGGATCGGGATTGCCTGGCTCGGTGGGGCGAGGGGCCGGCGGGCCGGCATCGCCACTGCGCTCGGATGCCTGTCGGCCAGCTACGTGGTCCAGCGGTTGATGAAGCCGATCTTCCGGCGCAAGCGTCCGTTCGTCGACCGCGAGGTCCTGGTGGTGGGCATCAAGCCGGCCGACGCGTCATTTCCGTCGGGCCACACCGCGGCCTCGTTCGCGGCTGCCACCGCCCTCGCGACCTTCTATCCCAGCGCCGCGCCGATGGCCTTCACGCTGGCGACGGCGGTCGGCGTATCGCGCGTCTACCTCGGCCACCACTTCCCAAGCGATGTCGCGGTCGGGGCGATAGTCGGCGGAGGGATCGGTACCGGCGTGGCCTGGGCCATCCGCCTCACGCGGGGGCTCTGAACCCGCCGCTAAGTAGCCGGGGACGCTCATCGGTTACCGAAATGAGCGAATCCGCGGGCGCCGCCACGTGTGGTGACTCGCAAAAAAGGAGGTAAACGAAGTGCTGGTAGCGCTGATCGTTCTGGTTCTGCTGCTTCTGCTTTTCGGAGGCGGTGGGTTCCTTTCGGCGTCACTGAGCTTCCTCTGGTGGATCCTGATCATCGGATTGGTGCTCTGGGTCCTCGGGTTCTTCTTCCGCGCGGCAGAGGGCGGCGGACGCTGGTACTACTGGTAATCAAGCCCTAGCGCAAAGAAGCAAGCGCCTGGCGGCCTGGCCGTCGGGCGCTTGTGCTTTTTGCGCGGCTAGTCGTTGCGCCAGCGCAAGGCCGGCCCGAGCTTCTTTTCGAACATCGCCGTCACCTCGCCCGGGTTGGCGTGGCGCTTCAGCTGCGACTTGCTGAAGAGGAGCTCACCGTCGAGCGTCACCTCGAATCGACCACTGCCGCCCGACCGAAGCTCGACCGTGCGCATGATCGGCGCCCACTTCGAGAGGATCTCGTCTGCCAGGCTCACGGCCCGGTCGAGATAGTCTCAAGGGACGCAGAACTCGATCACCGCGTCGTGCTGCGGGTTGATCACGAACCGATGCTACCCGGTGCTCGCTCCCGATATTCCGATGCGCTTCGCGAGCAGCGCGATCACCGCGAGCGGCAGCACCAGGTTGACAAGCACCGACACCGGGCCTCGGTTCGCGCCGAGGGGCAGAACGAACAGCAGCAGGGAGCCGAGCACGCAGAGGCTTTCGAGGATCAGGATCGTGCGCCGCGCCCAGCGCCGCCGGCGCACCACGAAGATCGCCGCCACGGTCGTGACCGCGGCGAGCGCGAATGAGATTGCCGCAAGCAGGAGCATGAACACCTCTCCGCCGAGCACGAACGGCAATCCCGATACGCCGGCCAGCAGCCAGAACGTGGCCTGCATGAGCAGCAGAACGAAGGCGGCCTCAGGACGGCTGGTGGTGCTCATGTCTTGTCGATCGCGGCGACCACCGCTGGGTCGATGTCGACCGCGAACGGTCCGCCTTTCGGGTTGTCGACGATCCAGACGTGCAGCATGGCCGGCGCGGTCAGATCGAAAGATCCGATGGGACACGTCGCGAATGGGGTCATCAGGCTGAACTCGAGGCCCATCGGGCTGAAGCAGATGTTCTCGTGCTGATGCCACGCGGTGATCGGGCCGCCGGGATCGGGACCGAACTGGCCGAGCCCGTGCATCTGGAACATCGCGCCCAGCAGCACCGGGCCGTGGTGAGTGTTCGCGTACACGAGGCCTTGCGGATGCTGCGGGTCCATCACGTATCCGCTCTTGTCGTATGCGGCGTTGAACCAGTGCGTCGACGGTGTCGTGGTGGAGCCCGAAGGCCGGTAGCCCGCGGCCCACGCTTTGCGCCAATCCTGGTAGGGCTCGATTGCGGCCGCCGTCTCGTCGTACAGCTGCGCCGCCGCGTCCTGCTGCGTGGCCGTGGGCACGGCGTTGGTCGACTGCAGCAACGCGCCCGCGTGCACGTGGCGCGCGTCGGGATGAGCCAGGGCGTCGACCCAGACCGATGCACCGCTGACGAAGATGAGCGCCGGCAGGCCGGCGCTCAGGAGCGCCCAGTAGGACGGCCGGTCGCGCTGCGACTGCTCGTTGCGCGCCGGC
Source organism: Candidatus Dormiibacterota bacterium (assembly GCA_036518815.1). GTDB lineage: Bacteria > Chloroflexota > Dormibacteria > Dormibacterales > Dormibacteraceae > CF-118. Next base: position 19,641 of record DATDML010000026.1, read on the forward strand.
ACCAGCACCATGCCCAGCGCCGCGAGCTCGATGAGCTTCGTGGCCAGACCGACCTGGTCGGCGCCCTCGAGCCTCGCGTCTACATATATGAGGTAGGCGACGATGGTCGTCACCAGCATCGCGGCTGATGCCGGCCGCCACCAGCGCCACCGCACGGCCATGGCCAGTGCGATGAAGCCGATGCCGTTGCCGAGAAACAGCAGAGCAGTGATGGGATCGGTGGCCAGGTGGTGCGGGATCAGCGCCAGGTGGATGGCGGCGGTGATCAGCATGAGCACGCAGGCGATCTGCACCGAGCCCGGGCGGCGACGGAGCGTGCGGCTCAAGCGCACGCAGGCGATGGCGATTGGCAATGCAACGAATCCAGCGATGAGACCGATCGCGTGGTCCGGGGCGATGTCGTACATGCGCCCATCGTGGGCGCGCCGTCTAAGAAGGCGATAAGAGCGGGAGGTCGACGAAGAAACCCGCGCCGCCCGCCGGTCCGTCGGCGGCGATGATCCGGCCGCGGTGCTGATCGGCGATCCACCGCGCGATCGCGAGACCGAGACCGGCGCCGCCGTCGCGCCGCGCCGGGTCCGCTTTGTAGAAGCGCTCGAAGATCCGCTCGCGCTCGGCGGCCGGAACACCAGGACCGTCGTCCGCAACCAGGAGGCGCGCCCAACCGTCCTGCGGATGGAGCGTCACGGTGATGCGCGATTTCGCGTGACGCGTGGCGTTGTCGATGAGGATCCACAGGAGCTGGCGCAGCGCGTCCGCGTCGCCCTGCACGGAGAGCTCGGCAAGGTCAGTGCTCAGCGTCAGATCCGGATGCACCACCGCCGCCTGGCGCGCGACCTCCGCGGCTACGGTCGCGAGGGCAACCGGGGCCAGTTGGAGGTCGAGGCCGGAGTCGGCGCGCGCGAGCGTGAGCAGGCGGTCGGTGAGCCGGGCCATCCGCTCGCTCTCGCCCACAATGTCCGCGGCAGCTGCGCGGCGCACCCTCTCATCGACGTTGGGACCTACTGCGAGCAGGCCTGCATTGCCCTGGATGGTGGTGAGAGGAGTTCGCAGCTCGTGCGACGCGTCGGCGACGAATCGCCGCTGCGACTCGAGCGCGGCCTCCAGCGTGTCGAGCATGCGGTTGAAGCTCGACGCCAGGCTCGCCACCTCGTCGCGACGAGGGCCGACGGTGAGGCGCCGCCCGAAATCCCGCGTCGTGCCGATGTCGTCGGCGGTGCGCGCGACCACCCGCAGCGGCCGAAGCGCGCGCCCAGCCACGAGCCACGACGCTATGAGACCGCCGATCAGGAGAGGCACGGCAGAGATGACGATGAACACGAGGACGCCGGAGAGGTTCGACGCGGGCACGCGCGTCGACTGGCCCGCGAGCACGAAACCACCGTTGACCGGCTGGGCGTACATGCGCAGGCCCGCAGCGGTGCCGAACGCCCCGTTGCGCGCGCTCGCCTGCTGCAACAGCCCCTCCGCCACGGGCGGGAAGCCTCCGTGCAGCAACGCTGTGGTGTACAGCGGTGCGCCACTGGCATCCAGCAGCTCGATGTAGATGTCGGTGCTGCTGCCGAGGTCGGCCGGCGCGATCGGCGTACGGGGGGCGACGCCGTACACCGACGTGCCGGACGCGGCTTGATGCGCCCGGTTGCGCAGCGCCGTGTCCTGGTTGGTGTTCGCGCCCAGCGCGAGCAGCGAGTAGATCAGGACCCCGAACAGCAGGAGCGCGAGGGCCACGACCGCCGCGCCGAACAGTGCCAGCCGCAGGCGCAGCGACACGGCTTACGCGTCTTCTCTGAATGCGTAACCCGAGCCGCGGACCGTGTGCAGGAGCCGTGGCTCACCATCCTCTTCGAGCTTCTGGCGTAGGTAGCCGACGTAGACGGCAACCACGTTGTCGCCGTCGGGCTCGTCCCCCCACACCGCGGCCAGCAGCTGGTCGCGCGAAAGCACCTGGCGGGGATGGCGCAGCAGGTACTCGAGCAGGTCGAACTCGGTAGCCGTCAGTGCGAGCCGTCGCGTCCCGCGCCACGCGGCGTGCGCCGCCGGCTCGAGCTCGACGTCGGCGAAGCGCAGCCGGTCGGCCGGTCGGGAGCGCCTCAGGAGCGCGCGCACACGCGCGAGCAGCTCCCGGTACGCGAAGGGCTTGACCAGGTAGTCGTCTGCGCCGCTGTCCAGCCCGCGCACGCGATGCTCGGTGCCGCTCAACGCGGTGAGCATCAGGATCGGGAACTGTGCGGTCTCGCGCAGGCGCTTGCAGACGGTTATGCCGTCGGCCCCCGGCAGCATCACGTCGAGCACCGCCAGGTCCGGCGCGCGGAGCCTCGCCCGGCGCAGGGCCTCAAGCCCGTCGCCGGCCACCTCGACTTCGTGGCCCTCGGCGGTGAGGACTCGCTCCAGGGTGGCGGCCAGGCGCGCGTCGTCCTCGACCACCAGCACGCGGGAACCGCCCATGGTGAGGAGTTATAAGGCCCGGCTTGAGAAACAGATAAGTCCTTGCCGGACTTGCTACGCGGTGCTTTCCGCTTCCTCTTCAGCCGGCGCGGTAGGTGCAAGCTCGGGACGCGTGGCGCTGATCGCCCGCTTCAGCAGGTCCAGAGCGCCCCGCGCGTCGCCGCGCGCCTCCAAAACCTGTGCGTACATCGCCAGGCACGCGACCAGGTGCTCGGTCAGATGCGCGCTCCGCTCCAGAGTCGAGATGGCGGCCTGGAACTCGAGGTCCGCGACCGCGATGTTGCCTGTCATCTCCGCCGCCTGGCCCATGATCTCGTGCGCCTTGCCGAGCACACCCAGCTCGCTGTGCCGCACCGCGATGTCGCGCGCCAGCAGCGAGTAGCGCCGCGCACCATCAGGGTCCCTGCCGTTGAGCTCGAGCTCGGCCAGGCTGAGGAGAAGGTGGCCCTTGCCAACCTCGACCCCCGACTCGTCGAAGATGCGCAACGCCCGGTCCAGATGCTCGCGCGCCTGGTCGAGGTCGCCCTGCTTCATCAGCACGAGGCCGAGATTGTTCTCAGCCCGCGCCACCGAGATCTGATCGTTGAGGAGTTCGTGGATGGCTATCGACTTCTGCGAGTACGAGCGCGCCCGGGTCAGATCGCCCAGATGCTCGTAGGCGCCGCCCAGGTTGCCGTACATCTTGCCCAGGCGGCTCAAGTCCTTGAGCTCGCCTGCGACCTCGACGGCCGACTGGTAGTACTCGACAGCCTTCGACCAGTTGTGCAGGACGAGGTGGATGGAGCCAAGCCGGCCGATGACCCGCGCTTCGAGCGCGCGGTTCGCCGGCTTCAGCCGCCGGCAGGCCTCCAGGTTGGCTTCCGCGATGCCGAGCGCCGCCCGATCCTCGAGGAGGCTGAGCGCGCCTGCGATCAAATCGGTGCAGTCCACGACCATCCAGTGGTCGCCTGACCGCTGAAAGGTGTCGCGAGCCTCACGCAGCTCGTCCAGCGCCGGATGCGGGTTGGCCAGCCGGAAGTACGCCTGACCCAGGAAGTAGGCGGACCACGCTCGGTCCAGAGCTTCGACCGCTTCTATCTTGGCGGCCTTGGCCGAAGCGGCCAGGTCGCTGAACCTCTCCGCGGCCGCGAGTCCGCGCAGCTTGTCGATATCGACGCGTTTGATCAGCGCAGCGTCGTTCTCGTCGAGGAAGAATTCCACCGGCTTGCCGGTGCGTGCCGCGATCAGCTGCACTGTCGGCAGCGTCGGCCGGGTCTTGCCCGTCTCTGCGAGGAAGATCGCGGTGCGGCTGACCTCGCCCGATGCGACCTGGGCGAGCGACAGGCCTGCCTCGGCGCGCGCTTGTTTGATCGCGCCGGGGCGAACGGCGAGACCGGGGAGCCGGCGGCGCCTGCTGCCGGGCTGCTGCGTAACTACCACACCGGCAGCCAGCCTAACAGCCGCTCCACATAACAGCAATACCGCCGGCTCATCGAGGCCAAATTTCTCCTGACTTAACTGCAGTGGCAGATGGTGTCAGCGCCCACGGACGCAGCGGTGACCAGAACTGCGGATACGGCCAGGATCATCGAGATGAGAAAACGGCGCATTGGGGTCCTCCTTGCGGTTCCGCCCACGATCGGGGCGAATTGCGGCCAGTAGATCTCTAACCGGAGGAGTTGTCAAGCAACACATAACAGCCTTGCATCGCGGGATTCGAACGGCCGCGGGAGGCTGAATTTGTAAATGGTCTTTCTATACTTGACGCCGCCAGGGAGGAGATCAGCGGGTCGATTGCAGGGCGAACCATCGTTTTCGAGCGTGGCCCGGGCGACAGAGATGGGGACCGGCGGGCCGAGTCATGTCCTGGCCGAGCTGACCGATCGGATCCGCGACACGCGCCTCGACCCGGAGGCGATCCTCAACGCGGTCACGAGCGCGCTCAGCCGCATGCGACGAGGCACATGGGTTGCCTGTCTCATCGGCAAAGACCCACGCCACATCAAGGTGGTAGCCGCCAACGAACGCGAGCCGCAACTGGCGAGATACCTCGAGGAGCTGCACCGTTCGGGCGAGGCGTCAGGCCTCGCTTTCGCCGAAAAGGTGATCGACACAGGGGAGCCGCTGCTCCTCCCCAGCGTCAGCCGCGATGATTTCCTGAGGACGCTCCGCGACGACGTCCACTCGTACTTCACGAAGAAGGCGCCGCCCGTGATGGCACCGTGGGTTGACGTCGGGATCATGATCGTGCCCATGCGGGCGCGCGGCGCCACCGTCGGCAGCCTGGGCGTGTTCGAGTCGCGTCCGGCGGCCCCACTCAGCCGGCTCGACCTCGAGTGGCTGCAGCCGATCGCCGACCAGACAGGCCTGGCCACGGACAACGCCCAGCTATACACCGACTCCAGCCGCAGGCTCGAACGCCTCGCGGCGCTGCGCACCGTGGCGATGACGCTCGCGGCCAGCGCTGACCTGCGCCTGACCATGCAGGTGGTCCTCGACCGGCTGATGGCAAGCCTTCGCGTCGACGCCGCCGATGTGATGCTGGTGGACCAGGCCGACGGCAGCCTCGTCAGCGCGGCCCATGTGGGCTTTCGATCGACGTCGGTGCCGGAATATCGCCTCGAAGCCTCAGAGCTGGTGCAGCCGAAACTGAACGACAAACCGCGCCTCCATGCGCTGTCCGGCGGTGCCCTGTCGCAGTTCAAGCGCCGGACGCTCTTTGCGCGGGAAGGCTTCAGGACCTACTGCGCGGCGCCGCTAATCTCGCGCGGCCGGCAAATGGGCGTGCTGGAAATCTTCCACCGCTCGGCGCTCGAGGTCGACGATGAATGGCTCGCCTTTGTCGACGCGCTCGCCGGCATCACCGCGATGGCGGTCGACAACAACGAGATGGCGGACGCCCTCCGCCGCGCGGCCCCCGCCGCCGAGCCGGCCGCCGCCCCCAAGCTCACACAGCTGGAGCGGCGCGTCCTCGGCCTGGTCGTCGAGGGCACCACCAACTCGGCCATCGCCGACGCCCTCCACATAAGCCAGAGCACCGTGAAGTTCCACGTCCGCCAGATCCTCCAGAAAGTTGGCGCCGGCAATCGCACCGAGCTGGCACGGCTGGCCACCAGAGAGGGTTGGTCCTAGACTTAGCGGCTGGCTTGTCGTCGTTTAGCCGTTAGGTCATCGTTAACTGTCCGCTTGACGAGTAATTGGACCTTTGGAGAGGGGCCTTTGTTTTGAGTTCGGACCTAGTTTGAATTCGCCCTCCGAGCGCTCTCGAAATGGACCTGCAGCCCGCAACCAAGGCGGCGACCGCCCGGCCTGCCACAAGCCGGGATCCGCGAATCAGGCACAGCTTCGCGGCTGTGCGGCGGTAGGTGCTCACGCATGATCGGGTACCTGTTCCCCGTTGTGCGTAACGACATTCGGATTCGGAGGCCGGCAGCGGGGGAATCGGCCAGATGACAGCCATGCAGCAGCGGCAGATTTCGAACGGAGCGCCGCTCGTCCTGGTCGTCGACGACGGCGAGACGAACCGCGCGCTGGTCGAGGCGTTCCTCTCCGATCTGGACTGCCGCCTCCAGTCGGCTGAAAACGGGCCGGAGGCGCTCGCGGCAATCGAGAAGGAAGCTCCCGACCTCGTCCTCCTGGACGTGCAGATGCCCGGGATGGACGGCTACGAGGTGTGCCGGCGCATCAAGGCGATGCCACGCGGCCGGCTGCTGCCGGTGGTGATGCTGACCGCCCTCGACCACGCGAACGACCGCGTGCTCGCGCTCGAAGCGGGCGCCGACGACTTCATGAGCAAGCCGGTGGACCGGGTCGAGCTGGTGGCGCGGGTGCGCTCCGCATTGCGCCTCAAGTCCGTGTACGACACCCTGGACAGCGCCGAGCAGGTGATCTTCTCGCTGGCGGCCGCGGTCGAAGCGAAGGACAAGTACACCGAGAAGCACACGCATCGCGTTGCGGAGACCGCGCGCCACGTGGGCATGAAGATGGGCCTGCCAGAGCGCGCGCTCGACGCGCTTTATCGCGGCGGCATCATCCACGACATCGGCAAGATCGGCGTGCCGGACGCCATCCTGCTGAAGCCCGGCCCGCTCAACGCCGATGAGCTGCACGTGATGCGGCAGCACGCCACGATCGGCGAGGCCATCGTGCGGCCGCTGCGGTCGGGCACCAACCTCCTGCCGATCATCCGCAACCACCACGAACACTTCGATGGCAATGGTTACCCGGATGGCTTGGCGGGCCGCGCCATCCCGCGCCTCGCTCGAATCGTCGCGGTCTGCGATGCGTACGACGCGCTGGTCACCGACCGGCCGTACCGCAAGGCTCGCTCTGTCGACGACGCGATCGCGACGCTTCTCGACGGCGCGGGCAAGCAGTGGGATCCAGAGGTCGTGAACGTGATGGTGGGCGAGCTTTCGAACCTTTCGACGCTCGGAGTCGCGTAGGGGCCCGTGACCGACCTCATCGTCTTCATGCAAAACCTCGACGCTGTCGCGTTTCTCGTGCTCGGTATCGCAGCGGCGGCGATATGGCTGCGCGAGCGCGACCAGTCGACCGCCTACCTGGCGCTTGCAATCGTCCTGCTATCGACGGTGGTTGCACTCGGTCGTGTGACCGCTTTCACCAAGGTCGGTGCACCGATCGTGCAGTTCGTCAGCCTCGCCGGCTTCATGGGTTCGGGCTACGCGCTGCTCATGTACCGCGCGTCCCTCATCCCTCTGGGCACTCGCTGGCGGGTCGCCGCCGCAGCGCTCGTCGTGGCCTTGATGGTGGCGGTGGAGACGGCGACCCTGCTGCACGCTCCGACCGCGCTTGCGCTCTGGCTCACGATCGGCCTCATCGTGGTCTGGGGCGCGATCGTGGTCGAGCCGATCGTCAGGTTCTGGCTGGTCGCGCGCAGCCTGCCCGCGGTGCAGGCATGGCGGCTGCGCTCGCTCAGCCTGGGCTTCGCGGGCCTGGTGCTCATCCTGCTGTTCGCCCTGGCGATGGCGGGGGCGCGGATCACGACCACCTACGTCGGGGTGCAGCTCGTGTTCGAGCTGATCATCCTGGCGATCGTCCCTCTCCTCTATGTGAGTTTCGCGCCACCGGCGTGGCTTCGCCGCGAATGGCGCGCGGCTGAGGAGGAGAGCCTGCGCATGTTCATGGCCGGCATCCTTCTCGACGACGATCCCAACGAGGTGAACCGCGGAGCGCTCGAATGGGCGATGCGGCTCACCGGCGGCGGCGGCGCGGTGATCTTCGACGCGGGCGGCGCGCCGCGCGGCTCAACGGGCATCGACGACCAACTGCTCGACGAGCTCGAAATGCGGCAGGCCAAGCTACGGGGTGGCGTCCAGCGCTACGAGCGTATGAGCGGGGACACGGTAAAGCTCATCGTGCTCGAGGTTCCCAACCTGTCCGGCAACGCGCGCCTGATCGTGACATCAGGACCGTTCTCCCCCGCGACCGGCAACGAGGAGCTCAACCGCGTGCAGCAATTCATGACTGCAGTGTCGGCGGGCGTGGACCGGCGGCGCCTGATCATCGAGCTGAAGGACGCGAACCACCAGCTGCGCGACGCGAGCGAGCACAAGAGCGTTTTCCTCGCCAACATGAGCCACGAGCTGCGCACGCCGCTCAACGCCATCATCGGGTTCTCGGAGCTCATGCTCGACGCCAGGGACGCGCAATTCGACCAGGCGACGCAGAAGCGATTCCTGACCCAGATCCACGCCAGCGGCAAGCACCTTCTCGGCTTGATCAACGACATCCTCGACCTCGCCAAGGTCGAGGCCGGGCAGATGGAGCTGCGGCTGCAGGCGGTGCCCGTTCAGCCGGTCGTCGCGCAGGTGCTCGAGCTCGTCGAGCCGCTGGCCGGCGAAAAGCGGATCACGATTCGCAGCGACGTCGCCGGGGCGGGAGAGCTGCTCGCGGACGCGGGCAAGCTCAAGCAGATGCTGCTCAACCTCGTCTCGAATGCGATCAAGTTCACGCCCGAGGGCGGCTCAGTCGATGTCACCGCGAAGCGCCTGCCGAACTCGCTGGAGATTTCCGTGGCCGATACGGGCATCGGGATCTCGGAGGCGGACCAGGGCAAGATCTTCGTGGAGTTTCACCAGGTCGACCCTGGACCGGGGCGCCGGCAGCAGGGCACCGGCCTTGGCCTCGCGCTGACCCGCCGGTTCGCGCTGCTCCACGGCGGCGATGTTCGAGTCACCAGCACGGTCGGCGAGGGCAGCGTTTTCACGCTGCGGCTGCCACTTCAGGCGCCAATCCCCACGCCAACCGAGAAGTCCGACGGCGCGGGCGCAGACGATCCGTCGAAGCCGCTGGTCCTGGTGGTCGAGGACGACGTCGCGGCGGCGGAGCTGCTGACCAGGCAGCTGGGCGCGGCCGGCTTCAGGACTCACCTCGCGCGCACGGGCAACGAGGCCATCAGCCTCGCGCGCGGGCTGCATCCCGCCGCCATCACGCTCGACATCCTGCTGCCGGAGCTCGACGGCTGGGAGGTCATCACGCGCCTGAAGCGCGACGACGCCACCAGCGCGATCCCGGTGGTCGTGGTCAGCGTGGTCGACAATCCCGAGCTCGGCAAGGCGCTCGGCGCCCTCGACTACTTCGTCAAGCCGGTCGACGGCAAGCTGCTGGTCGAGCGTCTGAAGCGCTTCAGGCTGCGCGCCGCGGGCGACACAGCGCCGGTGCGCGTGCTGGTTGTCGACGACGAGGCCGCGAACCGCACCTGGCTGACACGAATCCTCGAACCGGCGGGCTTCCACGTGGACGTTGCATCAGGCGGTCGCGAAGCGATCGACATGGCCACACGCAAGCCGCCTGACCTTGTGTTGCTCGACCTCATGATGCCCGAGGTCAGCGGGTTCGACGTGGTCGAGGCGCTGCGCGCGCACACGTCGACCGCGCAGACGCCGATCATGATCCTCACCGCCAGGCACCTCACGGAGGCGGACAAGAAGCAGCTCAACGGCCACGTCTCCACGATCCTGAGCCGCGGCTCGGTCGGCGCCGCGGACCTGCTGGGCTTGCTGCAGCAGGTCGTCGACAAAAGAAACGGTAACGGCGCGAAATGAGCGCGCCCCTCATCCTCATCGTCGAGGACAACGAGACCAACCAGATGTTGACCGTGGCCGTGCTCGAACGCGACGGATATCGCGTCGCGGTCGCGGGCAGCGCGTCGGAAGCCCGTGAGCGCATCGCGTCGGGGACTCCCGACTTGATCCTGATGGACATCCAATTGCCTGGAGAGGACGGCCTCGCATTCACGCGTGAGCTCAAGCGCGAGGCGGCAACGAGCTCGATCCCGATCGTCGCCATCACCGCGCACGCGATGGCGGGCGACGCCGAGCTGGCGATCCAGGCCGGCTGCAGCGGCTACATCGCCAAACCGATCGACACGCGCACACTGGCCGAGCAGGTGCGCAAGCATCTGGCCGCCCTGGCCCAGTGACGAGCCGGGTTCTGATAGTCGACGACGAGCCCGCGAACACCATGCTTCTGGAAGCGATGCTCGCGGAGCAGCCCGATCTGGAGATCAGGTCGATCAACGAATCAGGCCTGGCCGAGCGCGAGTTTGCCGAGTTCGAGCCCGACATCCTCCTGCTCGACCTCCACATGCCAAAGCCCGACGGAATCGAGCTCCTCACCCGTCTCCGCGGACCCCGGGCCGCGCTGGGCTACCTACCGGTGGTTGTGCTCACCGCCGACACGACTCGCGTCGCACGAAACAGCGCGCTGCTGCTGGGCGCCGACGACTTCCTGATCAAGCCGCTCGATCGCGAAGAGGTGCTCCTCAGAGTTCGAAACCTCCTGCACACGCGCAAGCTGTACGCGGAGCTGGCAAGCGCCAAAGAAGCGCTGGAACGGCGCACGGGTTCAGAGGGCCGAACCAATCAGGCGCGATGAACAAGCCTGACCTCATTCTGATCGTGGAGGACAACGTCGGCAGCCTGATGCTGGCGACGGTGTTGCTGGAGACCGAGGGCTTCCAGGTTTCGGGAGCCGAATCAGCGGAAGAGGCCCGCGCCATCCTGGCTTCGCGGACGCCTGACCTCATTCTGATGGACATGCAGCTGCCGGGAACGGACGGCCTCGACTTCACGAAGGAACTGAAGGCGAGCCCAGCGACGGCCGGCATTCCGGTCGTCGCGCTCACCGCCCGCGCTATGCCGGCGGACGAGGTGGCGGCTCGGGCGGCGGGCTGCGTCGGGTTCATTGCCAAGCCCTGGACGCCTGAGAGCCTGGGTCAGGAAGTTCGTGAGTTCCTGGCCGAAACAAGGGCCCGCGATTGAGGGGTCCCGGAACGCGCGCAATGCGGCATCCTGATCGTCCATGAGCGCCACCCAGGTCGGCCGCCTCGCGGTCGACATGAGCGTCGCGAGGTCGCGGCCGCGGTCGCGGTTCCAGACGCCGGCCGGCCGCCGCTTTGCGCTTGCCGCAGCGCTGGCTTTGGTCTTGAGCGCGGCGTTTACCGCATGGATCGGGTTCAACGTCGGGGGCGACCAGTCGGTCACCAACGTCGACGACATCGGCGAAGCGGTTGCCGCCCTGATTGCCGCGGCCAGCTGCGCCTACGCGGCACATCGCCAGTTCGGGCGGACGCGCCTGGCCTGGGGGTTCCTGGCAGCATCCGCTCTGAGCTGGGGCACCGGCGAGGTGATCTGGTCGATCATCGAGATCGGGCTCAACCAGCCGGTGCCGTTCCCGTCGGCGGCCGACGCGGGATACCTGGCATCGGTGCCGCTCGCGGTCGCCGCAGTTTTGACTTTCCCGTCCGCGCCAAGCCGGATCACCACCCAGGCCCAGGCCGTGCTCGACGGCGCGATCGTCGCTCTCTCGCTCGTCTACGTCAGCTGGACCTTCGGATTGGGCAGCGTTTACCAGGGTTCAGCCTCATCGGTGAGCGCTCAGCTGATCGGCGCCGCGTACCCGGTCGGCGACATCGTCATCATGGCCGCGCTTCTGCTCGCCATGCGCCGCGCCTCCAAGCAGCAGCGCGGAATCATGGCGTTGCTCCTCGGAGGACTGGCCGCGGCAGCCGTGGCCGACAGCTCTTTCTCGTACCTGACCGCGTCCGGCGTCTACACGAAGACGGGCAATATCACCGACGCCGGGTGGGTCATCGGCTACCTGATGATCGCCCTGGCCCCGTTCTGGCCTGCGCCCTTCGCCGATCTCATCAAGAAGGAAGGGCCTGTCGACCTCTGGCAGATGTCGGTGCCCTGGTTGGCGCTCTTGATGGCTGCGGTGGTGACGCTGGTACGCGGCGCCAACGGCTACAGCTTCGACCAGTTCCAGGCCGTCGTTGCAGGCTCGCTCGGCATTCTGCTCGTCGTGAGCATGGTGCTGTTGCACCGCGACTCGCTGGCGATGCTCGGGGTGCGCGACCGCGCCGAGCAGCAGCTGGAGCAGCGCACCAATCTTCTGAACGAGGTGATTACGCACGCGCCCCTCGGCGTGGTGCGTGTGACCCCGGACTATCGCGTCGTCGAGGCGAACCCGCGCATGGGTTCGCTGCTGCACGCGCCGTCTCAGATCATGATCGGCTCGCTCGTATCCGACTTTCTCTCGCCGGAAGAGACCATGCGCGTGCTCGAGCTGTTCAAGCCGCTCGACTCGGGGCTCGTCGACAGCATCGAGAACGACAGCCCCGTCAAGCGTGCGGACGGCACCGAGGTGTGGCTGCACTGGAGCGTGACCGCGGTGAGAAATCGCAGCGGCAAGCTCGAGTACTACCTCGCCATGTTCGAGGACATCACGGCCAAGCACCAGGCGGAGGAGGCGGCGGCGGCAAACCTCGCAGGCCTGGAGCGCCTGAACCACCTGAAGAGCGAGTTCGTGTCAATGGTGAGCCACGAGTTCCGGACCGCGCTGGTCGGCATCCAGGGCTTCAGCGAGATCCTGATGGACGAATCGACTGGTCACGAGGACGTGAAAGGTCTGGCGACCGACATCAACAGCGACGCGCTTCGCCTCAACCGGATGATCAGCGAGATGCTCGACCTCGATCGCATGGAGGCGGGCAAGGTTCGTCTCAACCCCAAGCCGGTCGACATCAACGGGCTGGTGCGAGACGTCGTGGATCGCGCGCGAGCCGCGAGCTCGGCCCACATCATCAGGATCGACCTCGACCAGGCATTGCCGATAATCACCGCGGATTCCGACCGCCTCATCCAGGTGATCAGCAACCTGCTCAGCAACGCCGTCAAGTACTCGCCTGACGGCGGCGAGGTCAAGATCTCCACGACGCTCGAGAACGGCCAGGTGCACGTCGCGGTCACCGACCAGGGCGTCGGGATAGCGCCTGAGAACATCGGTCGCGTCTTCGGCCGGTACGAGCGGTTCGAGAGCAACAAGACGAGCAAGGTCGTTGGCACCGGTCTCGGCCTGGCCATCAGCCGCCAGATCATCGAGCTCCACGGCGGAAAGATCTGGGTCGAGAGCAAGGTCGGCAAAGGTTCCACATTCCAGTTCACCGTGCCGGTCCGCACAGCGCCGGTCTCGGAGGCGGCCGCAGAGCCGGCGCGGTGAACGAAACCCCGTTCGTGAAGGTGCTGCTCGTCCATGACGAGCGGTTGATGTTCGAAGGCCTCTCTTCGCTGCTTTCAGATTTCGGCGAGATCAACGTTGTCGGCGTGGCCACTTCGGCCGCGGATGCGGTCGAGAAGGTCGTGCACCTCGCGCCAGACCTCGTGCTGATGGACACGCGCCTCAGTGACAGCGCCGGCACACAGGCCTGCGAGCTCATCCGCGAGGCGCGCCCCGACGTGGCTGTCCTCATCCTGTCCCCTGAGAGCGACGAAGACTTGATGACGCGAGCTGCGAGCGCAGGCGCCGCCGGCTATCTATCGGCGGAGGTGTCGGCCAAAGAGCTCGTCGGCGCGATCAAGAAGCTGGCCGACGGCGAGCTGCTGGTGACCATGGCCGCGCTGGCGCGGCAGAACTACGAGCCAGCTGCGGATGGGCAATCGAACACCCATGGCGAGCTAAGCGGTCGCGAGCGAGAGATCCTCGTGCTGCTTCGCGCGGGGCTGACCAACGCGCAGATCGCAGCCAGGCTGGGCATCGAGCCCGGCGCCGTGCGCGCGCACGTGCGGTCGCTGATTGAGAAGCGTGGCGTGCATTCCAAGGCGCAGGCGGTGGAGTCCTTTCATCTCAACGGCGCAAGTCAGCCCGCGTGATCGGCGCACCCCGGCGCGAAGGCGAGATCGGCTCCGAGTTCGAAAGACCGGCGGTTCACGAGCGCGCCTGGGCGGTGCTCGACCGGCGCGCGCCGCTGGCATTGAAGCTTGTGCTAACCGTCGTCGCGGTAACCGCCGCCGGCGCGGCTCTGTTCGGCTACCTGCTGACCCAGGAGCGGCCGACCGTGCTGTGGATCGCGGTCGCGAGCGCTGCCGTGGCGACGTTCGAGGCGGCTCTGATCGTCGCGGCGATCGAGTACGGGGTGCTCCGGCGCTTGCGCCGCGTGCACAAGCATGTGGCCACATTCGAGCGCCACGGCAAGCGCGTACACCTCGCGGAGGCGAGCGAATCGCCAGGGGCCGACGAGCTGTTCAACCTGGCGAGAGAGATCGATCTCCGGCTCACCGAGCTGGACGAGCGCGAGCGAGCAGGCGCCGTTGTCACGAGGCTGGGAATGCTGGCGCTGCAGGGCACGAGCCCGTCTGACCTCACGGCTCGAGCGCTTGAACTCACCCGGGACGCGGCAGATCTGGAGCAATGCCTGCTGATCGATCGCGAAAAGACAGGACTGCAGGAGGAGGCCGATCTGCCGGTGTGGCTGGCCGCCCTCGCTCGCACTGCCGCACGCTCGCGACGCCCCGTTCTCGCGGGCCGTCACGGTCGGAGCTCGCGTTACTGGGATGGACAATCGGCTCCGCAGGCTGTTGTCGCCGCCTTCGTGCCCACGCCGGGCAAGACGGTGGCTGCCGGCGTGATGGTCGGGCTGGCGCGACCGGGCGGGTTGATCACGACCAGCACGGTCAGCCTGATGGAAGGCGTGGCTACCGCGCTGAGTGAGTCGCTCGAGCGAAATGAGGCGATGCGGGCGAGGCAGGAGAGCGAAGACAAGTCCAAGGCGTTGGCCACCGTCAGCCACGAGATGCGCAACCCGCTCAACGCGATGCTCGGCTTCACGGAGCTGCTCCTCAACAGCCAGGCGGCGGGACCGCTCACCGAGAAGCAGCGCCTGTACCTGCAGCAGGTCGATGGCGCAGCGCGCCACCTGCTGCGATTGGTTAACGACTACCTCGACCTGGCCCGAATGATGGCAGGCTCGCTGCTGCTCGAAACCGAGACGATCGAGGTTGGCCCAGAGGTCGAGAACGTGGTGGAGCTGATGCGGCCGACCGCTGATGCGCGGCAGGTGGTGCTGCGTTCGGATGTCCCCGAGGGTGCGATCGTCCAGGCCGACCGCCTGCGCCTGCGGCAGGTGCTGATCAACCTTGTGGTCAACGCGATTCGCTCCACACCGGCCAGGGGCCACGTGCGAGTGCAGGTCGCGGGAGGTTCGAACGGCGTGCGCATCTCGGTGATCGACACGGGCCTCGGCATCCCCGCCGACCGCCAGCAGATGGTGTTCGCAGAATTCGCAGAGCTGCGGCCGGGCGAGGGCAAGGACAGCGCCGGTCTCGGACTGGCGCTTTCGAAGCGGTTGGTCGAGGCGATGGGCGGTTTCATCCGCTTCACGAGCTCCGAGGGCGCAGGCACGATTTTCGATGTTTGGCTGCCCGGCGAGAACACGCCACGCGGAGCGGATCAAGCAGCGGTGGTTGCAGCCGAGAGGTAGAGTGGCACCGGTCAACGTCAAAGTGGCCTAGGAATGCCCGCAAGAATCGCGGTTCCAGAAGTCAAACTGGTCCGCAGCCTGCTGCCGGCGCTGCCGGCGGAGGCGGCCGAGGAGGCCGCGAGTTCGGCTCGCATCATGACTTACTCGCCTGGCGAGACCATCATGAGCAACAGGCAGGGCTGGGCCCCGGCGATTGTCGCGGACGGTACCGTGCGCATGACCATCCGCTCACATGACGGTCGCGCAGCGGTCCTCAGGCTTATTACTCGAGGATCGATGATTGGCCTAATCGGGGTGTTCGCCGGGGATCCGGCGGCCCCCACCGCGGAACGACTCCTGGTGGCGGAGACCGCGGCCACGGTCGTGGTACTCGACGCCGCGGTCGTTATCCGTCTTGCCCTGCTGCACTCGAAATTTGGCATCGATCTCGTGCAGAGCCTGGCGCACATCGCGTCCGAGCTCACCGATGCGGCCGGCAGATATGCCTTTCTCACCGTGCGCGAGCGGGTCGCCGCGCACCTGCTGCGCGTGGCCGGCTCTGGGGGTCGAGCCGGCGCTGTCACCGTCGCCATGACTCAGCAGCAGCTGGCGGACGCGGTCGGCTCGGTCAGAGAGGTGGTGGCGCGAACGCTCAGCGAGCTCCGATCCGAGGGCATCATCAATCCGGGGCGAGCGTCGATCCAGATCGTCGACAAGCGGCGGCTGGCCGAGATCGCCTCTGTGACTTA
This sequence comes from Candidatus Dormiibacterota bacterium, assembly GCA_036518815.1. Classification (GTDB taxonomy): domain Bacteria; phylum Chloroflexota; class Dormibacteria; order Dormibacterales; family Dormibacteraceae; genus CF-118. The sequence continues at coordinate 35,574 of DATDML010000026.1, forward strand.
AGTGATAGAAGAACACTGGCGGCAAGCTGACAATTGACACGCGGTGGGCGAGGTGAATAACACCTATGTCCGCAATTCGAGTACTCCTCGTAGACGACGACCGGGGCCTCATCCAGGCCCTGGCTGACACGATCCGGTCCGCGCCGGATCTGGAGGTCGTGGGCCTGGCCGGCGATGCTGCCGGCGGGCTCCAGATGGCAATCGAGACGCAACCTCAAGTTGTGCTGATGGACTCGCGCATGCCAGGCGGCGGAGGCGTGGTCGCCACTCGAGAGATCTCCTCGACCATGCCCGACGTCAGGGTCGTCGCCCTGTCGGCGCACGAGGACAAGGCGTCGGCACTCGAGATGATCGAGGCCGGGGCGATCGGCTACATCGTCAAGGGCGCCCCGGAAACAGAGATCATCGATGCGATCAAGCGGGCTCATCGCGGTCAGATGAGCATGTCGGCCGAGCTCGGCGTCACCACGTTCCGCGACCTGGTGCGCGACATTCGCGACCTCCACGAAACCGAAGATCTTCTGCACAAGAACGAACAGCGCGCCGCCGCCATCGTCGAGTCGATCCCAGATGCGGTGGTGATCGTTGGCGATGACGGCCTGATCGAGTTGGTCAATCAGCCGGCCGAAAGGCTATTCGGTTATCTGCGCGGCGAGCTGGTGGGTCAGCAGCTGGAAGTGCTGGTCCCGGAACGATACCGCCACGTCCATGAGCACATGCGCGCGAGGGTCAAAGGGGAGATGTATTCCCGGCCTATGGAGAGCGGTCATAACTTCAACGGGCTGCGCAAAGATGGATCCGAGTTCCCTGTCGACATCAGCCTGTCTCCTTTGAAAATTGACGGCCGCGTGAAGACGATCGCTTCGATACGTGACGTGACAGGTCGCACGATCGCGGAGGACGCCCACCGCAAGAGCGAGCAGCTGTTCCGAGGGCTGCTGGACTCAGCTCCGGACGGCATGGTCATCGTCGACAGAAGCGGAGCGATCCAGGTCGTGAACGCGCAGACAGAGCGCCTTTTCGGCTACACACGGCTCGAGCTGCGGGGCCGGCCCATCGAATTGCTCCTGCCAGAACGCTTTCGCGCCACTCATGTGCGCCATCGATTCGGCTACTTCGGTCATCCGCAGGCGCGACCGATGGGCGCCAATCTCGACCTCTTCGGCCGCCGCAAGGATGGCAGCGAGTTTCCGGTCGACATCAGCCTCAGCCCGATGGAGTCGGAAGACGGGACGCTGGTGATCGCCGCGGTCCGTGACGTCACCGACCGCCGGGAGGCGAAGCGAAAGCTCGACGAGAGCGCTGAGCTCGTGCAGAAGCAACGGCTCTTCGCTCGCCTCATTGCGGCACAGGAGGAGGAGCGGCTGCGCATCGCCTCCGATATTCATGACGACACCATCCAGGCGATGACTGCAACGAGCCTCAGGATTCAACAGCTGCGCCGTCACATCGAGGACGCCGGACAGATCGAGCTCCTCACCCGGCTGGATGAGGCCGTCAGGGAATCGATCAACAGGCTGCGGCGCCTGATGTTCGACCTGCGGCCGGCGGCTCTGGATCGTTCGGGTCTGGCGGCGGCGCTGCGGGAGCTCCTGGAGCGCCTGGAGCAGGAAACTCACATCCAGTTCATCCTCGAAAACCGGATCGAGGTCGAGCCTCTGGGCGACATGCGCACTGCTCTGTATCGCATCTCGCAAGAGGCACTGGCCAACATCAAGAAGCACTCGAACGCGAGCACAGTGCACGTCGATCTGCGGACGGCCGGTAGCGGCTGCCTGGTTCGGATCGCCGATGACGGCCACGGGTTCGACATCGACGGTAACGACAACAAGCCAGGCCATCTCGGGCTGGTGTCGATGCAGGAACGGGCGAAGATCGCCGGCGGCTGGTGGTCGATCAAGAGCCCGCACGGGCACGGGACCACGGTCGAGTTCTGGCTGCCGCTCTCGCCCGAGGCGGCCGAGGCGCGACCGGCGGACCCGGCATGAAAGGCGATCGAGTGATCAGGCTGTTGGTGGTGGAGGACCACAGGCTGATGTTCGAAGGCCTGACCTCGCTGCTGGGTGAATACAGCGATCTGAGTGTGCTCGGCGTGGCGACCACCGTTGCCGACGCCGTCGCGAAGTCCCTTTTTCTAAAGCCTGACCTCGTGCTGATGGACTATCGCCTGCCGGACGGGGACGGCGCCCAGGCGACTGAGAAGATCCGGTCTAGCCTGCCGGAAACGGCCGTCGTCTTCCTTTCGGCAGACGTCAGCGAAGCCTCGATGATGCGCGCGGTCGAGGCGGGCGCGGCGGGCTACGTGTCGAAGGGGGCATCGGCCGAAGAGCTTGTTTCCGCGGTACGCCGCGCTGCCGATGGCGAGTTCCTGGTGGGCGCTTCCACCATGTCCCGCCTGCTGCAGCAGCGCCGAGCGGCGGAGAAGCGCAACGCGATGCAGGCCCGGATCGGCAACGAGCTGACGCCGAGAGAGCGAGAGGTGCTCAACCTGATGGCCGGCGGCTTCGACAACTACGACATCGCGAGCGAGCTGCGCATCGGCTACGGCACGGTCCGCGGGCACGTTCGTGGTGTGCTCGAGAAGCTGGGCGCCCATTCCAAGCTGCAGGCGGTCGCCACGGCGAGACAGGCGGGCCTCGTCGAGTCCTGACCCATGCCAAACGGCATGGGCACAGCCATCACGGATTGCAGGCGATATGGAGGGCCTACCACCCTAGCCTGGCTCCCATGGGGAAGGTCAAGGTGCTCGTCCTGGTCGCGGACCGCAACCAGCTGGTGGCCGACGCGTTGGTCGCCGCCTTTGTCGAGGTGACAGCTGTGGACAGCCGCACTGCCACGACCCTGGGCGAAGCATTGGTAACCGCCCAGGCCACCAGGCCAGATCTGGTGCTGGTCGATGCCTGGATTGCGCCATCCAGCGTCGAGGACATCGTCCGGCAGCTCAAGGAAGTCTCACCGCAGTCGAGCGTCTATGTCGTCGCATCCCAAATCGACGCCGCGTTCGAGCGGCGCGTCAAGTCCGCCGGCGGCAACGGCTCGTGCATCAAGGAGAGCGTTCCTGACGCGGCGAGGATGATGCTTGCCGGCCTTGGTGCGTGCCGGTGATCGTCGCCGAGCGCCGGGAAGGGTCACTGAGGGAGCCTGTCGACACACGGGCTGGGTACGCACCGCTCTGGCGGCACCTGGACCGCAAGGTGCCGCTCGCCGTGAAGCTGGCGGGGCCGGTTCTGCCGGTGACGCTGCTGGCAATAGTCGCGGGCGGCCTCATCGTGGTCCAGCAGATCATCAGCGCCACCGAAGCGGGCTACGTCACCAGCGCCAATGCGATCGCGCACGCCGCCGCGATGGACTTCACGAGCCAGGAGCCGCAGCAGCAAGACATTTCCGGTCAACTTCACGACCTGGCGGCCGGCCAGCCATTGAACCTGGGCATCTGGGTCGTCGACATTCTGGAACCCGGCACGCCGGTGGTCGCAAGCAGTGACTCCACCGATATCGGTCGCACGCAGATTCTCGAGTCCAACGAGATCGCCACGGCGCGGTCCGGCGGGCACATCAGCTCGACGGAATCGCAGAAAGGCATGCAGGTCCTCGAAACCATCCAGCCAATCGACGGCGGGCGGTATGCCGTCGTCGTTCTCACGTCGCTGCAGGCCGAGGCAGCCGTCGTTGCGAGAACCATCGCCTGGGTCGTGGGCGCAGGCCTGGTCGGAGCGATCCTCGATATCGCCGGCCTCGGCCTGATTCTGGAGTGGGGCGTCGTACGCCGAATTCGCCGCATTGAGCGTGCTGTTGCGAGCTACGGTCGAAAGAGCGAACGCGTGCGTCTGTCAGAAGGCGACGAGCCCCCAGGGGCCGACATCCTGTTCAATCTGGCGCGCGAAATTGATCGCAAGCTTGGCGAGCTCAATGAGCGTGAGCGCGCCGGAGACGTCATCAGCGATCTGGGGCTTGCGTCGCTCCAGGGCGCCGCGCCTGAGGAGCTCACGGCCAAAGCGCTCGCGCTTGTTCGTCGCACCGCAAACCTCGACCGGTGTTTCCTGGTCGATACATCGGGGGCCGAGGTGGTGGTCACCTCTTTTGACGACGCCGCCGGCACGACGTCCGATGGTGTGTTGCCGATATGGCTTGGAGCCCTCGTGCGCGCCTCCACCAGGTCGCGCAGACCGGTCCTCGCTGACAGGCTGGGCGAGGACTGCAGGTTCTGGGAAGCGCATACCGAGATTGGGCAAGCGGCCGCGGTGTTTGTGCCCCTCCCAGGGGCTCCCGACCCGGTTGGTGTCATGGTCGGGCTCGCCCGGCCGGGAAGCCATGTCAACGCCGCGGTCGTGAATTTCATGGAAGGCGTCGCCACCACTCTGGGCGAGACCCTGCAGCGCAGCGCCGCCGACAAGGCTCGGCAAGAGAGCCAGGTCAAGTCGCGCGCCCTGTCGACCGTGAGTCATGAGATGCGGAATCCACTCAACGCGATGCTCGGATTCACGAGCCTCCTCGTCAGCGGAGCAGCCGGCCCGCTCAACGAGAAGCAGGAGCAATACGTGAAGCGTGTTGACGAAGCTTCGCACCACCTCTTGAGCCTGGTCAACGACTACCTCGACCTGGCACGGATCATGGCGGGCTCAATGCCAGTGACCATCGAGGCAGTGCCTGTTGAGGTCGAGGTCAAGAGCGTGCTCGAACTGATGCGGCCCACCGCCACCGAGAAGCATGTCTCGCTGCACGCGACCCTCGCACCTGGACTCGTGGCTCATGTCGACAAGATGCGCCTGCGTCAGGTCGTATTGAACCTCGTGTCGAACGCCATCAAGTTCACGCCCGCGCACGGCCACGTCCGGGTGGAGGCCGCTGGAGGGTCCAATGGGATTCGCATCTCCGTGATCGACACAGGCATCGGCATCCCGGCGGACCGGCAGCACCTCATCTTCACGGAGTTCGCCCAACTGCACCAAGGCGATGCGGCCAATGGCTCCGGCCTGGGTCTCGTTCTGACCAAACGGTTTGTGGAAGCCATGGGGGGATTCATCAGGTTTACGAGCTCAGAGGGCGCAGGCACGATCTTCGACATCTGGCTGCCGGGTGAGAACAGCCCTCGCGTCTCGGAGCTCGAGTTGGTGCGCGCCGTCTGAAAATAGGCTCGAACTCGGGCGCGGGTCCTTCGCGTTGAAAACGCGTTGCCAGATTGAGGATGGCTTTCGATCCCAACGCGCGTCTGGACCCCGGCGAGGTACGCGACGTTCGCGGCTCCGGCGGCGGCTGGGGCGGTCGAGGCCTTGCGCTCGGTGGGGGTGGCGGTCTCGGCATCGTGCTGCTGGTCGTATACCTGCTGCTGGGCGGAAACCCGGCCGATCTCGGGGGCGCCGGCGTGGCGCCAGGTGCTGCCGGCTATCCGGACAACAGCAACCTCAGCCAGGAATGTCACAACGGCGCCGATGCCAACCAGAACGAGGACTGCCGGATCGTGGGCTACGTCGACAGTGTTCAGAAGTACTGGAATGACGAGTTCGCACAGAACGGCCGCCATTACCAGGGCTCGCAGACCGTTCTGTTTACCGGCCAGCTAGAGACGGGCTGCGGCACTGCCTCGGCGGAGGTCGGCCCCTTCTACTGTCCGACGGACAAGTACGTCTACATCGATCTCGGCTTTTTCGACGAGCTGAAATCCCGGTTCGGCGCGAAGGGTGGCTCGTTCGCACAGGGCTACGTGGTGGCGCACGAGTATGGGCACCACGTCCAGGACCAGCTCGGAGCGCTGTCGGCGGAATCGAGCCAGCAGGGATCGAACGGCCAGTCTGTACGGACCGAGCTGCAGGCCGATTGCTACGCCGGAGTCTGGGCCAATCACGCCGCGTCGACAGGCTTTCTCCAGCCCCTGACCCAAAGCGACATCAACGACGCCCTCGATGCGGCTGCGGCGGTTGGTGACGACCGGATACAGAAGGAGTTTCAGGGACGCGTCACTCCTGATACCTGGACGCACGGTTCATCCGCGCAGCGTCAGAAGTGGTTCACAACCGGCTATCAGACCGGCGACATGAAGGCCTGCGACACCTTCCACGCCGCAAGTCTTTAGGTCTTGGGAACGATGAGCTCCAGCGTGCGGATGCCCGACATGTCGATCCAGTAGCGGTCGCGCCCGCGCACGATTCGCATCAGGACCTGGCTGCAATCGGGGCAGCGCACCACAGTGCCGGGTGCGTTGACGTAGACATCCACGCGCGCAACGGCGTTGACGGCGCCGCACCCGCCGCACGTGCCCTGCGCCGCCGTCATCTCGACGTTAAAGATCTCCGCGAGCAGACCGCCGATGGCGTTGCCGTCGAGCTTCATGTCGGACTCTTCGACTGTCATCCGCCTCACCCTCCTGTGGCGCCGAAGCGCTCAGTTAATCGCAAGGGGGGCAGGCCCCCCTTGCGGGGAACCCCCCTCGCCTGGCAACGCGACGCATCCCCAAAAGGACGTGCAATCATGGCGCGGCAGAGCCGCGCCAACCCGGCCACGCGGGCCATCGCCGTCATCCTCCTCCGGTCGCGCCGAAGCGCTCGGTCTTGATCGATCGCGCGTCGTAGCCGTGCTCGACGAGCAGGCTCGCGGCCGATTCCACGAACGATGTCGGTCCGCAGATGAACACGGCCGGCGCCGGCGTTGCCGGCCACGCGACCTCATCGATCATCTGCCGGTCGAGGCGGCGCGTGTAGCCGCGCCAGCCTTCGGGATGCGAGCGCGTGAGTGTGTGGCTCACGTCGAGCGATTGGTCGGCTGCGCTCAGCCGGTCGAGCTCTTCGCGATAGATCACGTCTTCGAACGTTCGGGACGAGTAGAGCAGACGCACGGGCGTGCGATCCTTCGCGGCGGCGCGGTGTCGGATCATCGCCATCATCGGCACGATGCCTGAGCCGCCGGCGATGAGCAAAAGGGGCCGGCCGCCGGGCGCGTGCCAGACGAAATAACCACCGATGGGGCCGCGCAGCTCGATCTTGTCCGTGGCGCGCAGCTCGCCTACGAGATACGGCGAGACCTCACCGTCGTCGAGGCGCTCGACGGTGATGGTCACCCCTTTCTCTTCCGGGGCTGACGCTATCGAGTAAGAGCGCTGGGCCTGGTAGCCGTCATCTGCGGTCAGGCGCACATCGACATGCTGCCCGGGTAGATGTCCTTGCCAGCCGGGGACGTCGATGACGATGCTGGCCACCTTGGCGGTCTCCGGCTTGATTTCAGAGACCGAACCGATTCGCCAGTCAATCACCCCAGTAGCGTTCTTCGCGCCAGGGATCGCCGTGGTTGTTGTAGCCATTCGACTCCCAGAATCCCGGCTCGTCCTCGTTCTTCAGTGTGAGCCCGCGCACCCACTTCGCGCTCTTCCATAGATAAAGGTGAGGGACCAGCAGCCGCACCGGCCCTCCATGCTCTGGATGCAGCGGTGCGCCGGCGTACTCGTAGACGACCCACGCCTTGTGATCGATGATCTCGGCGAGCGGCATGTTGGTGGTGTAGCCGCCGTCGCTGAACGCCACCACGTACTCCGCGGCCGTATCGACGCCCTCCATCAGGGTGTCGACCGAAACACCTTTCCATACCGAATCGAGCTTCGTCCACTTCGTGACGCAATGGATGTCGACGGTGATGTTCTCGGCGGGGAGTGCGTTGAACTGATCCCAGGTCCAAGTCTTCGGCGAATCGATCTCGCCGTTGATGGTGAACGTCCACTTCGCCAGGTCGACCCGCGGAGTCGGTCCTGCCGACAGCACAGGAAACCCGCGCTCCTGGTACTGACCAGGTGGTATACGCGAGCTGGTCGCGTCGTCGCGCTTCCGGCTTTTGAAACCTCGTGAGATGAATGCCATGGGTTGTGAAAGCCTAACGCCTCTAGCGGAGGGCGGCGGGGATGCCGCCGCGCCTCCATCCGATGGCGTTTCTAGATGGCGACCAGGCCGAACGGCGTGGCGCCCGAGGGCAGTTGGAAGGGTGAAGATGGCAGCTCCGCGAGCGAGCCGCCGCTGACCGCGAACGCAGTGACCGCGTCCAGGGCCGCGTCGACGACATACATGGTTGATCCAGAAGGGTCGAGCCGGGCGTCGAACGGGCGAATCCCAGGGCCGCTGGAGAAAGCAGTGCTGCCGATGAGCTGGAGCGAGCCGTCGGACTGGATCGCATAGGACGAGATCGAGGTGCTGCCAGTGTTCACGGCGAAGAGGAACCTACCGTCATGGCTGATCTCGACCCAGCACGGCGCGGTCTGTTGGTCCGCGTACGGCGATGCGCCGATCGAGCTCAGCGAACCGTTGGCTGCGACGTTGAACGCGGACACCGTGCCATTGCCGGCGCCGGCGTGGGCGTTGGACACGTACAGGCGCGACGGGTTGGCAGGCGAGAACTCGCTGCCGAAGGGACCCGCGGACTGAGCGGCGAAGGGCGAGCCAGGCGCCGCGACCAACAGTCCATCGCGGCCGACCGTGAAGCTGTCGACCCGAAACGTCGCGGGGTCGGTCGTGCCGACCTCGATTCCAACCAGGTTGGTCCCGGTGCCATTGAAGAGGATGTCGCCGGGGTTCGCGGTCGCCGGCAGGGGAATGGTGGAACCGGCGATCGGAGAAAGATGGCCGCCGGCGTTCAGCGAGAAGCCCGTGTAGTTGCTGCCGGCGCCGCCGCGGCCGGCGTTGGCGACGTAAACGAGACCGCCGTGCACGGCGATGCTGATTGGCGCGCTCCCGCCAGACCAGACCGGGCTGCCTTCAGCCTGCAGCAGCACGCCGGTGGGCAGGATCCTGAGCACCGAGATCTGGTTGCTCCCGGCGTCGGCCACGAGCAGATACCGGCCGTCGGCGGTCGCCTGCAGCGAGCCCTGGGAGCCGGTGATCGCGCCGGTGCCGGCCCCACCCGCAACGAACGGCGAGCCGGGGAGGGGGCTCAACGTCCCGTCGGCGTGGCGGTCGAATCCTGCGACGGTGTTGACGCCTGCCGTGTTGTCGTTGACGTATACGTGGGTGTTGCCGGTAGCAGCGGTCGCGTTGGACGCGACTCCGGCGAGCACCATCAGAGCCGCTCCGAGAGCTGACGCAAACCTGCGGATCGGATGCACCAAGACTTCCTCCTTGAGTTGTTCGCCCCTATCGGGCCGGTCAGAGGCTTGGTGCTCGATGCCTGCCCGAGCGTTACACGGGACGGTCTTTTTCGGAGCGCCAGTGCCGGAACGCCCGGGTCAGCTCGGCCTCGAGCGGTTCCGGAATCGGCTCGGCCGAACCGAGGCGGCCGGTGAGCTTCATGGTCGCCTTCATCTGCTCGAGGTAAGCGCGGCAACCGTCGCAGCCCGCGATGTGCGCGTCGAACCGCTCCACATCGGAGGGCGACAGGGCACCTTCCAGGTAGTCGGTCATCAGCTCGACGACGTCGCGGCAGATCACCGCAGGTACTCCTCGAGCATCCTACGGACGCTGGCTCGAGCCCGATGCAGCCTCACGCGCTGGTTCTCGGGGCTGATGGCCAGCATCGCGCAGACCGCTTCCGAGTCGAGACCCGCCACGTCACGCATCACGAGGACGTCGCGCTGCGACGCCGGCAGTGCATCGACCGCCTGCCGCACGACGTCCATGGTCTCGCGGCTCAGCATTCGCGACTCGGGCACGTTGCTCCACGAGTCGGGAATCTCCTTCCAGCTGCCGGACGTGTCGAACCGTGAGTGATCGACGGTCGGCCCGCGGCCTTCGGCCTCGTCGCGCCGCCACAGCGTCGAGAAAGGAAGGAGCCTGCGCTCCTTGCGCCGGCGCGAGCGAGCCACGTTCAGCGCGATGCCAAGGATCCACGTTCTCAGGGTCGACCGAGACTCGAACCGGTCGAGGTTCTTCAGCACGGTGAGCCACGTCTCCTGTACGACGTCCTCGGCGAGGTCCCGATCGCGCACATAACCCATGGCGAGGCGCAGCACTGGCGCGTGCATGCGGGCGACGAGCTCCTGGAAAGCGCGTTCATCGCCGGCACGCAGCGCTTCCAGCTCGGAATCGTGGAGCTGCTCGCTCACCCCCGACCAAGGATAGTTGCGCACCGGCACACCCCTGTCAGTGCCACCAGGCCGCGGAACGTTACAGGCCGGCTTAGCGGATGGCGCGGATGCGGCTGACGAAGATCGTGCCGAGCACGAACCAGACCGCGGCGCCGGCGAAGACGAGCCGGTAGCCGAGGAAGCCACCCGACTCGTTGAAGTGATGCAAGATCGGCGCGAAGATGGCCGGCGCGAGCGCCGGCGGCAGCGTGAAGGCGATGTGCCACAGGCCCATGTCCCGGCCCGATGACTTCTCGCGGTCGGGGAGCACGTCGCAGGCGATTGCCCAGTCGACCGCGACGTAGAGCCCGTAGCCGATTCCATAGACGATGCCCATGGCGAAGATGAACGGCACGGACCTCACGAGCCCGAACAGCAGGATGGCCGCCACGGCCGCCTGCAGCCCGCCGGCGGCGTAGACGAACGCTTTGCGCTTCTGCCAGCGATCGGAGAGATGGCCGCCGACGACCGCGGGCACGATCCCCGCGGCGAGCGCCGCCACAGCCCAGTAGCCGGCGAGCGTGATCGGGTGGCGCACACCGACGACGTCGCGCAGGTACAGCGCGAAGAACGGATAGATGGTGTACACGCCGAGCATCACCAGAGCCCGGGTCGCGAAGGTCCAGAAGAAGTCGTGATTGCGAAACGCGACGAAGAACCCGCGAACCGCGGGGATTCGCGCTCCAGTGAATCCGGCGACGAGGCCCGAGACGAAACAAACGGCCGCAGCGACCATCGCGAGCGGCGACATCGGCAGCAGCAGGAAGGCGATCCACGTGACCACCGCGATGACGCCGGCGACCGCCGCGACCACCGTCCTGGGCTCCACCGGCATGTCCTCGTGCAGGCGCGGAGGATTGGCCGGCTCTCTGACGGCGATCAGGGTCGTCGTCGTGGTGATCGCGAGGATCAGAGCGATGACGCCGAAGGAGACGAGGGCGCCCGTCCGGTTTTCGCCTACGAGCGCGATCGCGGCGGTGACCGCGATCAGGCCGGTCAGCGACCCCAGACCGTTCATCATCCCGAGCATTCCCGAGGCCCGGCCGCGATCGGCCGCGGGCACAGACTGGGGGATCACCGCCGCGTACGCGCCGCCCGCCAGGTTGAACGCGAGCTGCACCAGCATGTAGGCGAACGCGAATTGCAGCAGGGCTCCGGACGCCGCGAGCAGGCCGAGGCCCGCCAGGTTGACCGCGGTGCCGGCCAGGATCCACGGGCGGCGCCGGCCCCACCGGGTGCTCGTGTGGTCGCTCAGCCAGCCCGCCAGGACCGGCGCGAGCAAGGCGAAGAGGTTGCCGGCGGCACTGACGCGCCCGACAAAGAGGTCGGCCGAGCCGCCAGCGACGAGGCTGGCGATGAGGGGCAGCAAGACGAAGTTGATCGGCGGCCAGTGCGCTCCCTGGCCGAACCACATCGAGTTGATGGCGATGAGCCGGCCCGTGCCCAGACGTTCCGGGCGCGCGGACGCCCCAGTCGTCCCGATCACGGCCTCCGTACTCACTGCCATCAGATTTCCTCACAAACCTTCAGTGCGGCGCACGCCACGGGCACTGGAATGGCAAATCCAAGCGCCTCCACCCCGTCGCCCACGTACTTGCCGCTGGCGATCCCGATGACATCTCCGGCTGCATCCACGACAGGGCCGCCGCTGTTGCCTGGGCTGATCGGCGCCGAGAACTGCACCCAGTCGCTGCCTTCGATGCTGCGAAAGCCCGACACCAGGCCGATGGAGATCGTGCCGCCGAGGCCGAGCGGCGAGCCGACAACCATCACCGTCTCGCCCAGCCGCGGGCGGGTGCCGGCCGCGGTGAGGGGCGTGAGCCTCTCTCGGACATGCACGACGGCCAGGTCGTCGGTCCGGTCGGTGGTCGTCACTGTGCCCTGCATTGTGCGGTCGGCTTGCAGCACGTCAACGGAATGTGTGCCCGCGGCCAGCGCGTCGGCGACCACGTGGTAGTTGGTGACCAGGTCCGACCCTGACGAATCGGACCGGACGACCCAGCCCGAGCCCAACCCCGCATCGGTCGAGATGGTGAACACCGAGGGCTCGACGCCGGCCGCCAGCGCGGGCCAGTCGGCCTGGCCGCGAGCGCGCATGTCGAGCACGTCTATCTCGTTCTGCATGCGCGCCATCGCACGCTGCTGCGCGGCCATGGCCTGGGCGTCGTCCTGTTGCGCTCGCCAGGTCAAGGCCGCGGTGGCGGCGACGCCCACAATGAGCGCCGCCGCCAGGATCCCTCCGACTCCGCGGCGAAGGATCCTCATCGCCGTTACCTCAGCTCGGCGCCGAGGGCCGACTCGGCCTTGGCCATTCCGAGCATCGAATCGTCGAGCTTGCTGAAACCCTCCTTGATCTTGCCGACCTGGTCGTTGTCCATCCCGCTGATCAGCTCCTGCAGCGCGGCGATGCCCGCGCTCAGGCTGTCACCGAGCTGGCCGTCCGAGGCCGACAGCGCTGCCGGCACCGAGGCGACCTGACGATCGGACTGGAACTGCTGCATGTCCGAAAGCGCCTGCTGCGAAGCGGTCCGGCACGTGCTGTAGCTATTGCACGCGACGATCTGCTCGTAGTCGGTGCGCACCTTGCCGGCGTCCACCGTGTACATCCCGACGTAGTCGGCGACCGCCTTCTTGTCGGCGGCGTCGGCCTGCAGGTTGGTGAGCTGCAGCTTGGTGCTGTCGAGGGTGTTCTGGGTCTTCGCCAGACGCTGCTCGGTCACGTTGAGCCTGGTGTTCGTCGAGTAGAAGAGGTAACCGAGCGTGCCGGACGCGATCAGCCCGACGGCCCCGATGGCGGCCGGGACAAGCCACTTCGGCCGCGGCCGTGCGACTTTCGGCGCGGCCTCGACGGCGGCGGGGGCCGGCGGAAGCTCGATGACGGCCGGCGCCTCGACGGCAACCGGATCGGCCTCCGGGGGCACTGGCTCGTGCCCGTTCGGCTGGGGCTCCAGCGTGAGGACCTGCTCAAACTCGGGATTCGAAGACATCGGCGTCGCTCCTTGAACAATCGGATGGCCGGAACGCGCCGATGTTTTCGCCGATCCCCTCTCACGGGCAGTCTCAGCCGGGTGTCGAAATCTGTCTCATAAAGTCCTTCCTTTCGGGTTTATCGTTGCGCCGGGGTGCAGACCGCCACCCGGCGCTTCATCGACAACCCCCGTGTCTTCGACACGGTGGTGACGGTGCTGACGACCGCCCTGCTGTTCGGCGCCTACCTGATCGCTTACGCCTACGTGATCAGGGAGAACCACGTCGACGAGCCGGCCGGCCAGATCGGGACCGGCATCATCCTCGGCGCCTGGCTCGCGTACATCGGCGTCCTTTTCGCGGCGTTCGCAGTGGGCGTGCGGGCGGGCAAGCCATGGAACAACGCCCTGCCCGACGGTTACTACGGTTCGCTGGCCGCGGCCCTGACGTTCGGGGGCGCCTGGATCGTCGACACGACGTACTGGATTCCCAACTTCGCCGCAAATGCGGTGGGGCTTGACGCCCTGTTCACGCCGCCACGAGTCGTGCTCATCGCCGCCACCGCCGTGATGGTCAGCGGCCCACTGCGCGCCGCCGCCCGGCGCGGCGAGACGACGGCGACGGTCACCACGCTGCTGTCCGCGGCAGTCCTGCTGTCCGTATTTACGTTCGCGACCCAGTTCGTGCACCCGCTGATCGACCCGTGGCCGCTGCAGGGCTACGTGTATGCGCCCACAGGCGACAAGTCATGGCTGGGTGAGAACATCGGCGTCGCGGCGATCCTGGCCCAGGCGCTGATCCTGGCCGGCACCGGGCTTCTGCTCAACAGCGGCTTCCGGCTGCGGCCTGGGGCAATGACGCTGGTCTTCACGATCAACGGCATCTTCGTCACGACCAGCAAGCTCCACTTCGGATATGTGCCCGTGATGATCGCGACGGGGATGGCCGCCGACGCATGGATATGGTTCAGTTCGCGGCGGCCCGGCCGGCCATCGGCCTCGCTTTGCGCGGTCATCGGCGGCACGTACGTGACGGCCTACCTCGTCGCGATCCTGGCGACCAACTGGACGTCGTGGACCGCCTCGCTGTGGGCGGGCACGATCGTGGCGACCACGATGATGTGCTGGATGATGGGCCGGCTCCTGCGCGCAGGGCTGCCGGCGGCGATCGTGGCGCCGCTGATCGCGGAGTCGACGTCTGCGCCAGCGCCGGTCGGGGTGCGGCAGGAGGTCCGCTGGACGCGGGATCCTGAAAGCCCCGTCCGGCCGCAGCTCGTGCGCGCGGCGCTGGACGACCTGGGCACGCCGGAAGCGCTCGGCCGGAGCCCGCTGGGCCAGCTGCCCGGGATCGCGCGCGCGGATGGCGAATCCGTGGCCGTGAACCTGCGGGCTGCGCTGGTCGACGTGATCAGCGAGCTCGCCGCCTCACCGCAGCCGCGCGACGCGGAGGCCGGTCGGCTGCTACTCGACTATTACGTGAAGAAGGTGGGCAGCCACGAAGTGATCATGGAAAGGCTGCATCTGTCGCGTCCGACCTTCTACCGGCGGCTGCAGCGCGGGTTTGCGCTGGTGGCGGAGCGGCTGGACGAGATGAGCGAGTTCGCGCAGAAGGTGCCGGTCACCCACTGATCCAGTTCTTCTCCGCGGAGCATCTGGTCGCGGTCGCCGTCATCGGGGCGGCCATCACGGTGCTCGTCGTGACGGCGCGCAATCGGCCCGGTCCATGGGTCGCTCCAACGGCGATCGCGCTGGCTGTCGTGGTCGTCGGCAACGAGTTCGGCTGGTGGGCTTGGCAGCTGAACCACCACGCCCTGAACCTGGCCGGCGACCTGCCGCTGTTCCCCTGCGACGTCGCCGGCTTCGCGGCCGCGTTTGCACTCTGGTTGCGCCGCCAGGCGCTCGTCGAGATGACCTGGTTCTGGGGCATCGCCGGCACGGTCAACGGCGTGATCAGCCCCGACATCTCCGACCACTTTCCGAGTTATGTCTACTTCCAGTACTTCCTGCAGCACGGCGCGATCCCCGCGGCCGCGCTCTTCCTGGTCCTCGGCCTGCGCATGTATCCGCGCCCGTGGTCTTCAGTGCGCGCGCTCGGCCTCGTGGTGCTGCTCCTCGCCGTCGACGCGCTGGTCAACCTCTGGACTGGCGGGAACTACATGTTCCTGCGCACCGCACCACCGGGCACCAACCTGCTGGGACTCTTCGGAGCATGGCCGTGGTACATCGTGGGCGGAACTGTGCTGGCCGTGATCTTCTTCGCAGCGCTGGAGCTGCCTTTTAGAATCTCCGACCTCGTACGTGCTCGATCGAAAACTTCGCCGTATCCGCGATCAGCATCACAGCCATCACCCCTGCCTCCACCGGGTCGCTGACGACCAGGTCGGCGGCATCGGGCACGGAGCCCGCCATGTTGGTGCAGACAACGATGATCCCGGCCTCGCGAATCTCGCGCACCGCGTTGGTGATGTCGCCGCCCATGAGCGCGCCCGCCAGCACGAGCACACGC
Source organism: Candidatus Dormiibacterota bacterium (assembly GCA_036518815.1). Taxonomy (GTDB): domain Bacteria; phylum Chloroflexota; class Dormibacteria; order Dormibacterales; family Dormibacteraceae; genus CF-118. The sequence continues at coordinate 51,079 of DATDML010000026.1, forward strand.
GCGCGATGCAATCGCGCGACCGCGCGCACCGCGTCGGCAAGCTGCTCCTCGCCGACCAGCGGGATGGTGTCGACTGAGATTCGCTCGCCGCGGATGTTGTGGCGGTCGGCCTCGGAGACTGCGCCCTGCGCCACCATGCCCACTTGGGCGCCGCCACCGATGACGATCACGCGCTTGCCATAGATGCGCTGAAAGGTCGGCACCACGCCGACGTTCTTCACGCCGCTGACCGATTCGAGGTCCTTCACGAGCGCAGCCTCGTCAGCCGCGCCGGAAACCTCAATCTGCAGCTCCGCCACGTCATCGGGAACCCGGCGCGCGCCGCCCGCGATGTACTCGATGTTCGCGCCGTGCCGGAAGATCACCTCGGCCAGCCGGTAGAGGACGCCGGGCTGGTCCAACGATGCGACGAGCAGGCCGAGGACGCGGGATTCGGCCAACGACTAGGCCTCTGCCGCGTACGGCCAGCGCGGCGCTCCGAGCTCGCGCGAAACACCGCGGGCCGCCTCGGTCACCGCAGCCGCGAGGCCACGCGCGAGACCACGCGGGAACAGCTGCTCTGTTGCATCCACCACGCCGATCGCACCGACGGCATTGCCCGCATCGTCGAAGATCGGCGCTGCCGCACTCGACTCGCCCAGCACCGCCTCGTCTCGCTCCGTGGCATAGCCCTGGTCTTTGATCACTGCCAGCTCGCGCAGCAGCGCGGGGGCGTCGAGCGTGCGCTTGGTCAGGGTGGGCAGCGGTTCCGCTGCGACGTCCTCCACCAGCTGCGCCGGCGAGAACGCGAGGATCGCCTTCCCGAGCGCGCTGGCGTGCAGAGGCAGCTGCAGCCCGACTTCGAGAATGCCGAACGCCGCGTCCGGCTTGAACACGTGGTGCACGACGACGACGCTGGAGCCGTGCATCACACCCACCCGGACCGCCGCAGACGCCCGTGTCGCCAGACGGTCCGCGTACTGCACGGACCGCGCGCGCAGCTCGTTCAGGTCGAGATACGAATAGCCGAGCTGCAGCAGGCCGGGCCCCAGCTGGTACTTGTCCGAGTGCCGGTCCTGCTCGACGAAGCCGTGGGCCTGCAGCGTCTGCAGCAGTCCGTGCACTGTCGGCCGGGCCAGGCCAAGGCGTTCCGCGAGCTCGCTGACGCCAAGGCGGCGAGGTCCGGTGGCCAGCGCCTTGAGGATCGCGGTTGCCCTGTCGATCGATTGGATGGACGCCCGGCGCCTTTTTTCCGGCGCCTTACGATTCGGCATTGCTGAATTCCTGTCGATAGTGTAGACTACGCGAACCGGACAACAAAGCGGGAGGAGCGTTCGATTGGTCGGGATTGTACTGGTGTCCCACAGCCTGGAGCTCGCGCGCGGCCTGGCCCACCTGACGTCTCAGGTGGCCGGCGAAAATGTCCGCGTCGAGCCCGCGGGCGGCGGCCCGGGCGGCAGTCTCGGCACCAGCAGCGACTCGGTCCGCGAGGCGATCGCCAGGGCCGACGGCGGCGAAGGGGTGGTCGTGCTGGCGGACCTGGGTAGCTCGATCCTCACCGTCAGGCACCTCCTCGAAGGCAGGCCCAACGGCCACGTGAAGCTCGTCGATGCGCCCTTCGTCGAGGGCGCGGTGGCGGCGGCGGTGGTCTCCTCTGCGGGCCTCGGCCTCGACGATGTCGTTCGTGCGGCGGAGGGAGCTCGCGGTGCCAGCAAGTTCTGAGACCACCGTCCAGCTGCCCGACGGCGTGGCATTGCACGCCCGGCCGGCAGGCGCATTCGTCAAGACAGCTCTGTCGTTTGGCGCGCGCGTGAGGGTCGCCTCCAACGGCAAGGAGGCGGACGCCAAGAGCATCCTCGCGGTGCTGGCCCTCGGCGCTCGAGGCGGCACAGAGCTGCGACTGACCGCGGACGGCGATGACGCCGACGCAGCGGTCGCCGCGCTGGCGAGCTGCGTGCAGGGCCTAACCGAGTAGGGCGCCGGCCCTCCGCGCGCACTGCGCAAAGTCGAGACCGCGGACTCCCTCTCGCACCTCTCCCACCCGTGCAGCCGCGACGCTGAGCTCATCGGCGCCCAGCCCGACCATCAACGGCATCGTGTTCGCGTCAGAGGCGGCCTCCCCGCAGACGTCGGTCGGGATGCCCGCCTGACGTGCGGCTCGCATCGCCGCATCGATGCAGGCCAGGACCCTTGGATCCGACACCGGCGCTGACGCCGATCGCTCACGATCGAAACCGAGGACCGATTGCGTGAGGTCGTTGGTGCCGATGCTGAAGAAGTCGCATTCGCGCGCGATGGCGTGGGCGCTGCGGGCCGCCTCGCGCGTCTCGATCATCGCCCCGACCTGGACGTCGCCGGATGTGATCTCTCGCAGCATCGACCGCACGGTGCGTACCTGCGCGGCGGTGGTGACCATCGGGATGAGGATTCGCAGTCGCGCTCCGCTCGCAGCGGCCACGGTGGCCGCGAGCTGATCGGACAGCGCGTCCGGCGCGCGCAGGAGCAGGTCTATGCCCCGCTCTTCGGTGCCGCGCAGGAATGGAGGCATCTTGTCGCCGCCGAAGTCGAGCAGCCTCACGGTCGCGACCCGACCCGCGAGCGCCGCGAGTATCGGCTCGATGAAGCGGACGTGCTGCTCGCGCGTCGGCCACGCGGCCGAATCGAGAAAGAGCAGCTCGGTGCGCAGAAGCCCCACACCCTCGGCGCCCTGTTGCTGCGCCTCTTTCCATTCGGTGACGCTGGCGACATTGGCCAGGACGGTGACGCGGCGCCCGTCCTTGGTGATGGCGGGCAGATCTCGCCGGCCCACCGCAAGGCTGCGAGCCTCAGCCTTCGACGCGGCCGCGGCGGTCGCCGTCGCCATCCGCTCGCTCGATGGGAAACGCACGAGCTCTCCCCTGTCGCCATCGATGACGAGGTCCTCCCCATCTGCCACCTGCAGTGCGTCGTCGCCGATTGCGACGATCATCGGCAGGCCCAACGAGCGCGCGACGATCGCAGCATGAGCGGTGACGCCGCCGCGCGCGAGAGCGATGCCGATCACGCCCTCACCCACCTCGGCGACATCGGCCGGGCCCAGGCTCTCGCCGACCAGGATGCCCTCACTCACATGCGACGCACGCCCCGCCGCGCGGGCCGCTGCCCGCCGCCCCAGGCTGCGCACGTCTTCGGCGCGCAGCGCGAGCATGGGATCCGAAAGACCCGCAAGCAGCGCCGCGCTGGACTCGCACGCTTCGCGGATCGCCGCCGGCGCGGCGAGGCCCGTCTGCAGGATGAGCACCTCGATGCTTCCCTCGATCGAGGGATCGACGGCCATCATTGCGTTGGTCTCGACGATGTCGGCCTCGGCCGAGCGTCCCGCCGAACGGAGACCTGAAGCAATCGCTTCGAGGTCCGCGGCCGTGGCGGCTAGAGCCTCGCGCGCTCGATCCAGCTCCGCGAGTCGTTGTCCGTCACCGATCGGTTGCTGAGCCGGGTCGATGCGAACGTCGACCACCGATGCCTTGCCGACCGCGACGCCTGGCGCGGCGCTGACCCCCGCGAGGATGCGCTCGCTCACGGCCGTCTACTGCTTGGCGACCGCTCGCTGCAGGGCCCTGACGATCAGGGCGGTGGACGTGGCGCCGGGGTCCTGGTGACCGACCGAGCGCTCGCCCAGGTAAGACGCGCGACCCTTGCGTGCTTGCAGCGGAATGGTCGCCCGCATGCCGGCTTCAGCAGCCGCGCCTGCCGCTTCGAGCGCGACGTCGAGCGCATCGCCGGCGGCAACGCGCTCACGCAATGTGTCGACGGCGGGCTCCAGCGCGTCGACCATGGTCTTGTCGCCCAGGGCCGCCGTGCCGAGGTCTTTGATCGATGCGAGGGCGGTGGCGAGCACCTCAACGAGCTGATTCGCACCGAAAGTGGTGTCCTCGCCCAAGGTCCGGCCGCCGGCGCGCAGCGCCGAGCCCCACAGCGGCCCGCTGGCGCCGCCCACCGTCGAAACCAGCGTCCGGCCGGCGACGACCAGGAGTCGGCCTGGCCCGGATCCGGTGTCCTGCCCGAGGGCCTGGACGACGGCCTCGAAACCCCTGGCCATGTTGGTGCCGTGGTCGCCGTCGCCGATGGCCGCGTCGAGCTGGATCAGGTGATCCCGCTCGGCGCGCACCGACGATTCGATCTCGGTCATCCAGGTGGTGATGGTCGCCGCGTCCAGGCTCATCTCGGTGATCAACTTAATGTCCTAGGCGCCCCAGCGGAGCGCCGGGGTGTGAACCGGAGCGTCCCACAGCTTCGTCAGCTCTTCGTCCAGCTCCAGCACGGTCAACGATGCGCCGGCCATCTCGAGCGAGGTGATGTAGCTACCGACCAGGTTACGAACTGGCTTGAGGCCCGCCTTGCGCAGCTTGGCGTCGACCTCGCCATATAGAAGGTAGAGCTCGAGGAGCGGAGTCCCACCCATCCCGTTGACGAACACCAGCAGGTCCGCCCCGTTGCGCGGCTTGAGGTCGGATATGACCGCGTCGACCATGACGTCGACGATCTCGGACGCGGACCCGAGCACGGCGCGCTTGCGGCCGGGCTCGCCGTGGATGCCGATGCCGAGCTCGATCTCGCCCTCGGGCAGGTCGAAGATTGGCTTGCCGGCTGCCGGCGGGACGCACGAAGAGAGCGCCACGCCGAACGACCGCGCGCGATCGTTGACGCGCTTCACGGTGTCGGTGACGTGCGCCAGGCCGGCGCCGCTTTCCGCGGCCGCGCCGGCGATCTTCTCGGCAAGAACCGTGGCGCCGACGCCTCGGCGTCCGGCCGTGTAGAGCGAATCCTGCACCGCCACGTCGTCGTCGATGACGACCGACGTCACCTTGACGCCCTCGTCAGCCGCGTCTTCGGCGGCGAGCTTGAAGTTCAGGACGTCGCCGGTGTAGTTCTTGACGATGTGCACGACGCCCGCGCCGCCGTCGACGGCCTTGGTCGCCGCCAGCATCTGCGCCGGCACAGGCGAGGTGAAGACCTCACCGGGGCAAGCAGCGTCGAGCATGCCGGTGCCCACGAATCCGCCGTGCAGGGGCTCGTGGCCTGAGCCACCGCCCGAGATGAGGGCCACCTTGCCCTTCTTCGGCGCGCCCTTGCGAACGATGATCTGCGCCGCCGCGTCGTAGCGCAGCAGGTCCGGGTGCGCCGCGGCCAGGCCGGCCAGCGATTGCTTGACCACGAGCGCGGGCTCGTTGAGGAACTTCCGCATCAGGTTGGTTTCGACTGCCATTTTCGTCTGCTCTCCTTCTCGGTATCCGTCAGCTAGCCGCCGCGTGCGCGTGCTCTTCGCGAGTCACGGCTTCGCGAATCGGCTTCTCGACAACCCTTGGGTTGGCGAGGAAGTCGTAGAGGAAGGCCGCGCCGGCTGCCCCGACGAGGCCGGGCACGAAGTAGACGGGCAGGTACTGCGTCCAGAAGGTGGCGCCGCCGGCGATGGCCTGGACGAGCTCCGGGCCGAACGCGCGGGCCGGGTTGAGAGACGCGCCGGTGACGGGGCCGAAGATCAGGATGATCCCGACCACGGCGCCGCCTATGACTATGCCCGCCAGCTGCTGCGGCGAGCGCGAGTCGACGATGCCGAGGATGGCGAAGAGCAGAAGGCCGGTGCCCAGCGCCTCGGCGATGGCGGCCTGGACGTAGTAGCTGCTCGAAGCGTCCGCGGCGAAGTGGGTCTGGCCCATGCCGAACGTGACGGCGTTGGCGCCGAACACCGCCCAGATGCCGAACGCGCCGATGATGGCGCCCACGTACTGGGCCGCCCAATAGATCGGCAGCTCGCGCCATGGGAACCGCTTGGTGACCGCGAGCGCGAACGTGACGGCCGGGTTGATGTGGCAACCGGAGACTTTGCCGATGGCGTAGACGAGAGCGGTGATGATGAAACCGAACGCGAAGCTGATCCCCAGCAGGTCAGCCTCGGTGACCGCGGGCACGGCCTTGCCGGCCAGGGTCAGGGTCGCGATCACCGAGCCGGGACCGACCAGGACCAGGGCCGCCGTGCCAAAGACTTCCGCCAGCGCCCGCTGTGGCATCGAGTACATCGCTTTTGAAAACCCCCTTATCTCTGACTATGATTCGACATTGTCGAATCGGTTTCGCAAACTGTATTACGGCCCTTTTGGTTTGTCAACAGCTTTTTTCGGTCGAATTTGGGGGCCGAAGCCATGACGCCCACGCTGCGATGCGATAAGCTCGGCGGCCACATGGTCAATCTGGTGTCGGCGATCGCCATTGCGATTACGACGGGAGGTCCCGCGACCTAGCGCGCAGTCGCCAGGCGCAGGACCTCCCGGCCAGAGCGGCCGGGAGGTTTTTTTATGGCATCGAAGGCAAAGAAGACGCGGCGGATCGTCGTGTACGACACGACCCTGCGCGACGGCGCGCAAGGCTCGTTCGTGACGTTCTCGGTGCCGGACAAGCTCCTCATCGCGCGCGCCCTGGACCGGATCGGTGTCGACTACGTCGAGGGCGGCTTCCCAGGCAGCAACCCGAAGGACGAGGAATTCTTCGCGAGCCTTGCCGAGACGCCGCTGAAGAAGTCCCGACTCGCTGCGTTCGGAGCGACCAGGCGGGCCGGCGGCACATGCGAGGACGACGCCAACCTCGCCGCGCTCGCGCGCAGCTGCGCGCCGACCTGGACGCTCGTAGGCAAGAGCGACACGTGGCAGGTGCGCAAGGTGCTGCAGACGACCGAGGACGAAAACCTCGCGATGATTCGCGAGTCGGTCGCCTATGGCCTGAAGTCAGGCCGCGAAGTGATCTTCGACGCCGAGCACTTCTTCGACGGCTTCACGCGCGACCGCGATTACGCGCTCGAGGTGTGCGCCGCGGCGGCCCAGGCCGGGGCGTCATGGGTCGTTCTGTGCGACACGAACGGCGGCAGCATGCCCGCGAAGATCCGCGCAGGGGTCGAAGCGGTTGTCGAGCGGCTCGCTTCGGTAGGCGCCCCCGCGGGCACCGGCATCCACACGCACAACGACTGCGAGCTGGCGGTCGCGAACTCGATCGAAGGCATCGCCGCCGGGGCGGACATGGTGCAGGGCACCATCAACGGCTACGGAGAGCGGTGCGGCAACGCCAACCTGATCTCCGTGGTCGCGAATGTGGTCCTGAAGCTCGGGCTCGACGCCATGCCGGCCGGCGCGGTCACCCGCTTCACCGACCTTTCGCGCACGGTGGCCGAGATCGCAAACCTCGCGCTGCCGGCGCAACAGCCGTTCGTCGGCCAGGGCGCGTTCGCGCACAAAGGCGGGCAGCATGTCGCGGCGGTCCTCAAGGACGCAGACGCGTACCAGCACATCGACCCGGGCCTCGTCGGCAACCAGCAACGCGTCCTGGTCTCCGAGCTGTCAGGCCGCGGCAGCGTGCTGTCGAAAGCACGCGAGTTCGGGATCGAGATCGACCGCGACGACCCGGAGACGCGCCGCATCGTGCAGCACCTGAAGGAGCTCGAGCATCGCGGCTATTCGTACGAGGCGGCGGACGCGTCGTTCGAGCTGCTGTTGCGGCGGCTTCATCCCGAATACCTGCCCCCCTGGCGAGTCGTCGACTTCACGACGCTGGTGCGCCGGCACGGCACCGCGGTGCAGGCCGAGGCCACGGTCAAGGTGGAGGTCGGCTCAGACGTGTATCACACGGCTGCTTCCGGCAACGGCCCGGTCAACGCGCTCGACGCGGCGCTCCGCAAGGCGTTGATCCCGCGGTTCCCAGCGCTCAAGGGCGTGCGCCTGCTCGACTACAAGGTGCGCATCCTGGATGGCGCCGCGGGCACCGGCGCAACGACGCGCGTGCTGGTGGAGTCGGGTAAGGGCTCGAAGCGGTGGGCGACCGTCGGCTGCTCGAGCAACATCATCGAGGCGTCGCTCGAAGCACTGCTCGACTCGCTCGAATTCGCGGCCAGGTGAGTCGCCCCGGTTGACGCCCCTCACCCCCGCACCCTCTCCCCTGAGGGGAGAGGGTGCCAGAGCCGCTGCGCGTAGAAGCATTCCCGAACCTCTCCGGCGCGACGTCAAGCTGCTGGGCGGGCTGCTCGGCCAGGTAATCGCGGAGCAGGGCGGCGACGAGTTGCTCCGCGACGTCGAGGAGCTGCGCAAGCTCGTCATCTCGGCGCGCAGCTCACCGCAGGACGAGCGTCGCGCGGAGGCCCTCGTCGCATCGTGGCCGATGGCGCGCGCCGAGCAGGTAGCGCACGCGTTCACGTGCTACTTCCATCTCGCCAATCTCGCCGAGGATCACCACCGCGTGCGCGTGCTGCGTGAGCGCGACAGCGGACAGGTGCTGCCCAGGCTGAGCGCGCGCGATGCGCGGCGCATGCAGAAGCGGATGGAGATCCGTCCTGTTTTCACAGCGCATCCGACGGAAGCCCGCCGCCGCGCCATCGTGACGGCCATCGCGCGCATCTCCGAACAGCTCGACCGAGCACACGACGAGACGGCTTCGGCGACAGAGCGAGCGGAGACCAATCGCCGTCTGCTGGAGGAGGTCGACATCCTGTGGCGCACCGGGCAGCTGCGCACGACCGAGCTGCATCCGCTTGACGAGGTGCGGGCTTTGATGGCGATCTTCGACGAGACGCTCTTCCGCGTGGTGCCGGAGGTCTGCCGGGCGTTCGGCCGCGAATCGCGGTCATTCATTCGTTTCGGCAGCTGGGTCGGCGGCGATCGGGACGGCAATCCCTTCGTGACCGCGAAGATCACCGAGGAGGCGGCCGGCATCCAGGCCGACCACGTCCTGCGCGCGCTGGAGAATGCCACGACCCGCATCGGGCGTTCCCTGACGGTCGACGAAAAGACCACGCCGCCGAGCCGCGCGCTGAAGAGCCGCCTCCGCATTGCGACCAAAAGAAATCCCGAGCTCCTCGCCGACATCGCGAAGCGCTCGCCGGCGGAGCCGCACCGGCAGTACCTGCTCTTCGTGGCCGAGCGCGTCCGCGCGACGCGCCTCCGCGAAGACCTTCGCTACGGCGAAGCGTCGGAGATGTGGGACGACCTGAAAGCTGTGGCGGAATCCCTCCACGCGGCGGGATCGCCGAGGCTCGCTGCGGGCGAGCTGCGCAACCTCATGTGGCAGGTGGAGACGTTTGGCTTCCACCTGGCCAGCCTGGAGGTGCGGCAGCACAGCTCGCAACTCGTCCCCAGTCAGGAGATGCTCGAGTCGTTTCGAGCGATCAAGCGGATCCAGCAGCGACACGGCGTCGAAGCCTGCAGGCGCTTCATCGTCAGTTTCACGCGTTCGGCTGACGACCTCGCAAAGGTTTACGAGCTGGCGAAGCTCGCGACCAAAGGGAAGCCGCCCGTGCTCGACGTCATTCCGCTGTTCGAGACACAGCAGGATCTCGCGCACGCCGTGGCCATCTGCGAACAGATTCCACGGCTGCACGAGGTCATGCTCGGCTACTCCGACTCGGCCAAAGAGGTCGGGCCGGTGTCGGCCACGGTGGCTCTGTATGTCGCCCAGGCCGCGCTCGCCCGATGGGCGAAGAAGCGCGGAGCTCCGCTCACGATCTTTCACGGCCGCGGCGGCGCGCTAGGTCGGGGCGGCGGCCCGGCGAACCGCGCCATCCTGGCCCAGGCGCCCGGCTCGGTGGACTTCCGTTTCAAGGTGACCGAGCAGGGCGAGGTCATCTTCGCGCGCTACGGCAATCAGGTCCTCGCCCGCCGCCACCTCGAGCAGGTGATGTCGGCGGTGGTAGAAGCCTCGACGCGACGAGCGGTTCGAGCCGCCGCGCAGTTCCGAATCCTCGCCGGCCCTGTGAGCGAGGCCGCGCGCGCGGCGTATCGGGCGCTGGTCGATACCGACGGCTTCGCCGACTGGTTCGCGCGTGTCAGCCCCATCGACGAGCTGAGCCACATGCGCATCGGGTCACGGCCCGCGCGGCGCACCGGCGCGCGGACGCTCGAAGACCTCCGCGCGATCCCATGGGTGTTCGCGTGGTCGCAAACGCGCCTCAACCTGCCGGGGTGGTATGGGCTCGGCAGCGGGCTGGCCGCCGCAAAGCTATCCGACCTGCGCACGGCTTACGACGAGCTGCCGATCTTCAACGTGATGATCGACAACGCCGAGATGAGCCTGGCGAAGACCGACCGCCAGATCGCCGAGCGCTACCTCGCTCTGGGCGGCAGGCCGGACCTGACCCGGCGCGTGCTTGACGAGTACGACCGCACCATGGCCGCGGTGCTTTCAGTCACGCGGCACACGCGGCTGCTCGAGACACGCCATGTGCTGTCGTGGGCCGTCGAGCTGCGCAATCCTTACGTCGACGCTCTGTCCCATCTGCAGCTGCGCGCGCTGCGCGAGCTGCGAACGCGGAAGAGCGCTGAAGCCGAACGCTTGCTGCTGCTGACAGTGAACGGAGTAGCCGCGGGTCTTCAGAACACCGGCTAGGCGACGAGCCCGGCCCGGTGCGCGGTAAGCACGCGATGCAGCGCCGCCACCACCATCGGATCGAGCCGCGGCCCGGCATCGTCGAGCACGCGCAGCAGGGCCTCGTGGTGCGAGCAAGCGGCGCGGTATGGCCGATTGGACGTGAGCACGTCGTACGTATCGGCGACCGCGACGATGCGCGCCTCGATGGGAATCTCGGCCGAGGCCAATCCGTGCGGATAGCCCGATCCGTCCATGCGCTCGTGGTGGTAGAGCACGCCGAGCATCTCGCGAGTGATGCGGCCGGTGCCGCCAAGGATCGATATGCCCAGCTCCGGGTGCGTCCTCATCACGCGCCACTCGGCCTCGTTCAGCGCGCCCTGCTTGTCGAGGATGGCCTGCGGGATGCCGAGCTTGCCCACGTCGTGCAGCAGCCCGGCCCGGCTGAGGACGAGCTGATCCGCCGCACCCATGCGCAGCTCTCGGCCGATCATCACGCAAAGCTCTGAAACTCGACGGTCGTGGCCGTCCGGCCCGATCGTGCCCATCGCCTCTCCCCTATGGCGATCCGGATTCCTGCTGCCTACTCCCTAACGAGCGAAACAACGCTGTGGGTCGCCCAGCTCGGAAGTCCTTCCTCGCCTTACACGACTGCTGTTGCCAAACCTGAGCCCGATATGGTATATAATTGAGGTTGAGCGAAGATCCCGTAGCCCGCGTAAAACTTGGGGCGCGCTGGCTCTGGTCGCAGGGCGACTACACCAGGCTCGCGGTGATGCTCGAACCCGACGCGATCGTGCTGGCACGCCGCTGCGTGCGCCCGGGCCTGCAGGTCCTCGACGTCGCCGCGGGCAATGGCAACTTCGCTCTCGAGGCCGCTCGCCTCGGCGCTGAGGTCACGGCCGTCGACCTGTCGCCACGCATGATCGAGCTCGGCGAGGCGCGCAGCTCTGCCGAGGGTCTCTCGATCAAATGGCAAGAGGGCGACGCGGAGGCGCTCCCCTTCCCGAGCTCGTCCTTTGACGTCGTGGCTTCGGTCTTCGGCGCCATGTTCGCGCCGCGGCCCGAGCTCGTCGCCGCCGAGCTGTTCCGCGTGGTGCGGCCGGGCGGAGTCGTGGCCATGATGAACTACGGCACCGGCGGCTTCTTCGCCCAGCTCGCCTCGGTACTCGCCGGCTACTCGACGACTCCGGCGCCGACGTTCCCCTCTCCTTTTCTATGGGGCGAGGCGGACGAGGTGCGGCGCAGGTTCGCGACCGCCGCCGAGCTGGAGCTGGAACCGCGCCACCTGACCATGCGCTTCGACTCGTTCGCAGGCTGGCGGGAAGAGTTCGCGGCGATCAATCCGCCGATCATGGCGATGAAGCAGATCCTCACGCCCGACGCCTACGCGACGCTGATGGAGCAGTGCCACGAGCTGGTCGAGCGGCTGAACATCGCGTCGGACGGCAGCGTCGCGCTCGAGTCGGACACGCTCGCCGTTTTGGCTACCAGCCCTCCCGGATAACCGCGGCTCCGAAGGGACCTAGTCGGAACAGGCCCGCGTGGACCTGGCTGCCGTCGACCAGGTTGGCGCCGGCCTGCGCCAGCGGCACGTCGACCGCGCCGGGCCGGTGGTTGAGCAGGAACAGGATCGAGCGATTGCCGATCATGCGTCGCACGACCTCGACACCCGCGGGCGCGTCTAGCTCCGGCTCGACGCCGGCTTCGGCCCAGACGCTGTGCAGAAGGCGTGCCATTGACGCCTGGTCTAGGCGCGTGCCCACGTAGTACGCCGTGCCGCTGCCGAACTGGTGCTTGGTGACCGCCGGCCGCTTGTCCACGCGCGAGCCTGCAAATGACGCCACAACCTTGGCGCCTGAGGGCTCGATGAGCTCGCTCCAGATATCTCCGTGGCCCTTGCCGCCATCCGCGAACAGGACCTCCAGGTGCTCGCCGTCGGCCAGGGGCAGCCAGTCGGCCACGCGCAGGCCGAGCATGTCCGCGAACGGCGCCGGGTAACCGCCGAGGTGGATGTGCTCGAACGGGTCGGAGATCCCGCTGAAGAAGCCCATCACGATCGTGCCGCCGCCCTTGACGTATGAGGTCAACGACGCCGCGGCCTCGTCTCCCACCAGGTAGAGGTTGGGCACGACGACGACCTTGTAGGCGGACAGGTCGTCCTGCGGCCGCGCGAAGTCGGCGACGACGTTGGCCGCGAACAGCGGCCGGTAGTAGTCCTCGAGCTGCGTCTCCTGGCGGATCCGGACCGATGGCTTGGATGGAAGCTCCAGCGCCCACCACGATTCCCAGTCGAGCACGATCGCGACTTCGGCCTTGATGCGGCTGCCGCAGACCTCGTCCAGGCCTTTGAGCTCGTGACCGAGCTGCTTCACCTCTTTCCACACCGGCGAGGACGAAACAGGTCCATGCGGAACCATCGCGCTGTGGAACTTCTCGGCACCCGCTCGCGATTGGCGCCATTGGAAGAACATCACGCCGTCCGCGCCGCGCGCCACCGCCTGGAAGCTCCACAACCGCATCTGCCCCGGCGCCTTGGCGACGTTGACGTCGCGCCAGTTGACGCGGCTGCTCGTCTGCTCCATCAGCATCCACGGCCGTCCCCGGCCGAGCGAGCGCATCAGGTCGCCGGCCATCGCCGAGCGCATACCCGCCTCGGGATCTGATGGGTCCTGATAAACGTCATCGGTGACGACGTCCTCGCGCTCCGCCCACTTCCAGTAGTCCAGCGGCTTGAAAAAGCGCATGAAGTTGGTCGTGACGGGAATGCCGGGGCTGTGCTCGGTGAGCATGTCGTGCTCGATCTCGTAGCACGCGAGCAGCTCGTCCGACGAGAAGCGCAGGAAGTCGAGCTGCTGGCTCGGGTTCGGCCAGGTCGGCGTGCGCCGCGGGGGCAACACCTCGTCCCAATCCGAATAGCGCTGGGACCAGAAGTCCGTCCCCCACGCACGGTTCAGGTCTTCGATCGACCCGTGCCGGTCCTGCAGCCATTTGCGAAACGCGACCGCGGAGACATCGCAGTAGCAGGCCGCCACGTGGCAGCCGAACTCGTTGCCGACATGCCACATCGCGAGCGCGGGATGCGAGGCGTAGCGGCGTGCCATCTCCTCGGCCAGCCTTCTCGCACCCTCGCGATACACCGGGCTACTGGGGCAGTACTGCTGCCGCGCGCCGTGCCAGAGGCGCACGCCGTCGATGGTGACCGGCAGCATCTCCGGGTGCTGGTGCGACATCCATGGCGGCGGCGACGCCGAAGCGGTGGCCAGGTCGACCGCAACACCGCCTGAATGCAGAAGGTCCATGATCCGATCGAGCCAGTCGAAGTCGTACCGGCCCTCCGCGGGCTCGATGCGCGACCACGAAAAGATCCCCAGCGAGACGAGGTTGACTCCCGCCTCTTGCATGAGCCGGACGTCCTCCTCCCAGACACGCTCCGGCCACTGGTCGGGGTTGTAATCGCCGCCGTACGCGATGTGCGGCAGGCGATCGCCGAGGAGCGGGCCGGGAACTTTCTCGCTCAGCCTTTTGTCGACCCGAGCGTCAGGCCGGAGATGAACTGCTTCTGCAGCAGGATGTAGACGAGGATCGGTGGGATGCAGGCCAGCATGGCGCCCGCAGCGATCAGGTTGTTGTTGACGAAGAACTCACCCTGCAGGTTGTTGAGCGCGCTGGTGATCGGCCGCTTCGAGCCCGTCGAGATGAGGATCAGGGCCCAGAAGAAGTCGTTGTACATGAATGTGAACAGCAGCGTGGCCATGGCGGCTAGGGCGGGCCGGCAGAGCGGCAGGATCACGCTCCACCAGATGCGGAATACGTTGGCGCCGTCAACCAGCGCGGACTCGGTTATCTCTTTCGTGATCGTCTTCATGTAGTTGCTCAGAACGAACGTCGCGAAGCCGGTCTGGAAGACGACGTGGATGAGGATGATGCCGAGGTACTGGTCGTACAGAAGCGTGTTGTCGGTGAACAGCGCGAAGGAGAAGTGGCCGATGTCTATCGAGCCGAGCATCGGGATCGGCGTGTGGAGGTAGATCCAGTACAGCGGGATGATGATCACCTGCGCCGGCAGCAGGTTGCCGGCGGTGAAAATCATCAGCACCGTCAGGTTGAACTTCCAGGTGAACTGCGTACAGCAAAATGCGACCATCGACGCCAGCAAGAGCGTGAGGGCCACACCGGGGACGACCACGACCAGCGTGTTGAGGTAGTAGTACGGCAGGTCGGCCTGGCCCCAGACGTTCTGATAGTTGGTGAAGCTGAGACCGCCGGCGGGCCAGGAAACGTAGCCGTGGAGGATGGTGTCGCTGATGGGGCGCAGTGAGGTGTAGACCGCCCAGCCCAGCGGAAACAGCCAGAGCACGACCATCGCGATAAGAAAGGTGTGCAGCGCGACGCGCGCTGGACGCACGCGGCGAGGCCGCCGCAGAGGCCGGGGTTGCATCGTGGTGGTGGCGACAGCGGCCATCAGTTGGTGGTCCTCATCACTCGCGTCAGGAAGGTGACGATCGGCACGAGCGAGATCAGCAGCAGCACCACGGCGATCGCTGAGCCGAATCCGACGAGACTCGCCTCGCTGATGCTGTTGTTTGTGATCAGGATCGACAGCAGCTCCAGCCCGTTCTTGCCCTGGTTGATGATGAAGGCGATGTCGAAGGCCCGGAGGGACTCGATCGCCGTGACCACGACGATCACGACGTTGATCGGCGCCATCACCGGGAAAACGACGTTGAAGAAGGTCTGCACCTCGGTCGCGCCATCGACGCGCGCGGCCTCGCGCAATGAAGGGTCGACGCTCTTCAGGCCGGCGAGGTACAGGATCATGATGTAGCCGATGTGCCGCCAGCTGGCCGCGACAAGGATTGCGTAGAGGTTTATGCGCGAGTCGCCTAGCCAATCGATGATGTGGCCGGACTTGACCAGCCCCAATGCATTGTTGATGAAGCCGTCGGTGCCGAAGTACTGGAGCTCCCAGATGAAGCCGACAACGACCAGAGACAGCACCACCGGCAGGTAGAACACGCTCTGGTAGATACGCGTGCCGCGGATCTCACGATCGAGCAGCACCGCCAGGAGGATGCCCAGCGGCGTGGCGATGAACGTCAGCCACAAAAGCCAGATGACGTTGTGCATGAACGCCGGCCAGAAAAGCGTGTAGCCGGAGAACATGAACTGATAGTTCTTCAGGCCGATGAAATTCTTGGCCTCGACGGCGCCGATGCCGTCCCAGTTGGTGAACGAAAGTCCGACCGAAGCCAGGGTCGGGCCCCAGATGAGAATGATGTCGAGGGCCAGCGGGATGCCGACCATCAACACCAGCAGGATCTTGTCCCGCCGCGTCAGCAGCGTGTAGCGCCGACGCCGCCGCCCTGAAATTGCGACAGCCCCCGCTCCGGGTTTTGTCGCCCGGGCGGGGGCTGTGGTCGCCGTGGTGTCAGCCACGCCTAAAGGATATTTCTGCTCTTACTCGGGGGGAAGCTGGTCCCAGAACGTCTGCATCTGCGTCTGCAGCTGGGTCGTGTCGCCGCTCGGGTTGGAGAGGAACGAAAGCAGGAATCCCTGCATGCCGTTCGGGCCCGAGAAGTCAGGCCGTGAGTCGCGGTCGAAGTACTGCGTGATTTTCTGGGCCTTGCTCACGATGTCCACGGCCTTCTTGGTAAGCGCGGGGTACTGGCTCGTGTCGGCGTCGTTCGCGGTCGGGATGGCGCCCGGGGCGCTCTTCCAGAACGTCGTCTGCGTCGAGCCCTTCGCGACGAACTCCATGAAAGCCTTGGCCTGGCCGAGGTTGTTGCTCAGGGTCGGCGACTTCTTGCTGACCATGAACACGTCGATCGGCGCGTCGAGCGCGGCCTCGGCGTCGTAAGACGTGCCGAGGTTCGGGAAGGCAAAGAAGTCGAGCTGGTCGAGATCCGCCTGGCTGCCGCTGGACTTGAACTCGTCCGAGACGAAAAGGCCCAGCAGGTACATGCCCGCCTGCTTGCGCAACAGCTGGTCCGCGCCCTGCTCCCACGTGAGGCCCTTGAAGCCTGGCGAGTAGTACTTGGTGATCTCGCTCCACTTCTTGAAGACGGCGGCGACCTTCGGGTCCGTCCACTTCTGGCCGTTCTGCCCGGTGAGCAGGTTGACGTGGAAGTCATACCCGTTCATGCGCAGGTTGAGGATGTCGAAGGTTCCCTGCGCCGGCCAGCCGTCCTTGTCCGCGAAAGCGATGGGGATCAGCCCGTCGCCCTTCATCTTTTCGCAGAGAGCCTTGAAGTCGTCCCAGTTGGTCGGGATCGAGTAGTTGTGCGCGGCGAATACGTCCTTGCGATAAAAGACGGCCCACGGGTAGTAGTCGGTCGGGACCGCGTAGGCGTGGCCGTCGTTGCCCTTGACCGACGACGCGAAACCGGCGGTGTAGTTGCCCTTCACCGCGTCCCACACGTCGTCGATGGCGGTGGCCAAGCCCTTGTCGGCGAAGAACCGCATGCGGTGTCCGGAGAACCAGGTGAACACGTCCTGCGGCGTGCCCTGCAGGTACGAGGTGATCTGGTTCTGGAAGGTGCCGTGGTCGACCACGTTGAGGGTGACGTCGGTGCCGCCGTTGGCCGCCTTGAAAGCGTCG
This sequence comes from Candidatus Dormiibacterota bacterium, assembly GCA_036518815.1. Lineage (GTDB taxonomy): Bacteria > Chloroflexota > Dormibacteria > Dormibacterales > Dormibacteraceae > CF-118. The sequence continues at coordinate 68,036 of DATDML010000026.1, forward strand.
ACGATGGCCTGGGTGCCGGCCTTTGATCCGGGGTCGGTGTTGTAGCTGCCGAGCGACATCTTGCCGCCGGTCGCGGTGATGCTCGTCGTGCCCGAGCTGCTGCTCGTGCCGCAGGCTGCCAGGAACGCGGCAAGGCTGCCGTAGCCCGCGATCTTGAGGATGTCCCGGCGCGTGAGCTCGGGGTTGAGCGTCCACTGACGCTCCAGCTCCGGCAGTGTCAGGGCCTGCGCCTGCAGCCGGTTCGCAACTCTCTTGGCTTCCCTCGAATCACCCATAGGACTCCTCCTCTCAGTCGGGATGGCGCACTGAAACGTGCACTGGAAAGGTCACTGGTGATGCGCAAGATACAGATTCGGTCAAATTTGTCAACTAAGCGCTTTCGGTTCTGCTCGGTCTTGATCAATTCTGATCGTTGACGTACGATCCGCCGCAATGTTGGCGGCTGAGCGGAGACGCCATATCGCCGAGAACATCCGCTCCCGAGGGGTGGTGTCCGTGGCGGAGACGGCCGAGGAGCTCGGGACCACGGAGATAACCGTCCGCCGCGACCTGCGGTCCATGGAGCGCGACGGGCTGCTGGTGCGCACGCACGGCGGAGCGATGCTGGCCGCGACGGCCGGCCACGAGCCGAGCTATTCCGAGAAGGCGCGGCAGGCAGCCGGCGAGAAGGCGGCGATCGCCCGCCTGGCGCTGGACATGATCCGTCCGGGCGACTCGATAGTCCTGGGGCCGGGCACCACGACGCAGGCACTGGCGCGGCTGCTGACGCACACGCCGGAGCTGACGGTGGTGACGAACTCGCTGCTCGTCGCATCAGCTCTGATGGACGCACCGCGAGTCGAGGTCATCGTCACCGGCGGCACGCTGAGGCGCCCCATTCACGCGCTGGTCGGTCCAGCCACCGAGGATGCGGTGCGCGGCCTGCGCGCATCGCAGGCGTTCATCTCCGGCAACGGCTTCACCGCGGCCCGCGGCCTGAGCACGCCGAGCCAGGTCGTGGCGGCTACAGACCGCGCCATCGCCGCCGCCGCGCAGCACGTGGTGGTCCTGGCGGACCACACGAAGATCGGCCAGGAGACGATGTATCAGACCGTGCCCGCGGCCAAGATCCAGACGCTGATCACCGACTCGCGGGCGAGCGTGTCCGAGCTCGACGCGATCCGCGCGGTCGGCGTCGACGTGCGTGTGGCTGAAGCGTGAGCGCAGCGAAGAAGCAGGAGCCGCCCCGGCGGGCGCGGCACGAACCCGCGTCTGTCGACGGTCTCACGCGCGTGGAATTGGAGCTGCCGGACGGCCGGTACCTGCTGTCGTACGCGCGAGCCAAGGTCAAGGCGCCCCATGCCTGAGCTGCGCTTCGACGTCATGCGCAACGAATGGGTCGCCTACGCGACAGAGCGCAACGACCGCACGTTTCTGCCGACCGACCACTGCCCGCTGTGCCCGAGCGGGCCGGGCGGGCATTCGGAGGTTCCGCTCGACGACTTCGAGGTAGTGGTCTTCGAGAACCGATTTCCGGCGTTCGGTCCCGACCGCGTGCACGACCGTCCGGTGCGGCCGTCGAGCACCGGCTGCGAGGTAGTCGTGTACACGCCGGAGCACGAGCTCACCCTCGCGCAGCTGCCGCCCGAGCGCGTGAAGCTGCTGATCGACGTGTGGGCGGATCGGTATGCCGACCTCGGCTCGCGACCGGAGGTCGGCTACGTCTACATCTTCGAGAACAAGGGCGAGGAGGTCGGCGTGACGCTCCATCACCCGCACGGCCAGATCTACGCGATGCCTTTCGTACCGCCGTTCATTGCGGCCGAGCTGCAGACCGCGCACGAGCGGCTGGTGTCCGGCGGGGGCTGCCTGCACTGCGAGCAGATCGCGCGCGAATCGCGGAGCCCGCGCCTGGTCTTCGACGACGGCTCGATGGTGGCGTTCGTGCCGGACGCGGCACGCTGGCCTTTCGAAGTGCATCTCTATCCGCGCAGGCACGTCGCTTCGATCGCGGAGCTCGACGGCGATGAGCGCGCGGAGCTCGCGGCGGCCCTGCTTCGCCTCACGCGCGCTTACGATCGGCACTTCGGTTTTTCCACGCCGTACGTGATGGCGATGCACCAGGCCCCGACGGACGGCAAGGCGTGGCCTGAAGCGCACCTGCACTTCGAGTTCTATCCCCCGCATCGCCGCCCTGACCGCCTGAAATACCTGGCCGGGGTCGAGCTCGGAGCGGGCACTTTCGTCAACGACACAAGGCCCGAGGACACGGCATCTCAGCTGCGGCAGGCGGCGGAAGCCGTGCTTTCCAAGCCGCTGGTGCGGCTCTAGGATTTACGCGCCATGGCATCAGTGACTTTCGATCACGTGTCCAAGCGATTCGCCGGCGGGACGCTTGCCGTCAAGGACTTCTCGCTCGACGTCAAGGACACGGAGTTCATGGTCCTGGTAGGTCCGTCGGGCTGCGGCAAGTCGACGTGTCTGCGCATGCTCGCCGGCCTGGAGGAGATCAGCGAGGGCGAGATCCGCATCGGTGATCGCCCGGTCAACGATGTGCCGCCACGCGACCGCGACATAGCGATGGTCTTCCAGTCGTACGCGCTTTACCCGCACATGACCGTGTTCGACAACCTGGCGTTCGGGTTGCGCATGCGCGGCACGCCGCGAGAGGACATCCAGCGTCGCGTCAACGACGCGGCCAACATCCTCGAGCTCGGGCCGTTGCTGAAGCGCAAGCCGCGGCAGCTTTCCGGCGGCCAGCGGCAGCGTGTCGCGCTGGGTCGCGCCATAGTGCGCGAGCCGCAAGCGTTCCTGCTGGACGAGCCGCTGTCCAACCTCGACGCGAAATTGCGCGTGCAGACGCGCATCGAGCTGCAGAAGCAGCACCGCGCGCTGCACGCCACGTTCATCTACGTCACGCACGACCAGGTCGAGGCGATGACGATGGGCGACCGCATCGCGGTCATGCGCGACGGAGTGCTGCAGCAGGTCGCGCCGCCCCGCGAGATCTACGACCACCCCGCGAACATGTACGTCGCGGGCTTCATCGGCAGCCCGACCATGAACTTCATCCCGGTCACGGTGCAGGGGACGACGGCGAAGGCTTCGGGGTTCGAGGTGCAGCTGCCGCGCACGCCCGGCGTCGAGAAGGCGGTGCTGGGCGTGCGGCCCGAGGCGATGACGGACAGCCTGCGCGGCGCGGCGCAGGCGGCTTCATCGAATGGCGAGTCGGGGCTGGACATGAAAGTCGAGGTCACCGAGATTCTGGGCGCGGACCAGTTCGTGTACGGGGTGGTCGGTCAGGACAGCGCGATTGCGCGTGTCGACCCGCAGATGAAGGTCGACCCGGGCGACCGGCTGCGGCTGTTGCTGGATACTCGGCGCCTACACCTTTTCGACCCCGCGACAGGGGATTCCATCCTCTAGCCTGGGGCAAGTGCTCAAGGTCCACGACCTCGTCGGCGTGCTGCCCGCGCTCGCCACGCCCCTCCACCAGGACGGCAGCAGCGTGGACGAGACAGGCGCCGGCAAGCTCGTGGAGCACGTCCTCGCCGGGGGCGTGAGCGGGCTGCTGGCCCTCGGTTCAACCGGCGAGAGCGCATCCCTCGACGAGGGGGCGCGGCGCGCCATGCTCGCGGCCACGATCCGGGCGAACAACGGCCGCGTGCCGGTCCTCTGCGGCGTGGCCCAGACTCACCTCGCGGCCACCCAGTTCGAAGTCGCGGCAGCCGCTGCACTCGGCGCCGACGCGGCGCTCGTCACGCCGCCCTACTACTACCCGATGGACCAGGCCGGCGTGCTCGCGTTCTTCCGCTCAGTGGCACGCCGCAGCTCCATCCCGATCCTCCTCTACAACATCCCGCAATTCACGAAAGTCACAGCGGAGCCGGAGACCGTGGCGACGCTCGCGAGCGAAGGCACGCTGGCCGGCATCAAGGACTCGAGCCGCAACTTCGAGTACTTCGAGCTCGTGCGCGCGACCACGCGCGACGTCCCGCACTTTCGTGTCTTTACCGGCAGCGACACGATGCTCCTGGCCTCGCTCGTGATGGGCGGCGCGGGCACGATCTGCGGCGCGGCCAACGTCGCGCCCGCGTGGGTGGTTCGCATCTACGACGCATTCCGCAAGGGCGATCTGGATGCGGCGAGAGAGCAGCAGGACCACCTCACGGCGTTGGTGATGACGCTGCGCGGAGGCGTCTTTCCGGCCGCGATCAAGACCGCGCTGGAGCTGCAGGGCATCTGCGAGCAGTGGCCGGCGAAACCGGTGGCGCCGCTGGACACGGCCGCGAGGACAGAGCTGCATCACAAGCTCACCGAATGGGGGCTGCTGGCGCAGAGCTCACAGGCCGCGGTAAGCTGAATTCAGCGGGAAGTCCCTACGGGGGTGAGCCCGCATGCGCGTCACGGTCGGGGTCCTCATCGCGGTACTCGTCGGTACCCTGCTCTTCGCCCACCCCGCGCACGCCATGGGCGATCCGTACATCTCGGGCGAGCATGGCTACGACATCTCCTATCCGCAGTGCGGCCAGCCCGCGCCTTCGACCGGAACGTTCGCCGTCCTCGGCACGAACTGGGGCTCACCGTTCAGCGGCAACCCTTGCCTCGCCGACCAGTACGCGAACTCGCCGCGGTCGGCGCCACCGTCGCTCTACATCAACACCGGCTACCAGGATGACTTCGCGTACCTGGTGACTCCAGGCTGCAAGAGCCAGTCACGCTCGATCGGCGGGCTGGACATCGAACGCCGCGCCTGGGCCATCGGCTGCAGTGAGGCGGAGACGTCGATCAATTACGCGTACTCGATCGGAGCTTCCAGCATCGCCATGTGGTGGCTCGACGTCGAGATCATCAATCACTGGTCGACGACGCTGAGCCTCAATCGCTTCACGCTGCAGGGTGCGGTCACGCGACTCACGCAGACGGACCTGCCTGTCGGGATCTACTCCTCGTTTCCGATGTGGCTGATGATCACCGGCGTCGACGCCGTACCCGGAAACATCAGCGCCGAGTGGAACGCGGCACATTCGTGCACGCCGTTCACGCCTCTCGTGAACGTGCCAGTGTGGCTCTCACAGAGCACGTACAACCACCTCGACCACGACACTGCCTGCTGACGTTATGAGAGAAAACCCGAGGTTTCCTCTCACTAGAGGTTCGGTAAGCGCGTCAGTCGCCAGAATCGCCCCGGCGGATACAGCACGCTCGCGGTGACGAGCGGCATCTCCAGGTCGTAATCGCCCAGCACGATGTGCAGCGTGCCCGCGGACGTGCCCGGGTCGACCGGCTTGTCCACCGCTATCGTCCGGCCCTCCAGCGTCTCGCGCAGGATCATTCCCGGCCACTCGACGAGGTCGAGTTGCGTGCTCGAGATCACGTCAGAATGCCAGCCCCACGCTGTGTCGTATGCGCCCACCGTCTGGTGCTTGATCAGCTCCGTTTTTACCGCCAACCCCGGCTGCATCGCGCGGATCAGTCCGCGCGCGACGTCGAAGGCGGCCTGAAGCGTCGGCTGGCCCATGACGCAGCCGAAGATCGTCACGGGATGGCCGCCGATCAGAAGCTCGGCCGTGAAAAGAAAGTTCGCGCCCTGCGCGAGACCTGAGCCGGTCTTGATGCCGTTGATGCCGTCCTTGCCGAGCGCGGCGTCGACGTTGTAGACCACGCCGGCCACCGGCAGAGTCGCCTGTGGCTCCCGCACGATCTGCGCGAAGACCGGATCCTTCACCGAGACCATGCCCAACGCCATCAGGTCGCTCGCAGTGCTGACCGTGTGCGGCGACACGCCGGCGGGGTCCGCGAATGTCGTCTTTGTCAGGCCCATCGACTTCGCCTTCTGATTCATCCGATCGACAAAGGCGGGCACCGAGCCGGCATCCCACCGCGCCAGCGTCTCGGCCATGTTGTTGCCTGACGGGATCAGGAGTCCCTGCAACGCCTGGTATTCCGAAATGACCTCGCCGGCCCGCACCGCGACGACGGACTGCTGATCCGCTTTGTCGGCCTCGTAGGCCTGCACATCGGCGTCGCCGATCGTGATCGAGCCGCCAGTCTGGCCGAGCGGAAACGGCTTGTCCTGCAGGATGACGGTCGCGGTCATGACCTTGGCCACGCTGGCGGTTGGCAGCTGCGCCTCGTTGCCCGAGTCGGCGAGCTTGCCCAATCCCGAAACTCCGACGGCCGCCGAGCCCGCGCTCGGCCACGGCAGCAGCGGCGGCGCTCCCGGAATCGTCTTCTGAACAGGGACCGTAGCGGTCGCGGTCACGGCCGGGATGGGTCGCAGGTAGTTCACGCCCAGCGCGGCCAGGATGACGACGACCAGCCCGCCGGCGATCCGCCACCGCATCCCCAAGACCATAACCGCGGTCTACCGGCTGTTGCTTAGAGTGACCTCGCTCGCCGGCGGCACCCGCGTCGGCCGCAGACCCAGGTTCTCCGCGAGATGCGCCAGCACGATGGCGTCGCGCAAGGCGCACGCGTTCCAGTCGTTGTTGAAGTACACGAACACGTCGGCACTGGCCGGCCACATCTCCGCCAGCCGCTGCGACCACGTCTCTAGCGTCGCGCGTCCGTAGCACGAAGAGGGCGAGGCCATGCCGTGGTGGAAGCGCACGTAGCCCCAGTCGGCGGTGCGCCAGAATGGCGACTGCTTGCCCTTGCTGTCGGCGAGGCACAGCGCTGCGCCGTGCTTTTCGAGCACCGTCCGCACCTCGGGCACGAACCAGCTCGCATGCCGCGGCTCGAAGGCGATTCGCTCGCCCGGTCCGAAAGTCGCTAGCGCGGCGTCGAGCAGTCCCGCGTCGACCTTCATGCTC
>DATDML010000027.1:0-22573 GCA_036518815.1 Candidatus Dormiibacterota bacterium
CAGCGACGGCCGGTTGATCCTCGGGCTTGGCTCGGGCGATTCCGAAGGCGAGCATCACACGTTCGGATTCCCCACTGAGCAGCGCGTAGGCCGGTTCGAAGAAACACTCCAGATCACGAAGAAGCTTTTCGCGAAGGAGACCGTCGATTTCGACAGCAACCATCACCAGCTCAAGGGCTTGCGTTTGCTCCCCGCTGCACACCGCAAAGGCGGCCCACCGATCATGATCGGCACCCTCAACCCGAAGGCGCGCATGCAGCGCCTGGTCGCGCAGTACGCGGACATCTGGAACGGCTGGCTCGGCTACACCGATGCGAGCCCGGAGTCGGCCGAGAAGCAACTGCGGATCATCGACGACGGCTGCCGCGAGCACGGCCGCGACCCGAACACGCTGGTCGCCACGACGGCTGTGCGCGGAGCGATGCCAGGTTCGGGCTACACGCCGCGGCCCGACGAGAATCCACTGCAGGGGTCGCCGAAGCAGATGGCCGACACGCTTCGCGGCCACGCCCGGCTCGGCGTGTCGGAGGTCCAGGTTGCGCTCACGATGGGCGGGCCGGTAGGCGTGCGCGCGTTCGGGCACGTGATCGAGGAATTGCGCTCCTAATCCCCACGAAATCAGAGCCTGCGGCGTGATTTCGCGGGGACCCCTGAGATGAGGCTCGACCACGTCGCGTTCGCGGTCTGGGACCTGGGCAAGGCGGCGCATTTCTGGCAGGACCTCATGCAGGGTGATTACCGCCAGGGCGACGCCGATTGGAGCGGCGGATTCGCGTTCGCGCAGTTCTCTTTCGCCGGCGGCGGTCGCGTCGAGCTGCTGGCGCCGGGCAACGATCCCAGCGGCTTCATCGTCAAGTTCCTAGAACGCTACGGCGAGGGCGTGCATCACCTGACCTTCGTTGTCGACGACCTGCGCGCCGAGGTCGCGCGGCTGCGAGCGGCCGGGCAGCGCGTGTTCGGCGAGAACTACGACGATCCGCACTGGATGGAGGCCTTCATCAGCCCTGGCTTGTCGGGCAGCCGCGTGCTCATTCAGCTGGCGCAGTCCGACCAGACTCCGGACGAGCAGGACCGCGACTGGAAGCGCCATCCGCTGGGCGCGGTGCTGGAGACGGCCGCCCGGTTAAGACCCCCACCCTGACCCTGGGCGCCAGGCGCCTCCAGGACGCGTCACTCGCGATTAATTTGTGCCCCCGAGGCGGGGAGGGGAAAGGCGCTAGCGCAGGAGGTGCTTCTGGATCTTTCCAGTTGGCGTTTTCGGCAACTCCCCGATCACTTCGATCATGTCGGGAACCATGAATCGAGGCACGCGCGGCCGCAGGAACTCGCGCAGCTCGTCGGGTTCCAGCGTCGCGCCTTGCTTGAGCACGACCACGACCTTTAGGTCGTCCTCGGTCGACGCTGACTTCACAGCCACGGCCGCACATTCCAGAACCGCGGGGTGCGCGTTGACCTCGCGCTCTACCTCGAATGAGGAGATGTTCTCGCCGCGGCGGCGGATGTAGTCCTTGATGCGGTCGACGAAGAAGTAGTTGCCGGCGGCGTCGCGCCGAAACGCGTCGCCGGTGTGCAGCCACAGGTTGCGGAAAAGGCGCAAGGTCGCCTCGGGATTCCGGTGGTAGCCTGTCGCGAGAACCCACGGCTCGTGGGCGCGCACGACGAGCTCGCCGACAGCGCCGATCGGAACCTCGACGTCGTTGTCGTCGACGATGCGCACGTCGTAGCCCGGCAGCGCGACTCCGGCCATGCCGGGCTCATCGGTGACGTCAAAGCCGCTGGCGATGGGCACGTTCACCTCGGTCGAGCCGTAGCACGTGCACACGCGCACGCCGAAGCGGCGGCGGAAGCCGTCCAGGTTGTCGATGAGCGGAACGACGAGCATGCGGTCCATCGGGTTGTCGTGGTCGTCGGGCCGTGGATCCTGGCCGGCCAGGAAGTTCGCCATCGCGCCGAGCAGGAACGAAACCTGCGCGCCCGATTCCCGGACGGTCGCCCAGAACTCCGTGACGCTGAAGCGACGGCGCACGATCGCGGTCGCGCCCACCTGCAGACACGCGTACACCAGCGCCCACTGGCCCGCGATGTGGAACAACGGTAGCGGCGCGTAGTAAACGTCGCCCTCGGCCAGGCGCATCACGTCGCCGGCGTGGTGGGCGTACGTGTAGGCGTGAGCGTGCGCGACGCGCACGCCCTTCGACGGCCCGGTCGTGCCGGACGTGTACATGATCGCGACGATGTCGTGCTCGGCCGAGGGCGCGATGTCCTCCAGCGGCAATTCCGGCGCATCCGCGAACGCTTTGGCCCAGCTACCAGTGGCGATGCGGACGCAACTGAGGTCACCGCGGTCTTCGCCGAGCGCCTCGATCCGAGAGGCGTACGTCTCGTCGATGAGCATCAGCCACGCACCCGAGTCCTTCACCTGGTGGCGCAGGATCTCGCCGATGTACGCGGTGTTGACGGGCACCTGAATCGCCCCGATGAGTGCCAGCCCAAGCCAGGCGTCCACGAACTCGATGGTGTTGTCGAGCATCACCAGCACCGGCTCGCCGCGATTCACGCCCTGGTCTTTGAAGGCCTGGGCGGACTTGCGGCCACGCGACCAGAGCTCGCGATAGGTGTACGCGGCGACGCCGAAGTCGACAGCGGTCCGGTCGGGCCAGCGCTCGGCGCCGGTCTCGAGGACGTGGGCGACCGTTCGCACCGCCTTCGTGGTGGTCGCCATATTTCGAATCCTATCCACGTATAGGCTTCTCGGCATGAACCACGGACTCGCAGGCAAGGTCGCCCTCGTCACCGGTGCAAGCCGCGGCATCGGCGCCGCGATCGCCAAGGAACTGGCCGAATCCGGCGCGCACGTCGCGCTCGCCGGGCGCTCCGAATCGACCCTGCAGGAGACCGCGCGGGCGCTGCCGAAAGGCAGCCACGTGGTCGCCGTGAAAGCGGATGTTGCCGACCCGTCCGACCTCGACCGCCTCGTGGGTCAGGTCGTGTCTGAGCTGGGCGGCATCGACATCCTCGTCAACAACGCGGGCCTGCTGCCGCCGGCCAAGCAGATCTACAAGGCCGAGCTCGACGAGTGGCAGACCGTGATGGACATCAACCTGCGGGCGCCGTGGTACCTGTCGAAGCTCGTGCATCCGCACATGAAGGCGCGCGGCGGCGGCGCCATCGTCAACGTGTCGTCGACCTCAGGCCTGCACCACGACATCGGCCTCGGCGTCTATGGCATCTCCAAAGCCGGGGTCGTGATGCTCACCGAGGTCTGCGCGAAGGAATGGGCGCGCGACGGCATCCGCGTCAACTGCATTGCGCCCGGCATTATCAAGACGCAGCTCGCGAGCTCGATCATCGACTACCTGAACTCTCGCAACATGAAGCCGAACCCGATGAACCTTTACGGCGAGCCGGAGGACATCGCCAAGCTGGTGCGATTCCTGGTGTCCGACGAATCGCGCTACATGACCGGTTCGATCATCCGCATCGACGGAGGCGAACTGTTATGAGAGGGAACCCGACAGGTTTCCTCTCATCGCAGCGCTACGCGCTGCTGCTCTCCCTCCTCGCCTGGCCACGGCTAGCTGACATGGAGACAAAGTCGCGGCCGTGCGCAGCCCGGCCGCCCCGGCCACGCGATGTGCACATTCATGGAGGCGAGCTCCTGTGAAGGTCGCGTTCGACGTCAGCGATCACATAGCGACGATCACCCTCAACCGGCCGGAAAAGATGAACGCGATGGACATGGATATGTACGCGACCATCTCCGGCCATCTCGCCGAGATCGATTCGCGCGACGACATCTGGGTGGGCATCGTCACGGGTTCGGGCGACAAGGCGTTCACGGCGGGCGCGGACCTCGTGGTCATGCACGGCGCCACCGAGGAGGCGAGGCAGGCCTGGACCGCGCCCCGCGCGACGCGCTTCGACCTCGGCCTCGAGGTGCAGAAGCCGCTCATCGCGGCGGTCAATGGTTACTGCCTCGCGGGCGGCCTGGAGCTCGCGCTCGTGTGCGACATCAGGATCGCGACGGAGAACGCGAAGTTCGGTTGCCCCGAAGTGAAGTGGAACCTCTTGCACGGATTCGGCGTGCAGCTGCTGCCGGGCATCGTCGGCATGACCAACGCCATGTACCTGCTATTGACTGGACAGTTCATCGATGCGAAGGAGGCCCACCGCATTGGACTGGTCAACGAGGTGGTGCCGGCCGCCAGGTTGCATGAGCGCGCGCGTGAGCTGGCCGAGATCATCTGCGCCAACGGCCCGATGGCGGTGCGCATGACGAAGGAGCTGGCGCTGCGCAGCCGCGACCTCAGTCTGCCCGACGGCGTGCGGCTCTACCAGGCGTTGAACCGGCTGGTCGAGGCTTCGTCCGATCTCGAGGAAGGGACGCGCGCGTTCGCGGAGAAGCGCAAGCCGGAATTCAAGAACCGCTGATGTCGAATCCCGAGGTCGTGATCCTCGGTGCGGGTCTGGCGGGGATGACTGCGGCGTACAACCTGCGCGACCGCGACGTGGTGGTGCTCGAAGCTCGCGATCGCGTCGGCGGCCGGACGCTGTCGGGAGAGCACGAGCGCTACTGGTACAACTCAGGCGCGCAGTTCGTGTGGGACTCGCGCACCGTCGAGATGTGCCAGCGGCTCGGCCTCGATGTGCTTGCCGGCGATGGGGCAGATGCGGCGGTTTTCGCCAACGGCCGCCTCGCCACGGCGGCTGATGCGAACAGCCTGTTCATGAAGATGCCGATCTCCTGGCCGGAGAAGATTCGCTTCGCGCTGACGATCCTCCGGCTGCGGCGCATCGCCGCGCGGATGCACGGGCTGGATCCCGAGCTCGACGCCAAGTCCCTGGCCGAGATCATCGGCCCGACATCGCGCTCGACGCGCGAGATCCTGGAGATGGCCACGACTTCCGGCACCGGCCTCTCAACGGACGAGGTTTCAGGTGCGATCGGCCTGGGCTACGCCATCCACCTGTTCGGCGGCGACGTGAATTCCACGCTGAAGGCGGTGCGCGGCGGCACGCAACAGATCACGAAGGCGATCACGCACGCCATCGACCCCGAGCGGGTGATGCTCGACTGCAAGGTGCAGTCGGTGACGCCGATCGCGAACGGCGTGACCGTCCGCTACAAGCGGCAGGGCGAGATCGAGGAAGTCGAGGCCGGCGCGTGCATCTGCGCCCTGACCGCCGATGCGGTTCTTGATGTGATCCCGGACCTGCCCGAGGCGAAGCGCGACGCGCTGCGGCAGGTGCTGCCTTACGCGCAGGTGGTAACGGTCGCGTGGCTGACCGATGAGCAGGACCCGATGCCCTGGGACCGACTCTTGGCGGTGCCGGCCATCGGTCTCTCATTCGAGCTGTTGAGCAACAACGCGTTCTTCACGCGGCGCGGCGTGCGCAAGTCGGGCGGCACGCTGGTGACGCTGGCGACTGGTCCTCGCGCTGAGGCGCTGACTTCGCTGGACGACATCGCGGTGGTCGATCGATTGCGCGCCGATCTCGTGCGCATGTTTCCCAATCAGCGCGACGTGATCCAGCGGGCCCAGACGCGCGTCGCTCGCTGGCGTGGATTGCCACGGTTCGGCAAAGGCTGGCTCGCGCGCCAGCAGACTTTGCGCGAGCCCCACGGCCGCGTGTACTTCGCCGGCGACTACACGGCGCAGCCGGGAACTCCCGGCGCGGTCGGCAGCGGCTACCACGCGGCGCGCGCGGTGCGCGCAACTCTGGGCTGATGTTCAAACCGTTTCCGCTCGAAGGCCGGACGTACGAAGAGATCTACAACGGCTTTCGCTGGAACTTGCCTGAGCGCTTCAACATCGGCACGGCCTGTACGGACGACATGCCACCGGACCGGCTCGGGTTGATCCACACGTGGGACGGCGGCGAGCGCAGCTATACCTTCGGCGAGCTTGCCGAGCTGACGAACCGCGCGGCCAATACGATGCTCGGGCTCGGCCTGCGTCGCGGCGACCGCATCGCCGTGGTGCTGCCGCAGATCCCCGAGACCGCCATCGCTCACGTCGCCGCCTACAAGGCGGGGCTCATCGCGGTGCCCCTGTCATCGCTGTTCGGCGCCGACGCGCTGCGTTATCGCATCGCCGACAGCGGCGCGCGACTGATCGTGACCGATGAAGAAGGCAAAGAGCGCATCGCCGCGCTCGACGGCGTGCCCGAGCTCAAATGGATCCTGACGATCGAGGAGTTTCGAAAGCTTCTGGCTCAGGCGTCCCCGCGCGCGCCCGGCGTGGAGAGCGGTCTCGACGACCCCTGCATGATCATCTACACCTCCGGCACCACCGGCCCGCCGAAAGGCGTGCTGCACGGCCATCGCGTGCTGATCGGCCAGGTGCCCGGCTTCTACATGTGCCATGAGTTTCCTCAGCCGGGCGATCTCATGTGGACGCCCGCCGACTGGGCGTGGATCGGGGGCCTCGTGAACACGTTGCTGCTCGCGTGGCTGCACGGCGTGCCGATGATCGCGGCGCCGCGGCGCGGCTTCGACCCCGAATGGGCGCTCGCGCTGCTGTCGCGTTACGGCGTGCGCAACGCGTTTCTGCCCACGACGGCGCTGCGCATGATGCTGCAGCACGACGTGCCGAAGGACCTGCGGCTTCGTGCGATCGTCACGGGGGGCGAGCCAGTCGAGGTCGGGCTCCTCGATGAATGCCGCGCGAAGTTCGGCCTCACGTTCAACGAGTCGTACGGGCAGACCGAAGCGGATTTCACGGTCGGCCAGTGCGTGTCGCGATGGCCGGTGCGGCCGGGGTCGATGGGCCTGGCGTTTCCCGGCCACGATGTGCAGGTGCATACGCCCGATGGTGCGAAGGCCGCGGCCGGCGAGATGGGGGAGGTCGTCGTGCGCACGCCCGACCCAACATCGCTGCTCGAGTACTGGCACCGGCCCGACGCGACGCGCGCCAAGTTCGACGGCCCATGGCTGCGCACGGGCGATCTGGCGCGCGTCGACGACGATGGCTACTTCTGGTTCGAGGCGCGGCTGGATGACGTGATCAAGTCGGCCGGCTATCGCATCGGCCCCGACGAGATAGAAGAGAGCCTGCTGCAGCATCCGTCGGTCGCGAATACGGCCGTGGTCGGGGCGCCAGATCGCGTGCGCGGGCAGGTTGTGATGGCATACGTGGAGCTGCGTCCCGGGTTCGCACCATCGCGCGATCTCGAAGCAGGGCTGCGCTCGCACGTGAAGAGGCGGCTCGCCGCCTACCAGTACCCGCGCATCATCGAGTTCGTCGATTCGCTGCCGCTCACGTCCAGCGGCAAGATCGACCGCGGCTCACTCCGCCGGCGCGCGGCGGCTTCAAAAGGAGAGAAATGCTGATCGAGTACGAGCAGCCGAAGCCGCAGGTGGCGCTGATCCGGCTCAACCGGCCGGACAAGATGAACGCTTTCTCGGTCGCGCTGGAGCACGAGCTGCTCGCGGCGCTGCAGCGCGCGTGTGCCGACGAAGAGGTGCGCGTCGTGGTGTTCGCCGGCGCCGGCAAGTCGTTTTCCGGTGGCTGGGACCTGGGTGAGACCGACCTCACCGATCCAGAGCACCATCCTTTGTCGGGACGCGCCGGCCGCCACACGTGGCTGGAAGTCGTGCGCACGCTGCGGCGGCCGGACAAGCTCTTCATCGCGGCGGTGCATGGATGGGCCGCTGGCCAGGGCCTGGAGATGTGCATCGCCAGCGACCTGATCGTGTGCGCCGACACCGCGCGGTTCTACTTCGCCGAGACGCGCGTCGGCTTCAACATGACCTCGGGCACGGCGAAGCTGCTGCCGCTGCTGGTTGGATTGGGCCAGGCGCGGCGGCTGGCGCTATTGGGGCAGACCATCGACGCGACGGAGGCTCTGCGCATCGGGCTGGTGGTGCAGGTCGTGCCTGAAGGTCAGCACGAGCGGGCGGCATTGCACCTCGCCGATGAGGCGCTCCGCGGTGCGCCACTGGCCGTCGCCGCGCAGAAGCTGCTGCTGGACAGCGCGGTCGGTATGTCGCTCGAGGCCGTGCAGGACTTCGAGACGCAGATGAGCTTCCGCCTGACCATGACCGAGGACCACCAGGAAGCCAAGAACGCGTTCGCGGCCAAGCGGAAGGCGGAGTTCAAGGGCAGATGAGCGCCGTCGATTTTCGCGTCCGCCTCCCGGCCGAACTGCGACCGAAGATGGACGCGGCACCGGCGGAGTACGTCGACCAGTACGACGCGGTGCTCGGGCTCGAGGCCACGCGCAACAAGAGCCTCGACGACCTGATCGCGGAGATGGACGCGGCGGGCGTGAGCCACGCGGTGGTGCACGCTGAGTACGAGTACGGCGACCCGGCCGACGACATGAACGAGGCGGTGGGCGCGCTGGTGAAGCGGATGCCCGAGCGGTTCTCGGGTTACGGCACGGTGTCGCTGTCGCCGCTGCGCGTGATGCGCGCCGTCGAGCAGGTCGCGCGCATCGCGGAGCTCGGGCTGGGCGGCGTGAGCATGCAGCCGTCCTTCTTCGGCATGCCCATCGACGACGGGAAGCTGTATCCGGTCTACGCAAAGGCGTGCGAGCTGGGCCTGGCGGTGGGCCTGCACACGGGCATCAACTACACGAGCCACCTGCCGATCAAGCACGACCACCCGCTGCAGCTGGACCAGGTCGCATGCGACTTTCCCGACCTCACGCTCATCGCGTGCCACGCGGGCTGGCCCTGGACGGCGGAGATGGTCGCGGTTGCGCGCAAGCACCCGCGCGTCTACATGGAGTTCGGCGGCCTGGCGCCGCGCTACGTCGCCTCACCCGGCACGGGCTGGGAGGTGATGTTCCGCTTCATGAACAGCCTGCTGTCCAAACAGGTGCTGTTCGGCACGGACTGGCCGGTGTTCCCGATGGCGCGCGCGCTCGACGAGTGGCGCGCGGCCGGGCTCAAGCCGCAGGTGCTGGAGGACCTGATGTCAGGGAACGCGAACCGGCTGCTCGGCCGCTCCTAGGTTCGCCTGCCGGGCGGGCACTCCCTGCCCGAACGAGGCTTCCCGTGTGGCGTCGTCTGACAGGTGGGAGGGCTCGCAGTGCCGGTGCTGCCTGAAGCTACCGGTGCCGTCAATGCTGGTGGAGCGTTCAGGCGTTTTGTGCTCGCGGGCGCACCGGTCACGAAGCCGGTCACGGCCCCGCACACCACGGCCACCACCGTGCCCGTGCCGGCGTGACCCGGGTTCCCCTCATAGCCGGGGTTTGTCCTGACGAGGACGATCGCGACGATGTCGCCCGAGATCTCGGGCCCGATCTGGCGTGACGAGCTGGTCACGATCACCGCCATCAGCGGCGGCAGCGGAGCGTCGGGCGGGGGGGTGCTGTTGCCGGGCTCGGCCGACCAGGTCTGGCCGCAAGCCGGCGTCGCCGGCTCATCGGCGAAGCCCTTGAAGCTGCGCGGTGCCGGACCTCCGGTCAGCGAGTTGAGCTTGGCCCACTGCGCACCCCAGAACTCCACAGAGCTGCCGGTGGTCGCGTTCTTGTCCCCGACGACGAAGCTGCCGCCTCCAGGCGCGAAAGGAAATATCCAGGTGACCATCGCCAGGTTCGACGTCCTGGTGAAGCCAACCGCATTCGAGACGCTTGCCTGAAGGGAGTCGGTGCCGGTGACCGAGCTCGAATACGTGAAGGTGGCCATGCCCGACAGGTCCGTGAGCCCTGAGCCTGCGCCACCGGCGTTGGGCCCCGTCGCAACTCTGAATTTCACTGCGACATCGGCGAGCGGATCGCCGCAGCTGTTTGTCAATGTCGCGGTGACCGACGCGACGGAGCCGATGGTGTGCGTCTGGCTGCTTGGCTCGAGGCTGAGAGTCTCGCCCGAGCAGGGTTTGTTCCCGATCTTCACCCACTCCGTCGACTCGTCGGTGTTGGTGCAAGCGCCCGGATCGAAGCCACCGGTGTTCAGAACCTGACCGGAGTCGGTGAAGCTTGTGGTCGAGCCGTCGACGGTGACATCGACAGTCGGCTGGATCCCATCGTTGGTGCAGGAGCCGACGTTCGGTATGTCGGAGCTGTCGAACGTCGCCGGGTCCGGTCCAGTGCATCCGGAGGTGACCCCGCTCGTCCTCTGCGTCGTGATCAACGCCGCCCCGGGCGCCAGGGAGACCGGGTAAAGCGGACCGTCCCAGACGTATTCGCACGCGCCGATGTGAACGCTGACCTGCCCGATGGAGACAGTCGTCGCGCCGTCGTTGCGGACCCTCAGGGCGCCGGCGTCGAAGACGCATGCGGACTGGGGTGAGCAACCGTCGAAAGTGACATGGGCCGCCCCGTTCCATGGGTTCGGAAAGTCACCGCCCGCGCGATTGCTGTCCGCGTAGCCCACGAAGACACTGATCGCGGGCGCGGCCGCGACCGGCAACACAGAGCCAAGGGCTCCGGCCGCAGCGAGACACAGCACCATCGCGGCCGCCGCCCGCGCTCCCAATCTCTCGACGATCTGGCTCACGTGGCTCCCCCCTCCAGCAGGACAGCATCCGAAGATGCCGGGTCCTGCGGTTTATCCGCGCATGCCGAGACGAGAGTGCTAAACGCGGACCGCCACGAATTCCTGTGCTTTAGTCGACCGGGAATTCCACTCCCTGCGCCAGCGGCAGCTGCTTGCCGTAATTGATCGTCGCGGTCTGGCGGCGCATGTAGCCCTTCCACGCGTCCGAGCCTGACTGCCTGCCGCCGCCGGTCGCCTTTTCGCCGCCGAACGCGCCGCCGATCTCTGCGCCCGAGGTGCCGGCGTTGACGTTGGCGATGCCGCAATCGGATCCGGTTGACGAGAGCCAGCGCTCTGCCGAGGCCAGGTCGGTCGTGAAAAGACCGCTACTCAACCCCTGCGGCACCGAGTTGTTGACCCTGATCGCCTCTTCGAGCGAATCGACTTCGAAGACGTGGAGGATGGGTGCGAAGACCTCCTCCTTGACGATGGGCATGTCGGCGTTCGACCTCACGATCGCGGGCTCGACGAAGTAGCCGCCGCGGTCGGTCAGCACTTTGCCGCCGTACACCAGCTTGCCGCCCTGACGCTGGATCTCCGCCAGCCCGTCGGCGTAGTCCTCCACCGCGTCCTCGGAGATGAGCGGACCCATCAACGTCTTGTCGTCCAGCGGGTCGCCGATGCCGATCGTCTTGTACGCGTGCACGACCTTGTCGAGAAACTGCTGGGCGATCGGCCGTTCCAGGATCAGCCGGCGCGTCGACGTGCAGCGCTGGCCCGCGGTGCCGACCGCGCCGAACACCACCGCGCGCAACGCGAGGTTCAGGTCGGCGTCGGCCATGACGATCACCGCGTTGTTGCCGCCGAGCTCGAGGATCGCCTTGCCCGACCGCTTGGCCACGCCTATGGCCACGCGCTCGCCAAGAGGGGTCGAGCCGGTGGCCTGGATCAGCGGCACGCGCTCGTCCGCGATCAGAGCCTCGCCGACCACGCTGCCGGCGCCGATGGCGAGGCTGAACACGCCTTCGGCCTCGGTGCCCTTCGTCACCTCGTGATAGATCTGCTGCGCCGCAATCGAGATGAGCGGAGTCAGGCTCGACGGCTTCCAAACGATCGTGTCGCCGCAAACGAGAGCGAGCGCCCATCCCCAGCCGGGCACCGCGAGCGGGAAGTTGAATGCGGAGATGATGCCGACGACGCCCAGCGGATGCCACTGCTCCATCAGCCGGTGGTCGCGGCGCTCGGAAGCGATCTCGCGCCCGAACAGCTGGCGCGACTGCCCGACGGCCAGGTCGCAGATGTCGATGACCTCCTGAACCTCGCCGCGGGCTTCGGTGAGGATCTTGCCGTTCTCGAGGCTGAGCAGGTGCGCGAGGTCTTCCTTGCGCTTGCGGAAGCCTTCGCCGAGACGCCGCACGATCTCCCCACGCTGGGGTCCGGGCACGGAACGCCAGCGCGTGAACGCCTCGTGCGCGGCGCCGACGGCGCGCTTGACGTCGTCGGGCGTGGCGGTGCGCACGTGCGCGAGCACCTCGCCGGTGGTCGGGTCGTGCGTCTCCAGCGGCGCTCCCTTCGCCTCATCGATGAAGCGGCCGCCATACGCGACACCACTGAAGGTCCCGCCGGCGCGCATGCCGAACGCGCCGAGAATTTCTTCGATCTTCGCCTGCCTGTTTGAACGCTGCGCGAGGGCGCCCGTGGCGGTCTTCGTGCTCATCAGGATCTCCTCACCTCAAACCACATTCCGTTCGGGCTCGACGATACCGGTCGTGAAACGGCGGTGCGCGAAGATGTCCAGCGGCACCTCGAGCGTCTCGCCCGCATACATCTGAGCCAGCAGATGCCCTACCGCCGGCGCCTGCTGGAAGCCGTGGCCGGAAAAACCGCAAGCGCACCAGAAGCCCTCGACGCCGTCGACCGGGCCGAGGATCGGCTGATGATCGGGCGTCACTTCGTACAGGCCGGCCCACGCGGTCTGGATCCCGCTCGTGCCCAGGCGCGGCGCGCGCCGATCGATCACCTCTGACATCTGGTCGAGGACTGTCCAGTCAACCTCGGTATTGAAGCTCGGCGTCTCGCCCTTCTTGCCCATGCCGAACAGCAGGCCGTCGCCTTCGGGGTGGAAGTAGAAGGACGTGGCGAAGTCGATGGTCATCGGGTGCGACCGCATGCCGGGCATCGGGTCGGTGACGAAGATGTCGCGCGGATACGGGTCGACCGGGACGTCGACGCCGGCCATGGCGCCGATCTCGCGCGACCACGCGCCCGCGCAGTTGAAAACGTGCGGGGTTGTGAAGTCGCCGTTGGTCGTCTTCACGCCGGCGATCCGTGATCCCTCCACGACGATGCCGGTGGCCGTCACGCCCTCCAGGAGCTTCACACCGAGCTTGCGCCCTGCGCCCGCATAGGCCGACGTGACCGCGTGCGGGCTGGCGATGCCGTCGCTGGGGCAGAAGGTGCCGCCCAGGATGTCGTCCCCGGCGACCAGTGGCGCCAGCTCCCGAATCTCGCCTGGGTCGACCCACCTCGAATCGGTCAGGTCGTGCTCGTGCCACATCGGGATGAGCGCCTTGAAGTCGGCCGCGGTGCGTTCGTCCGTCAGCAGGAACAGGTAGCCGATCTGCCGAAACTCGGGATCGACGCCAGTCTCAGCCTCGAGCCCAGCCAGCAGTCGTACCGAGAGCTGCTGCATCTCCACGTTGGGCCCGGAGGAGAACTGCCGCCGCACGCCGCCGGCGCATTTGCCGGTCGATTGCGAGCCCAACGTCTCGCGCTCCACGACCACGACGCTCGCTCCACGGCGGGCGAGGTGGTAGGCGATGGAGCAGCCGATCACGCCGCCCCCAATCACTACCGCGTCTGTCGAGTTCAGAATCAGCAGCTTAGATGGACAAGAAGCGACCGCGCTACGGTCCAGCCGATTCCCTGGCCTCGCCGCGCTTTTCGGGCATTCGCACCTACGCGCGGTTGCCCCATGTCACGGACCTCGAGGGAGTCGACGCGGCCATCGTCGGCATCCCATTCGATACCGGCGGCACGTACCGGGTGGGCGCGCGGTTCGGGCCGCAGGGCATACGCGCCGCCTCGGCGTTGATGCGCCCGTTCCACAGCGGCAGCGGCGTGCCCATATTCGACCGGCTCTCGGTAATCGATTACGGCGACGTTCCAGTCGTGCCGGGCTATATCGAAGAGTCGTATCGGCGCATCGAGGAGGGTTTGCTACCCGTGCTGCAGGCGGGCGTCATTCCGATCGGCCTTGGTGGCGACCACTCCGTCGCGCTGCCCGAACTGCGCGCGCAGGCGAAGGTGAACGGGCCGGTGGCGCTGATCCAGCTCGACTCGCACAGCGACACCACCGAGGCGTACTTCGGTATGCCGCACACACACGGCACGCCGTTCCACCACGCCGTGAAGGAAGGCCTAATCGACACCGCGCATTCGATCCAGGTCGGCCTGCGTGGTCCCATCTACTCGCAGCGCGACTACGAAATCCCGCGCGAGATGGGCATGGAGGTCATCACCGGCGTCGAGACGCATGAGCTCGGCATGACCGAAGTCGCCGAGCGCATAAAGCGGCGGGTCGGCGACGCGAAGGTGTTCTTCTCGTTCGACATCGACTTCATCGACCCGGCCTACGCGCCCGCGACCGGTACGCCCGAGATCGGCGGCTTCACGACATGGGAGGCTCAGTCGCTGGTCCGCGGCCTGAATGGGCTCGACTACGTCGGCTTCGACGTGGTCGAGGTCATCCCCGCGTACGACGTCGCCGACAACACATCGTTCGTCGCCGCGAACCTTGTCTTCGAGTTCCTCGCGCTGCTCGCGCGCAAATGAGCGGCCGGCTCGCGGGCAAAGTCGCGATCGTCACCGGAGGCACCGCCGGCATCGGCGAGGCCACGGTGCGGCTCTTCGTGGCGGAAGGTGCACGCGTCGTGATCGTGGCCAGGCACGCCGGCGCACACCCCGACGGCACGAGATTTGTCGCCGGCGACGTGGTCGACGCCGGTACCGCGAAGTCAGCTGTCGCGGCGGCCGAGAAGTGGGGCGGGGTCGATGTTCTCGTGAACAACGCGGCCATGGACTGGACGAGCAGCGTCCTCGATACCGCGGAGGCCGACGTGCGCAAGGTGCTGGACACCAACTTCCTGGGCTGCCTGCTCATGCAGCAGGAGGCCGGCGCAAAGATGCTGGAGCGCGGGCGCGGGTCGATCGTCAACGTCACGTCGCGCACGGCGTCGGTTGGGGTGCCGACGATGGGGCTTTATGCCGCTGCGAAGGGAGCGTTGCTGGCGCTGACGAGGACGGCGGCGATCGAGTGGGCGAAATCGGGAGTGCGTGTCAACGCAGTCGCGCCAGGACTGACACGCACGCAGCTCATACGCACCTGGATCGGCAACCAGAAGGAGCCTGAGCAGTTCGAAAAGCAGCTGCTCGCCGGCATTCCCCAGGGGCGGATGGCCGAGCCGGAAGACGTAGCGGCCGCGATCCTCTTCCTGGCCGGCGACGAGTCGCGGCACATCACGGGAATCTCACTTCCCGTTGACGGCGGCTACACGGCTGCCTGACTAAGCTAGGCGCGTGCCCAAAGCAACTCTTTCCGCCGACGAAGCCAGCCGCTTATCCGAGCTCGACCGCACTCACTTCCTGCACCCGCAGGGCGACCTTGCGGCGCCCGAAGGCACCATCCCGCACCTGATCATGACCAGCGGGCAGGGCGCCACCATCACCGACGCCGAAGGCCGCCAGTACATCGACGGCCTGGCCTCGCTGTGGAACGTGAACGTGGGCCACGGCCGCGCGGTCCTGGCCGAAGTCGCCGCCGAGCAGATGAAGGAGCTCGCCTTCAGCTCCGCGTACGGGGGCTTCAGCACGGCGCCGTCGATCCGGCTGGCGGCGAAGCTCGCCGAGCTCGCGCCGGGCGACCTCGACGTCACGTTCTTCGCCTCGGGCGGCGCCGAGGCCAACGACACCGCTTACAAGATCGCGCGCCTGTATCACAAGCTGCGTGGAGAACCCGACCGCGTGAACATCGTCTCGCGCGTCCGCGACTACCACGGGCTCACGTGGGGCGCGACCCACTCGACGGGGCTCGCCGGCTTCTGGAAAGGGTTTGAGCCTCTCGCGCCCGGATTCCTGCACGCGCCGTCGCCCGACCCGTATCGGTTCTCGGGCGAAGGCTCGCCAGGCGTCGCGTATGCGCAGGCGCTGGAGAAGGTCATCGTCGATGCGGGACCGCAGACCGTCGCGGCGGTGGTCGCCGAGCCGGTGCAGGGCGCCGGCGGCGTGATCGTTCCTCCCGCGGACTACTTCCCGCTGGTGCGCAAGATCTGCGACAGCCACGGGGTGCTGCTGATCGCCGACGAGGTGATCACAGGGTTCGGCCGAACCGGCAAGTGGTTCGCGATGGAGCACTGGAACGTGCAGGCCGACATGATGATCTTCGCCAAAGGCGTGACCAGCGGCTACCTTCCGCTGTCGGGCGTGATGATCACTACCGCCGTCCACGACGTACTGAAGTCTGTGAAAGGCACGTTCATGCACGGCTTCACTTACAGCGGGCATCCGACCGCGTGTGCAGTCGCCCTGCGCAACATCCAGATCATCGAAGACGAGCACCTGGTCGAGCAGGTGGCGGAGAAGGGCGCGCACCTGCAGCAGAAGCTGCAGGACCTGCGCGACCTCGAAATCGTCGGCAACGTGCGCGGGCTCGGCCTGCTCGGCGGCGTCGAGCTGGTGAAAAACAAGGACACGAAAGAGCTCTTCGACGTCGCGAAGGGGACTGCACGCAACGTATGGCTGGCGGCGCTGGCGGAAGGCGTGATCGTGCGCCCGCTCACCGGCGATGTGCTGGCCATCTCTCCGCCCTTTGTCATCAGCACCCAGCAGATCGACCGCATCGTCGATGTGCTGAACGACGCGATCAAGGCGCAGTGAGCGCGACCAACGCATCGGCGTTCTCAGGCCTGCAGGAGGGCGCCCTCGTCCTGGCCGACATCTCCGGCTATTCGAAGTTCATCGCCCAGACCGAGGTCGACCACAGCTGGTCGATCCTGCACGAGCTGCTGGACACGATGGTGCGCTCCCTCAACGGACGCATGGATGTGTCGCAGGTCGAGGGCGACGCGATCCTTTTCATCAGCGGCCTGTCGACGCCGGAGGTCATCACCGCTGCCGAAAGCACTTTCGTCGCGTTTCACCGCCGGCTGCGCGACATGCAAACTGTGACCACCTGTCCGTGCAATGCATGCGCGAACATCGGCGTGCTCAAGCTGAAGTTCGTCATCCACCACGGCAAGTTCTCGCGGCAGCGTCTGGGCGTAGTCGAGCAGCTGCACGGCACCGACGTGATCGTCGCCCACCGGCTGCTCAAGAACAGCGTGCCGTCGAAGGAGTATCTGCTCGTCACCGACGCGGTGCTCGAGCGCCTGCCGGACGAAAGGCGGCGGCAGTTCCACCCGCACCGCGAAGAATTCGACCTCGGCGCGATCTCCGGTGGCTACGAGGAGATCGCCTACCTCTGGGTGGACGCGCAGGCGAAGGAGCGCAAGCGCGTGACGCCGGAGGAGGCGTTCATCAATTCATCGGTGACGGTCGACGCTCCGATCGACCTGGTCTACCGGCTGATGCTCAAGCCCGACGTGATGGAGCGCTACCTGTTTGCCGACGACGTCACATCCACCCCGGGGGCTCGCGGCGAGGAGCTGGGTGAGGAGTTCCACTGCCACCACGGCGGCAGCGAAGTGGCCCTGCGAGTAGTGGCGCTAGAGCCGGGACGAGAACTGACCCTTTATTCCGATCAGCCGACGCCCATGTACATCACCACGCGGCTGGCCGATGCCGGCGAGGGGAAGACGGAGGTCTCGCGCTCGTTCGTCTGGGAGGTGCCGGCCGATCCCGACGTCGCCGAGGGGCTGCAGATGATGATGGGCGGCACGGTCGCTGCCGGTGAGGCTGCCATCAAAGAGGTGTTCGAGGAGAAGGCGAGGCTGGCGACGGCCTGATGCGGGCGAAGCTGTTGACCGAGCTTGCCGGCACGTTCGTCTTTCTGACGGTGATCTCGCTCTCCGGCAACGCCGGCCAGCTCGCGCCTCTGGCGATAGGGCTTGCCCTCACGGCGATGGTGTACATGGGCGGCCACATCTCCGGCGCTCACTACAACCCGGCGGTCACCTTCGCGCTCTTCCTGCGCGGCGTGATCTCGCCGCCCACGCTCGGCCTGTACTGGGTGACTCAGCTGATCGCGGCCGCGCTGGCGTTCGCCTTCGGGTACGCGATCAGCGGGCACACCCCCGGCATTCATCCGGGCTCTGGCGTTGGCGCCGCGCCGGCTGTGGCAGCCGAGGTCCTCTTCACGGCGGCGCTGGCGCTCGTCGTGCTGAACGTCGCCGCCACTCGCGAGACCGCCGGCAACTCGTACTACGGCCTGGCGATTGGCCTGACCGTGGCCGTCGGCGCATTCACCGTGGGCCCTATCTCAGGGGGCGCTTTCAATCCGGCGGTGGCATTCGGCGCCACGCTCGGTGCCGCTCTGTTCGGCCACGGCGGCTGGTCCGATCTCTGGATCTACATCGCCGGCCCGCTGGCCGGTGCGGCGCTCGGGGCCGGCGTGCATTGGCTCCAGGCGCCTCGCGCGAACCCGGTCAGGCCCGAAACCACGGAACGATGACCTAGCCCGGTTCGAGCGTCGCGATGAGCTTGCGCAGGAGTGCGGCGAGCGACCGGCGCTCCGCTCGGCTCAGCCCTGCCACCATCTCGCCTTCGCGCGCGGCATCGACGGTGATCGCCTGGTCGAGCACTTTCCGGCCGGCCTCGGTGATCTCGACCAGGACGCTGCGCCGGTCGGTCGCGTGGCGCGTCCGCCTGACGTAGCCGCGGCTCTCGAGTCGGTCCAGCCGGCTCGTGATGCCGGCCGACGACAGCATCAGACCCTTGAAAAGCTGGGTGGGGGACAGGCGCTGCTTCGGCCCGGCCAGCATGAGCGCGGCCAGCACGCCGACCTCGCCGCGGTTGAGCCCGAACCGGCCGAATGACTCCTCCTGGATGCGCGCGATGTGCAGGCTGAGCCGCGAGATGCGGGCGGTGACCTGGTAGGGCTCGATCTCAGCACCCTTGCGCGTGGTTCCGAGTCCGATCAGCAGCGAGTCAGTCCAGTCCGGCTGCGCCATCGAGCGAAGTGTACTTGCAATGCCTCTGAAATAACTCTCTTGCGAGCGAGATTCTTTATAGCGAGATATTCAAGGAGGAACTTCACATGCGCCGACCATTCACGTTTCTGGGTCCTATAGCCGCCATTCTCTTGGCGACAGCGTGCGGTTCGACCGCCGCGCCATACGCCGCGGCACCGAGCTCGACGCCGGCCGCCAGCCAGGTCGCGGCGAGCCCGAGCGCAACCGCGGGCGCACAGATCCAGGTTGGGAGCAGCCGATTGGGCCAGATCCTGGTCGATAGGAACGGCCGCACCCTGTACCTGTTCGTCGCCGACAAGGGCATGACCTCGGTCTGCAACAGCGCGGCCTGTGTGCAGTACTGGCCGCCGCTGCTGACCACCGGCGCGCCGGTGCCCGGAACCGGCGTCGATGCCGCGCTGCTCGGGACGACGACGCGCCAGGACGGCACCACCCAGGTCACCTACGCCGGTCACCCGCTCTACTACTTCATCACCGACAAAAAGCCGGGCGACGTCACCGGTCAGGGCATCAACGGCTTCGGCGGACCCTGGTACGTGGTCTCGCCCTCAGGCGCGCAGATCGGCTAGCTATCGTGATGGGTGTTGGGCACAACACCTGAAGTCGACCGCTGGTTCGCTGAAAAGAAGCCAAGCGCCGAGAAGACTCTGCAGCGAGTGCGGCAGACGATTCTCGGCGCCGACGCCCGCATGACAGAGCGCGTTCAGTACGGGACCATCACCTTCGCCTGCAAGGACAACATGGCGAGCTTCGTCCAGGTGGCGAAGAGCGACGTGACGCTGATGTTCAACCGCGGTCAGCTCGTCCAGGACAAGAAGCAGCACCCGCATCTCGAGGGCAGTGGACCCAATGCCCGCTTCATGCGGTTCGCCGACGTGGCGGAGGTCAATGCACGCGCCGCCGAGTTGCGCGACTTGACCCGGCGGTGGTGCGACCTGATGACGGCTTCAGCACCTCCCACGCCGTCCGCTCGAGCGCGTCGATAGCGGCGTAGAGCGCTTCCCGGTCGCTCTTGCTCAGGGCGTCCAGCGCCCGCTGCAGCCGCGCGACGCGCGCCTGCCGGCCCCGGCTGATGAGGCGGCGACCGGCCGCCGTCATCTCCAGGCGCACCGACCGCCCGTCCTCAGGGTTTGGCAGCCGGCGCGCCAGGCCCGTGCCGATGAGCCCGGCCGCGATGCGGCTGATCGTGGCGCCGGAAACCTGCTCGGCCTCAGCCAGCTCGGTCAGCGTCTTGGAGCCGGAGAGCAGCACCGACAGGGCTGACAGCCGCGCCGGTCCAACTCCCAGCCGCCGGTCTGCCTGACGGATCCCGCGCATGAGGTGGAGCGCTGCCCCATGCAGCCTGTCAGCGAGCATATACTTAGCAATGCTAATTATTTAGTGATGGGGTTGGAGATGGATCAGGCAATGATCGATGAGCTGGTCGGAAACGCCCACGGCAACCTGGCGCGCGTGAAAGAGATCATCACCGAGCATCCAGAGCTCATCAACACCACGGCGACCTGGAAGGAGACTCCGGTCGAAGCGGCAGCCCAGATGGGCAACCGCGCGATCATCCAGTACCTCGTCGGTCAGGGTGCGCCGGTCGACTTCTTCACCGCTCTGGCGCTGGCGGATGTCGAGACCGCCCGCCAGAAGCTGAACAACGACTCCGCGCTCGCCAAGGCGCGCGGCGTGCACGAGCTGCCCGCCCTTTACTTCGCGGCGATCGGCGGCAGCGTCGCAGCCGCACAGATGCTGCTCGAGGCAGGCGCCGATGTGAACGCCAAGGCCGAAGCGGCGGCGCCCATCCACGGCGCGGTCATGGGCGGCAACCGCGAGATGGTGAGGTTTCTGGTGGAGAGCGGCGCCGACCTGTCGCTGCCGGACTACAAAGGGCGCGACGCGCGCAGCCTGGCGGTCGAGATGGGTCGCGACGACCTTGCCAAGCTCATTCCCAGCTGACCTCGGTCAGCACCTCGTCGACAGCGTCCACGAATCGCTGCAGGACGTCTTCGTCCATCGGTGTCGAGATCGCGCCCATGCCTCGCGGCGCCATCAGCACGCCGTGGTTGACGAGGCCAAGAAAGAGCTCGCGCATCTTCTTCTTGTCGGTGGCCGCGACGCCCCTGTAGTCGACGACCGGCTTGTCACTGAAATGGATGGCCAGCAGCGAGCCCGCGCCGTTCACCTGAGCGGGCACCCCGTGTGACGCGAAGACTTCCGACAGCTGCTCGGTGACGCGTTCGCCCTTCCGATTCAGCTCCGCGTAGACGTCTGGTGTCAGCTCTTGCATCGCGGCCAGGCCTGCGGCCATCCCGAGCGGGTTGCCGTTGTACGTGCCGCCCTGCGCGAGATTTGGCTCGCGTCGCGGGTCGAGGAGCTCCATAACGTCAGCGCGGCCACCGAAAGCCGCAACTGGCAGGCCGCCGCCGATGATCTTGCCAAGCGTCGTCAGGTCGGGCGTGACCCCGTAGAGCTCCTGCGCGCCTCCCGGCGCGACCCGGAACGAGATCACCTCGTCGAAGATCAGAAGGATCCCGAGCTCTGACGTCACCTCACGCAGGCGCCGCAGAAACTCCGGCTTCGCCGCGATCACACCGCCCGCGCCGATAATCGGTTCGAGGATCACGGCCGCCAGCGCGCCGGCCTCGCGGCGGATGATGGCTTCGGCCGCGTCCGCATTGTTGAACGGCAGGACTACTACGTTTGCCAGCGCCCAATCCGGGGTGCCGATCGAGTCAGGCTGCGCGATGGGCGCGTCGGGCGGACCTGCCTCGGCCACCACCGGGTGCGTGCTCACCTCGGCGTAGTCGTGAGTGCCGTGGTAGCCGCCCTCCATGCGCGCGATCTTCGGACGGCCCGTAAAGGCGCGGGCCAGGCGCATCGCGTACATCGTCGCCTCGGTACCCGAGTTGCAGAACCTGATCGCATCGATGCTCGGAACGCGCTCACAAAGCAACGTTGCGAGCTTCACTTCAACTGGGTTGGCGGCGGCGAAGCCGGTGCCTGCAGCGGCCTGCTTGCGTATCGCCTCGACGATCTTCGGGTGGGCGTGGCCAAGGATCATGGCCGAGTAGTTGCCGAGCATGTCGATCCGCTCGGTGCCGTCCACATCCCAGATGTGGCAGCCCTCGCCGCGCTCGATGAACAGCGGATACGGCGCGAAGAAGGTGGTGGTGCGAGTGGTGCCGCCGGGCATCACCTTCACCGACTGCTCGTGCAAGGCCCGCGAGGCGGGCGTGGTCTGGCGGTACCGCTCCTCCTGGTTCATGCCGCCCCCGTGCGCACGCCCAGCTCGCGCAGCCACCGGCGATAAGCGATGGCGGTGCGGTCGCTGCGCAGGTGCAGCTCGGCCTGGAGGTCGAGCGGCAGGAGCTCTGGGCGCTGCGATTCGAGGATCGGCCGATCCTGCGCGAAGATCCGGTCCTGGAATTCGATCATGTCAGTGGTTGGCTCGTAGTCCATCGCCATCCACATCCAGGCAGTGCTCGTGACCGCGTCGTGAGGCGTCACTGAGAGCAGCATCCCAAATGAGTGATCGCCGTGCTTGACGAACGAGGCGGACAGCGGCCGGTGCACGCGATACGTGTACGTCACGGTCGCGCCCTCGCCAGTGGCATAGGGGTCGGGCTGGAAGACCTTCACGCCTTCCGCAAGAACCCCGTCGGGGCCGACCGACGTCTCGTACTCCGCGATCTCCGGCCGCTTGCGGTCGCCGAGGATGCCCTCGTGCACGAACGGAAAGTGGCCGACGTCGAGGAAGTTCTCGACCACGCGCGGCCCGCTCGCCGCCACCGGGTACGGACCTGACATCAGCACGTTGTGCTTGCCGTCTGCGAGCAGCTCGAAGGTCGGGATCGCGGCCTTCCCGCTGCCCAGCGTCGCCCAGACGACGCCGTGCGCCACGGCCGCCCGATATACGGTGACGCGCGCCTTGGTCGGCGGACTCTGCTCGGGATGGGCAGGGATGTGCACGCAC
>DATDML010000028.1:0-42733 GCA_036518815.1 Candidatus Dormiibacterota bacterium
GCGATGTGGCCGCGCTGCTGGCCCGTGAGGGTCGCGAGGTCGGACGTTGAAGCTGCCGCGGCTCATCGGCATCGTGCGCCTGGACGATGAGGGCCTGGCCGTGGCCGCGGCGACGTGCGCCATCGACGCCGGCCTCGAAGCGGTCGAGATCACCTTCACCCTCCCCTCGGCCGCGCGCGCCATCGAGCGCTTGCGCCACGACCGCCCTCAGGCGCAGATCGGCGCGGGCACAGTGCGCGACGTCCACCAGCTCGAGGACGCCATTGACGCAGGCGCGCAGTTCCTGGTTGCACCCGGCCTCAACCCGGAGCTGTTGCGGGCGGCGCAGCGTCGCGGCGTGATGATGCTGCCCGGCGTCTTCACCGCCACCGAGGTCGACCAGGCGCTGCGATCCGGCGCGGAGCTTCTGAAGCTGTTCCCCGCCGAGCCGAGCGGACCGGCGTATCTCGCGGCGCTGCTGCAGCCCTTCCCCGAGGCGCGGCTGGTGCCGACGGGCGGCATCGACCCCGATAACGCCGACGCGTATTTGCGGGCGGGCGCCGCTGCCGTGGCGATGGGCTCGTCGCTCTTTCCCGCTCGCCGCATCAAGGCAGAAGGGCCGCAGGTCGTCGCGCCGCTGGTGGCCGCGGCGCTGCCGGCGATGACCAAGGAGGTGATCCGATGAAGGTTCACGAAGAGCTCGCCTACATGCCGGCGGTGGAGATGGCGTCGCTGATTCGCACTGGCAAGCTCTCGCCTGTGGAGGCGGTGGATGCCTTCCTGGATCGCATCGATCGCATCAACCCCGACCTCAACGCCTACATCCTGCTGCTCGCTGATGAAGCGAGGCGGAAGGCGAAGGCAGCTGAGAGTGCGAAGGGCGACCTGCCGCCCCTGCACGGACTGCCGATCGCCATCAAGGACCTTTTCGACCTGAAGGCAGGCGTACCGAACACGTTCGGTTGCAAGCCGATGAAGAACTGGATCGCCCCGGTGAGCGCGACCTATGTGGATCGGCTGGAGCGAGCGGGCGCGATCGTGCTCGGCAAGACCAACACGCCGGAGTTCGGGCACAAGGGCATCACCGACAACTACCTGTTCGGGCCGACGAGCACGCCGTTCCGCATCGGCAAGAACGCGGGCGGATCGTCAGGCGGCAGCGCCGCCGCGGTTGCCGCGGGCCTCGCGCCGGTCGCACAGGGCTCGGACGGTGGCGGCTCCATCCGCATCCCCGCTGCGTGGAGCGGCGTATATGGATTCAAACCGTCCTTCGGGCGCGTGGCCGCGGTGGGCCGGCCGGACGCGTTTTCGCTGGCCATTCCTTTTGCGCACGCCGGTCCGCTCGCGCGGTCGGTGGCGGACGCCGTGCTGATGTTCGACGTCATGCGCGGCCCTGACGATCGCGACCCGTACAGCCTGCCCGCCGACGACACGGATTACGCGGCCGCGCTGCGGCAGTCCATCAAGGGCTTACGCGTGGCGTGGAGCCCTGACTTAGGCGTCTTTCCAGTCGAAGCGGAGGTGCGCCGTGTGACTGCTGAGGCCGTGCGCGCGTTCGAGACCGCGGGCGCGATCGTGGAGGAAGTGCAGATCAAGTTTTCGCGCTCGCAGGCGGAGCTGTCCGATTGCTGGCTGCGCCAGAGCGCGGTCCGCGCCGCCGAGTCCGCCGACGGATTCATCGCCGACGGCATAGACCTGCGCGCGACGCACCGCGACCAGGTTCCGCCTCAATTTGCCGCGAGCCTGGACCTCGGCCACCAGCTCACGGCGCTGGACTACCGCGCCGACGACGTGATCCGCACCGAGGTGCTCGATGCACTGCAGGACGTGTTCGAGCGCTACGACCTGATCGTCAGCCCGACCCTGGCGGCGATGCCCGTTGACAACCTGACCAACGGCAACACGCTCGGGCCATCCGAAATCGAGGGCGAGCGCGTCGACCCATGGATTGGGTGGTGCATGACCTACCTCTACAACTTCACGGGGCACCCTGCGGCGTCGATCCCGGCTGGGCTCTCAGCCGATGGGTTGCCTGTCGGCCTGCAGATCGCGGGACGGCGCTTCGCCGATGCGACGGTCATCGCGGCGAGCGCGGCGTTCGAGCAGGCGCGCCCGTGGATCCAGACCTACAAGACCCTCACGCTGCCGTCGCGCTAGGAGACTCCCGCGAGGGCCATCACGGGCCGGATCCGGTCCACGGCCAGCTCCGCGTCGCGCAGCAAACCGGCTTTGTCGGCCAGCACGAAGATGTTCGCCAGGTGAACCGCGGAGCGGCCGCTCTCGAGGCCGGCGACCATGCGGAAGTGGTCCTGGTGCCCGTTCAGATACGCCATGAACACGACGCCTGTCTTGTAGTAAAAGGTCGGCGCGCTGAAGACGTGGCGCGACAGCGGCACCGTCGGCTCGAGGATCGAATGGAATGCGCCCGAGTCGCCGCCGTCCAGCGCGAGCAGCGCGGCTGACGCCGCCGGCGCGATCATGTCGAACGCCCCGAGCAGCGCATCGCTGTGCCGCTCACCGTCGCCGCCGATCGTCGTCGGATAGTCGAAGTCGTCGCCGGTGAACATGCGCATGCCTTCCGGCAGTCGGGAGCGCATCGCCAGCTCGCGCTTCTGGTCCAGCAGAGAGAGTTTCAGCCCCTCGACCTTCTCTTGATTCGCAACCAGGATCTCGAGGCACGACTGCATCGCGGCGTCGAGGTCGCCGTGCCCCCAGTAGCCCGCGAGTGCCGGATCGAAGGCTTCGCCCAGCCAGTGGATGAGAGCCGGCTCGCGCAGCTGGGACAGCACGTGCGAGTAGACGCGCGCGTAGTCCTCGGGCCCGCGCGCGATGCGGGCCAGCTCGCGGCTCGCCATGACCACGACCTGCCCGCCCACCTTCTCGACGAACTCGCACTGCTCGTCGTAAGCCGCCTCGATCTCGTCCAGCGAGCGTGCCGAGCCCGGCTTCAGATGGTCGGTCTGCGCGCCGCACACGATGCGCCCGCCCACTGCCTTTGCCTCTGCCACCGAGCGGCGGATCAGCTCCTTGCTCGCCTCCCAGTCCAGGCCCATCCCACGCTGCGCGGTGTCCATCGCCTCGGCGACGCCCAGTCCGTACTTCCAGATGTGGCGCCGGAACGCGAGCGTGCGGTCCCAGTCGACGACCGCGGGCGAAGCCGGGCTCACATCGGCCAAAGGATTCGCGACCACGTGCACAGCCGCGTAGGGCATGCGCGACCGAGGGGGCAAGCCACCCTCCGCGAACAGGAAGCGACCCGACGGCGTGTAGTCGTAAACCTCCCCGTTAGCGCGCGGCAGCCGGACGCTCTCGGCCATGCGAAGGCCACCATACAATCGTTGGGCCTTGAAGCTGGGGGTGTTCCTGCCGTCGTACCTGCTCCCGGGAAGCGAGAAGCACCACGGCGAGCAGATCCGCAGGTTCGCCGCCCACGCCGAGGAGCTGGGTTTTGAGTCGCTTTTCATCACCGACCATCTGCTGACCGCGCACCGCTTCTACCGCGTCAGCTGGACCGAACCGCTCATGACCCTCGCGCACGCCGCCGCGGTCACGTCGCGGATCCAGCTCGGAACGTCGGTGCTCGTGCTGCCCACGCACAACCCGGTCGTGCTCGCCAAGGAGATCGCGACCCTGCAGCACCTGTCCGGCGGCCGCTTCATCTACGGCATCGGCACCGGCTGGTACCCGCCCGAGTTCGAGTCCACCGGCGGGACCATCCAGCAGCGGGGAAAGCGCACCGACGAGGTGCTGGAAGCCTCGATGCTGCTGCTGCGCGGGCGAGAGCAGTCGTTCCACGGCAAGCACTACTCGTTCGACCACATCACCGTCGAGCCGCTGACCACCCCGCCGCCGGTGTGGGTCGCGGGCGGCCGGCAGTACGCGCACCAAGCCTCGCCGGAGCAGGCACGGATGGACCCGCGCGTGCTGCAGCGGATCTGCCGCTGGGACGGATGGATCGCGCGCCCCACGTCGCCGCCGGAAGCCATCGCCCAAGACCTGGAGGAGATTGACGGCGAGCTGGAAAGGCAGCACACATCGCGCGCGCTTAAGGGCTTCGTGGTCGCGCACGAGAACTTCGTGTGGATCAGCGAGAAGACGAATCGCGATGCAGTCATCGCAGACCAGCAGCAGCACATGCTAGCGGTCGTCTCGGACGAGCGCCCGTGGGACTACATCGAGGCTGTGTACCTGACCGGCACAGTCGACGACATCCAGCGGAGAATCCAGGAGCGCATCGACGTCGGCGTCGAGCACCTTTTCCTGCACACGATGACCGCCGAACCTTCGCAGCTCGACCTGTTCGCCAAGCACGTGCTGGAGCCTTTCCGCTGAGCCTGCAAGACCGGACCGCGCTCGTCACCGGCGGCACTCGCGGCATCGGCCTGGCCATCGCCCACGCGCTGAGCGACGCCGGCGCAGACGTGATCGCGGTGAGCCGCTCGAGTGAGAACGTCGATGCTTTCAATCGCGAGCACCGCGGCAAGGCGCAGGCCCGCGTGTGTGACGTGCGCGACCGCGGCGCGCTGGAAAAGTTGCGGGACACGTTGCCCAGGCTGGACATCCTGGTCGCCAACGCCGGTATCAACAAGCGAGTCGTGGCGTTGGAGCTCGACGACGCCGCGCTGCGCGACCTGATCGACACGAACTTTTATGGCGTCTTCGTCACGTGCCAGGTCATGGCGCCGCTGCTGCTGGCACGGCCGGGCGGACGCGTCATCGTCACGTCGTCGGTCAGCGCGATCCACGGCCAGCGGCTGCGCGTCGCGTACTCGGGCACGAAGGGCGCCCTGTCGGCGATGGTGCGGGCGCTGGCGGTGGAATGGGGACCCAGCGGCTGCACGGTCAACGCGGTCGCACCGGGTATCACGAGCACGCCGCTGGTGCACGCCTACATGCAGGAGCACCCGGAGCGCGTGCAGGCCGCAATCAACCACACTCCGCTCGGACGCATCGGCGAGCCGGACGACATCGCGCCCGCCGTCGTTTTTCTCGCGTCCGAGGGCGCGCGCTTCATCACCGGCCAGACCATCTTCGTCGACGGTGGCCTCACCGCCGGCAGCGATTGGTGGTGACGGTGCCGGGTTCGAAGATCGACGATGTCGAGGTCGGGCTCAGCACGCGGTTCAGCAAGACCGTGAGCGAGGCGGACGTGTACATGTTCGCGGGCATCACCGGCGATCTCGACCCGAACCATGTCGACGAGGAGTTCTGCAAGCGCACCTCGCTGGGCCATCGCGTGGCGCACGGTGCATTGATCGTCGGCTACATGTCGGCTGCGTCGTCGAAGATCCTGGAGGATTTCGAGCGGCCGATGGTTTCAGTCGGCTACGACCGAATCCGATTCCTTAGGCCGGTGTACCTCGGCGACACCATCACCATCGAGTACGTGATTGACTCCGTCGACCGCGAACGAGAGCGCATCAAGTCCAGGGTCGAGGTGAAGAACCAGCGCGGCGAGCTGGTCTGCGTCGCCGATCACATCATGCAGCTCGTCGATTGATGCTCCAGGGGATCCGCATCGCGGCCTTCACGCAATTCCTGCTGGGGCCGGCGGCGGTGCAGCACCTCGCGGACCTCGGCGCGGACGTCGTCAAGGTCGAGGCCAAGGCCGGAGCGTGGGAGCGCCACTGGGCGGGAGCGGAAACCTATCGCAACGGCATCAGCACTTTCTTCTTGATGGCCAACCGCAACCAGCGGAGCCTTGCGCTCGACCTGAAATCGGACGCGGGACGCGAGGCGGCGCTGCGGCTCATCGCCAGATCCGACGTCGTGGTCGCCAACTTCCGACCGGGCGCGATGGATCGCCTGGGCCTCGGCTATGAGGCCGCGAAGAAAGTGAGGCCCGACATCATCTACGCGACCGCGTCGGGCTATGGCAGCGACAGCCCGTTCCGCGACCTCCCCGGCCAGGACCTGCTGATCCAGGGCCTTTCCGGCGTGGCGTGGCTCACCGGGCGAGCCGGGCAGGAGCCCATCGCGGTGGGCGCGGCGGTCGTCGACCAGCACGGCGGCGCGTTGCTGGCGATGGGCATTCTGGCGGCCCTGTTCCACCGCGAGCGAACCGGCGAAGGCCAGCAGTTGGAGGTGGCGATGGTGCAGGCGGCGTTCGACCTCATGCTCGAGCCCGTTGTGTACGCGGCCAACGGCACGCGCCTCGAACGCCCGACTGAAGCCATCGCCGACACGTTTCACTCGGCGCCGTATGGCATCTACAAGACCGCCGACGGCCACGCTGTGATCTCGATGACGCCTGTCAGCACGCTGCTCGAGATTCTCGAGGAGCAGCCATTGGGCGGCGGCCTGGACGACCCCGTGGTGGGGTTCACCCGGCGCGACGAGATCCGCGCCGCGCTTGGTCCGCTGGTGGAGCGTCACACGACGGCAGCTCTGGTGGAACGCCTGCGCGCGCATCACATCTGGTGCGCCCCGGTGCAGTCGATCGATGCGGCGCTGGCCGACCCCGCCGTCCAGCACCTGGACCCGTTCCTGGAGATGGACCATCCGCGCGCCGGGCGCGTGAAGGCGCTGAAGCATCCAGTGAGATACGGCGCCGGCGACACCGGGCTGCGGCGCCTGCCGCCGGAGGTCGGGGAGCAGAGCCGCGAGATCCTGCGCGAGCTCGGTTACAGCGACGAAGAGGCGGCTACGATCGCGGCGTCATGAAACCGCGGGTGCACCACGTCGGAGTCGTCGTCGCATCGCTCGAGCGCACGGGCGAGTTCGTTCGGGATGTGATGGGCCTCGACCTGGCGCTGGAGCCGCCGCCGCTGCCCGACGGCGTGAAGACTGCCTTCTACTCCAGCGAAGGCGCGCGCGTCGAGCTCATCGAGATCCCTGACGCGCAGGCTCGCGCCAAACGGCTCGGCGAGGGCGAAGGCCGCGTCGAGCACATCGCACTGGAGGTGGACGACGTGCACGCGTGGATGGCGCGGCTGCGCGAAAAGGGAGTTCGCTTCACGACGGACGAGCCTGTGCGGGTGCGCGAAAACGAAGCGGTGTGGACACTGCCCGAAACGTCAGCCGGTTTCGTCTGGCAGCTCTTCAGCCGAGCGAAGACATGATCGTGTCCGCGAGGCGTGCGGCTCGGCCCTCGTGGACCGGCCACCACGACTGCCACGCGCGGTTGGTCAGCAGCACCGCGGCCACCTCTGCCTCCGGGTCTGCCCAGGCGAGCGTCCCGCTCGCGCCGTAATGGCCGAAGGCGGTCGCATGGGCGCGACTGCCCATGAAGTCATTCCGCTGATCGCCCTTCACCTGCCAGCCCAGACCCCACGGCACGTGGGGCCGCAGAGGGGCGTTGGGGTCCCAGGTCACGTCGCGCTGCTGCGGCGCGATGTCGGCGGGCGCGTCTGCCGGCGCGACCTGCTGCTCGATCATCGCGTCGCGCGACTTGCGTGACAGCGCGTCCGTGCCGCCGCCGGGCAGGAAGGACTGCATGAACGTGAGGACGTCGCGGGCGCGCATGTAGAGGCCGCCCCACGGAAATCCCAGCGAGCGAAAATAGCGCGAGTTGCCGATTTCCCAGTCCAGGCCCTCCTGGCCGGTCTCCTCGACCCAGGCGATGCGGTCTTGCTGGGCCTCGTCGGGGCGGAAGACGAAATCGGTTGCGCCCATGTCGCGCAGCAGCTGCATCGTGAACTTCTCGTAGGCGGCCATCGCGCGCTCGCCTTTGGTCAAACTGCGACCGACGCATTCGGCCACCAGGCCCAGGCCGACGGAGCTGTAGAGGTGCCACCGGCCGGGGTCGAAATGGATCTCCTCTTTGATGAAGGAGGCGATGAAGTCGTCGATAGGCGCGTGGCGTTTGCGGAGCGCGAGGTTGTCTCGGCTGAATCCAGCCAGCCCGGAGGTGTGCGTGACGAGGTGCCGCAAGGTGACGTCGCGCCGCTCGAACTCGGGCAAGACGTCGTGGACCGGTGTATCTACTTCGAGGAGGCCGCGATCGACGCACGCCATCATTGCCGCCACCGTCACGGGCTTGGTGATGGAGGCGATGCTCCACAGCGTGCTGTCGGTCGCCGGCACGCCGCGCTTGCGATCGGCCACGCCCCAGTAGCGCTCGATCAGCAGCTCGCCGCCGCGCGAGACCAGCAGTGCCGACCCTGGGATGATGCCCTCGGCGATCCAGCTCGAGACCATGTCGGTGGCGAGGTCGAGCACGCCGAAAGACTAGAGGAGTAAAGCGAATGGCCGGCAAAGGAACCAAAGCAGACCCCTGGCGTCTCAAGACCCCCAGCGGAACATCCGACTACACGATGTACCGCGACCCTGACGCCGACCCGCCGGCGATCGTCTGCCAGGTCGGGACGACGCAGCTTCGGTACCACATGAGCGCCATCGACGACCTGCACAAGATGCTCAAGCAGCACGGCGACTGGATGCTGCTGGGCAGCGCCGACGAGCAGAAGCCCGCGGCGGAAGGCACCGTCGAGGCATGGGGGCGCTCGCCGAAGAACCCGGTCAAGGGTTGGTATGGCCTGCGCAAAGGCTATCGGGGGCGATTCGGCATGTACATGCCGCCGCTGCTCGAGGCGCTGGGGCTCGCCGAGGTCGAGCACAACCCGAAGAACAACCGGATGCGGGCTAAGTAGCCGTCACAAGGGAAGAGCGGCGCCTGGGGTGTTGGGCGCCGCTCCTCCAACCAGAGGTAGAGGCCCTGACTAGAACTGCGTCGGGCGATGCTTCGGGCTGTACACGGTTGGAACAGTGGACTTGCCCTTGTCCTGGTTCAGCACCGTTCCGGGCGCCGGGTACGTGACGGCGGGCGCCTTGGGCGAGCCGGTCGAGACCCTGCCCTCGGCGATGAAGACCGCGCCGGCGGCCACGACGACCGCAGCCAGCACGGCCGCGAGCATGATCCAGAGCTGCCGATAGCTCTTCGGTTCGACGAACGTCCTTCTTGCTTCCATCGCATTGCTCCTGGGGTGAATCCGATTTGTGAAGGAGCGGCGCCTGGGGGTGTTGGGCGCCGCTCCTCCGGAGAGGTGAAGAGCCGGTTTAGAAGACGGTGACTTTGCGCTTCGGGTGGTTGAGGGTCTGGTTACCGGGGTTCGACTCGCGGTCGAGGTCCTGCACCTGCGTGCTGTACGCCGGGTTGTCCTGGCGAAGCACGGTGCCGGGCGCCGCGTGGGTGACGAACGGAGCCTTGGCGCCGCTCGAAGCCATGCTGCCGCTGATGAGCGCTGCACCGGCGGCCAGAGCCACCGCTGCGAGCAACGCGGCCACCATGATCCACAGCTGCCTGTAGCTCTTCGTTCCGACGAATGCCCTTCTCGCTTCCATCGCTTTCCTCCTTGTTTGAAATCCGAACAAGGCGAGCCTATGGGCGCTAGGAAGAAGCTCCTATGTCACGCGACACACCGTGTGCGTGATGTCCGACACAGTCGGAATCAACCGACGCGATAAGCAGGCACGGGTTCAGCGAAGCCTTTGAGCTCGAGCATTTCGAGGTGCGCGTCTACGCGATCGCGCAGCCGTTTCCATGCTTCCTCGCTCAGCACTATCTGATTCGGTCCCGCCTGTGCCTGCAAACGCGACGCGAGGTTGGTCGTCTCGCCGAGCACGCTGAGGTTGGCGTTCTTGCTCAGGCGACCGACGATCGCGGGTCCAGTGGCGATGCCGATGCCGAGAGCGATGCCCATGTAGCGCGCGCGATCGCGCATGGCCATCGCCGCGAGCAGAGCGTGATTGGCGTGGTCGATCGAAGCACCGGTCACGTTGAATGTCGCCATCACCGCGTCGCCGGCGAATTTGTCGACTGTGCCGTGGTGTCGCGCAACCTCACGCGCCGCGGATCGCTGTAGCGAAGCGATCTTGTCGGCCATCACCGCGGGTGCTGTCGAATGGCTCAGTTCGGTGTAGCCGCGGATGTCCGCAAAGAGCACCGTCACGAATCGTTCTCCAGTGGCGGTCGGCTGCAGTGCGGCCGCCGGAAGTTGATGCTCTTGCAACTCGATACCCAGGTCCTGCGCCAGCCGGCGCGTCTCCTGCTGCTGCCGCCAGTCCTCACGCTCCAGAGCGCTCGACATCACCTGCTGCAGAAGCATGGGTGCAGACTCCTTCGTGCCTGATCGAGCCGCCGCCTCTGCCAGCGCGAGCAGCGCTCGGTTGGCGAACCGCCAGGCGCCGACTCGGCTGGCCAGCTCGATGAACTTGGGCGCTGAGTCGAGGATCTCCGAATATCTCCCCCTGGCTCGCGCCACGTCGATGCGTAAGGCGCGAAAGAATCCCGTGTCCGGCGCGCCGCGAAGCTCTTCCTCGACTCGATCCACCGCACCGAGCTCGACGAGCGCCTGCATCGCGAGCACCCGCTCGACCGCCCAAGGCCAGTCCCTGACCAACCTCTCGACGGGCATGGCCGCGAGTACAGCGGCCCCATCGCCTCCTGACACCTGCACCAGCTGCAGCTCCGCACCCCAGCGCGACAACTGATCTTGCTTGTCGCTCGACGCGTCGGCGGGGGGCAGGGCCTCTCTCGCCTCCTCGATGCGCCCGAGTCCCGCGTACGCGTGGACGAGCGTGCAGCGCGTCCAGAACACGCTCATCGCCCACTCCCGACTCTCGGATGCGCGGCGCGCCGCCTCCGCGATGGCCGCGGCTTTGGCCGGAAACCCCCGAGCGACAGCGAGCATCGCCTCGCAGTTGGTCGTCGAGAAGTGATGCGCGTCGAGGTGTCTCATCCGCTCGAGCCGGTGCGGGACCTCGCCCCACCGCTCGAGCGGCAGATAAAGCAGCACGTTGTTCATCGCCGAAAGCGCAGCCCAGCTCCAGTTCTTTGCGATGGCCACTTCGGCGGATCGATCGTGCCACTCAATCGCCTCATCGGCGCGGCCCTCGCAGGCCAGTCCTGAACCGAGTAGGCTCTGGGCCCGCACCTGGGCCATGCCCGCACCCGCCGCCTCGGCCACTGTCAGCGCCCGCTCGGCCCACTCCGCGCATCCTTTGCCGTCGATCTCGATGATCCGGAAGAACGCAAGGTGGTTGTAAGCCTCGGCCAGATCCGCACTCGGCCCGTGCGGTTCGAGCACTGAGATCGCGATTTCGAGCTCTTTCACCGCGCGCGCGTGACGCAGCCGCGGGTAGTAGGCAAGGGCGAGAGCGACGCGCACGCGAGCCGCGTCGCGGGGGCGATCCGCAGCGTCGAACAGGCGGACCGACTCCTCCAGCCGGCTTTCGGAAGCCCCCGCTGCGCCCGGCCGACTGGCGTAGCGGAGGCACCTGCCGAGCCGCTCCAGCGTTTCCGCTCGCAGCAGTGAATCCCCGATGTGCGGGAGCGCCTTCTCGTACAGGTCGGCGGCGTCGGTCATGGCCCAGGT
This sequence comes from Candidatus Dormiibacterota bacterium, assembly GCA_036518815.1. Taxonomy (GTDB): domain Bacteria; phylum Chloroflexota; class Dormibacteria; order Dormibacterales; family Dormibacteraceae; genus CF-118. The sequence goes on from DATDML010000028.1 coordinate 11,295, forward strand.
CGACTCCGCCTGGCCCGCAGCCTCGAGGCACATCGGTACTGCCTCTTGGGTCTGGCCGGCGGCGATGAGATGGCGTGCGATCTCGACCGCCTGCGCGCCTGGCTGGACCCGCAGTGTAGATGCCGCGCGTGCGTGGTACTCCTGGCGCTCTGTCGAGACGAGGTCCTCGTAGACCGCGTCCCTCGTTAACGAATGGCGGAAGTGGTAGACGCCGGCCGAACCGGGCTGTTCGCGGAGAAGTTGCTGCTGCATGCATGCGCGAAGCGCCTCCTGCACGACGGGCTGGTCTTCACCGGCGACGGCGATGAGCGCTTTTTCCTCGAACGGGTCGCCCAGAACTGAGGCTGCGCGCAGCATCCGCAAGTTGTCAGGACCCAGGCGTTCCAGACGCAAGAGGATTGCTTCGCGGACCGTGCGCGGAAGGCTGAAGTCCCTCAGCTCTTTGCGCTGCCATCCATGCTCAGTGCGGAAGATATCGCCGCGGTCGACGGATTCCTTCAGCAGCTCCTCGAGGACGAATGGGTTGCCCTCGCAGCGCTCGTGTAGGAAACGTCCGGTATCGCTCGACGATGGCTCGTCGAAGATGGCCTCGATCATTCCCTCGACTTCTTGCTGCTCGAGCGGCTTGAGCTCGATCACCTGGGCGAGGCCGTTGCGCTGCCACGCCTCGATTCCGGACAGCAATGGATGCTTGCGGCTCAGCTCATCTGCCCGGTACGTGCCCAGCACGAGAATCCGCGAGCTCTCCAGGCGGCGTGCGATGTAGTCGAGAAGCTCTCGCGTTGAATCGTCCGCGCCCTGCAGGTCCTCGAGCACGAGCAGCAGGCCGCTCTCGCCGGCGGCCACCTCCAGTAGCTGCAGGATCGCCTCGAAGAATCGGAGCTTCGCGTGCGCTGGATCGCCGGCGTCCCGGGGTGCTCGACCGAGACGGGGAAATAGAAGGCCGAGCTCGTCGATCGATGAGCCGAGCCTGCGGCGAAGCGAATCGACCTCGCTTCGGGCCACGTAGTTGCCCAGGGCTTCGAGGAACGGCAGGTACGGAAGGGCCAGCGCCGAGTCTGAGCAGACGCCAGTGAAGGCACTCATTCCCATGCGGATCGCGCGCTCGGCCAGCTCGAGGCCGAGCCTGGTCTTGCCCATCCCCGCGTCGGCGGACAGGAGCACCATCCGACCCTCGCCCCGCGCAGCGGCGAGGAGCGCGTCTTCGAGCTCTGTGAGCTCGGCCTCCCGGCCCACCAAGATCGGGCACAGAGCGCGGACCGCGACCACGATGCCGGGAATCCTAGCCCTCGGTACCCAGGGTGACCGGCTGGCCTTTGAGGTAGCAGAACTCACGCACCAGCGCCTGTTCGAGTTCGCTGCGGCCCGCGAATCCGTGGTTGCTGGAGTACTCGTCCAGATCCTCCGGAACCGGTCGATGCAACCGCTCCTCGAAATACCAGCGCAGAAGCGCCTCGCGGCCGAGGCCAACCCCGGCTGCGTTCACGTCCTGCATACCGACCGCTTCGAGCGACCTCCGTTTTTCACGCGCACGCTCGACGAGGCGCGGATAGTCGCCTGACACCCGCAGCTGGTCGACCATATAGCCGCCCGCCTCGTTGGCTGCCAGGGCCTGAATCCACGCGGCCCTCGCCTCGTCATCGAGGAGTGCAGCCAGCCTTCGCTCGTCCAGGTCGTTGGCTCGCAGCCAGTCGAGCTTCGCGTCTTCGTCGTCGACGTGGCGCGCCCGCCAGAACCGACTGGAGGCGAGCGCGACCTGGCCGCCCGCCTCGCCCAGTCCCTGCACGTAGGAGTGCTTTACCGCGAGGCATCGAAGCATCGCTGCTCGCTGCGCGTATATGTATGGTTCTCCCTCCAGGCGGAGCTCTTCCAGCACGGAATCCAACAACACCGCATCCGCGCCGGCGGCATCGCCTGCCAGGCGCCAGGCCGACTCCCACATCGAGGAGTTCTCTAGCGTGTACTTGACGGTCTTGGGCTCCACGCCCGCCTCCAGCCGTTCGCGGATCACCTGGAGCATGGCCATCGCGTCGGAGTGCTTGAGGGACGCCCGACCGGCCGGCAGCCATTCCCGGAACACGCGGATCTCGCCCTGCGCCACCTTGAGTTCTGCAGCGCGCTCGGCGATCAGGGCGTAGTTCCTTTCCGGGTAGAAGAGGGACTTGGCCACCGACTCGAGCGCGGTACGGGTCTCAGTGCTGATCACCCCCGCGGCGAGCGCGAGCCCGAGCGTGAAGCGGATGTCGACCATGGCCTCGGATCCGGCCTTGTAGCCGAACTCAGGGCCAGCGTGGGCGACGGCGACTTCGTCGTCGTCCTCCAGAATGCCGTCGCGAAAGGCCTGGAAGATCGATCCGACACCTTCCATGCCGAAGACGTCGAGTTCGGCCGCCCGCAGCGCGCCCATGCTGGCTCCGCCGAACACGTGGATTCCATGGCTCATCGCCCAGAGGATCTCCTTGTGCCAGACCGAAGGCGTCCGTTCGAAGTAGCCGTCGATTATCGCGATCACCGCCGGTCCGCCACGAGCGGCCCTATAGACGTCGCCTTGCGCCGCCGGCGGACGGTAATCGGCGTCCAGCACGTTTCGCGCCTCACCTGCGGTGATCGTCGGGCCGGTGAAGATGACGGCATTCATCCGCGAGCTGTCGCCAACGCGAGCGCGCGCCGCCCCGGTGTGAAACCCGGTTGCTCGTGCACGCCTTCGAGTCCCGGGATCACGACCCGAACGACGGGAAGCTTGAAGAAGTCCTTCGTGAGGTCGATGGCCACGACGCGCTTGATGCCACCCGCACGCAGTCGGTCGAGCTCCCACTCGACGTCGGCGTCCAGCGTGTCTGCATCCCAGGTCGGCGAGTCGAGGAAGCTCCTTCGTCCGGCGGGCTCATGGCGTAGGTTCTCGACGCTGGCCGCATAGCGATGCGGACCGTAGACGTCACGTCCGATGTCGTCCCTGGAGCCGGCGATGAGGACCACCCGCGTCTGCGCTGCTTCCGTGAGCGCTCGAAGTAGCGCGATGGCCCGCGACGGATGGCAGCCGGCGCCCGCGGCCGGCGGCAGCGGCCTCGAAGGGTCGTCGACAGCCGGGAAGATCACGCATAAAAAGGACGCGATCTCCAAGTCGGACGTCGTCTCCCACACAATTGTCCGGAGGCCTGCCCTCTCAAACCTGGCGATGACCTGCGTGCAATCGTCGTCATCGACCGTGGAGAGGTCGATGCTCCGGGCCTGCTGATCAGCTGGTCGGCGCAGGTGCCACAGCGTCGTCGAATCGCGTTCGACGACCTCGCAGATGCCATGGCTTACAGCTTCGAGATAGTGATTTCCGGACGCGAGCCCGTTAGACGAGCCGGCGAAGCATCCGCTCCCGGGTGGCTGCGGCCATGTGCAGTCGCTGTGGACCAGCTCATAGGGCACGAAGACTGTTTCGTCGCTCATCAAGTCGCGGCCGTCGCACCAAAGGATTCGCATGTTGGCGTGAAATGAGCTCGTGGCCACTCGGGGAAGTCGGCCAACCTCCACCACCCGGTTGGTGTAGCAAAGCTCCTCGAGGCTGCAATAGCGGAGGGGCAGAGTGATCGTCTCGGCGTGGTAGGCCTCGATGGATTCCATGAGGGCCGAAGCCTTGGCGGCGTCGAGCGAGATGCCCTTGCCCTGCGTCACCGCCAAGGAACGGGAATTCGGCCGGCTCACCGTCACGACGGGGACGCCGACGTCGTCGAGTCCGGTCACGTTGGCAACGCGGGTTATGCCCATGACCGGAGCCAGGCGCAACGCTCTCCGCACCGTCTCGTCTGGGGATATGGCACGGTGGGTGCCGGCGCGATGCACCTTCAGAGCCGGCGTCATTGCGGACTGCGCTAGCGGGCTGTGAACGGACCCCAGACCCACCAGTGGCCGATGAAGGGGATGCCCAGCAGCTCGCAGATGAACCGGGAGATTTCCTCTGACAATTCGGTCGCGGCGTAAGGCTCAGGCTCGAAATCGCCGATCTTGCCGGCTAACTGGAGTTTTACATCGTCCGCGAGTTCAGTAGGTTTCGCGTCGGTGTCGAGCATGTACCAGAGCTGGCCGGTCGCGCCTCGGAACAGGATGCCGCTGTGCGGGGTGGGGTCCATGGCCATGGGTCACCTCCGAGCAACGAACGTGATGGGGGTGGGCGCATTGTAGGCGTGTCCCGGCCTCAGTCAAGCCACGCGGCTTCGCACGCCAGGACGAACTGCAGGAGCTCGACCAGCTGGCGGTGGAGCGGCCGGTTGACCTCTCGGGCCGCGCGCTGCTCGGCCATCTTCTTCGCGTACAGGTGGTAGTTCTCGCTCACTTTCTCTCCAAACCTCCTCGACACCGAGCATGGAGAGACGGCGCGTTGATCCCTATGCCGCGCGTCACTGACGCCGTGTGCTGTTCGGCACACAGCGGCTATTCGCCCCGGCGGCGCAGCTCCTCCGGTTTCAGCAGCGTGATCCGGCCGCGATCCAGGTCGATGTAGCCGAGCGAGGCGAAGCGGCTTAGCGCCCGGTTGACGTTCTCCCGGCTCGCCCCGACCATGCCGGCCAGCGTCGACTGCGAGATCGCAAGCGACTTCTCCGCGCCCGCAAGTTCCAGGAGCTTGCGCGCCACCCGGCCGGGTATGTCGCGGACGGCAAGATCGACGAAGGCCTCGTCTTTGGTGCGGATGTAGGTGGTGAGCACGTTCAGCACCCCCCACATCGCCGCCGGATGCGCGGTGAGGAACTTGACCAGGGCAGGGCGGTAGATGACCAGGCATTCCGTTTCGGTCAGCGCCTTGGCGTCCGCGCTGCGGTCCGCGCCTTCCTCCAGGGCGCCAAGCTCGCCGAGGGCGCTGCCGGCGCCGAGGATCGCAAACACCACCTCGCTGCCCGCTTCGGTGGCCCGCGAGATCTTGACCTCGCCGCTCGCGATCACCAGCAGATGGTCGGCTGGATCGCCCTCGCGGAAGAGATACGAATCGCCTGCGTACTTGCGCCAACGCGCCTCACTGGCCAGGGCGACGAGGTCGTCGCCGTCCACCCGGTCGAACAGGCGTGACCGACCGAGAAGCGCCTGGGCCTGCTCGTGCTGCGTGGCCGGCGTCATGGCGCGGCCATCATAGTGCTGCGATGATTCGCGCCCGGGCCGCCTTCTGGATCGTGGGAGTGACGCTCAGCCTCTTCCTGTTCGCGGCCGCGGCGCCGTCTCCCCTGTACAGCGTCTACGCGGCGCGCTGGCACTTCTCGGCCATCGCGCTCACCGAGGTATTCGCGATCTACGCGCTCGCGCTGCTGGTGACCCTGCTCCTCACCGGCTCACTCTCGGACGCGGTCGGCCGCCGCTGGGTGATCCTGGGAGCGCTTGCGCTGCAGCTGCTGAGCCTCGTCCTCTTCATCGGCGCCACGAGCGTGTGGTGGTTGTACGCGGCGCGAATCACGCAGGGCATCGCCACCGGCGCGGCGACGAGCGCCCTGGCGGCGGCGCTGGTCGACCTGCAGCCAGGCGACCGCCCCAATCGCGCGGCGCTGGTCAACAGCGTGGCGCCCGCGGTCGGCCTCGCATCGGGCGCGATGGTCAGCGCGGTCGTGGTGCAGTACGGGCCCGATCAGCTGCACGACATCTACTGGCTGATGCTCGGCGCGTTCGTACTGGCCGTCATCGGCGCGATCCTGATCGTCGAGCCGAGCGGGGCCCGCGGGAAGGTCAGCCTGGCTCCCAAGATCGGCATCGAAGCCGCGGCGCGGCCCACATTCGTGGCGGCGCTGCCGAGCCTCATCACCGGATGGGCGGTGGCCAGCTTTTATCTGTCGCTCGGGCCAAGCCTGGCCCTTCAGCTGTCCGGGGGCACGAATCGCATTTCCGGCGGTCTGGCCATCTTCCTCTTGGCGGGAGTGGGCGCCGTCTCGATCCTGGTGCTGGGGTCGTGGCCGCCCCGCCGCGCCATGAGCGTGGGCGCTGCCTTCTTGCTCGCTGGTCTGGTGGCGGCCGCGTTCGCGGTTGCGCTGAGGTCGCTCACACTCTTTCTGGGCGGCACCGCGATCGCCGGCATCGGCTTTGGTCTTTCGTGGCTCGGCGTGCTGCGGACCCTGATCGGACTGGCATCACCGACCGGACGCGGCGCGCTCATCGCCACGATCTACATCGTTTCGTACCTGGCGTTCGCGCTGCCCGCGGTGGTCGCGGGTTGGATGGTCACGCTCGTCGGGCTGCACGAGGCCGCGCTGTGGTACGCGGTGGCGATGGGAGTGCTGGCCCTGTTCGGGTTGGCGGGGAGTCTGCTGGTGAGGGCGGGCTCACCGATCGTGAGGCCGGCCTAGGTCTGAAAGAGCGATGAATTTCCGCGGTGATCTGGGTCTGACCTATCAGATGAAGGCCGGTGTGATCACCCTGGACTGCGCCTCGGCCCCGGTGGCCGATCTGGGAACAGTGGAGTTGATTGCTCTGATCCGGCTGTGCACCAAGGAATGTGGTGAAGAGGTCCGGCTCGTGAACGTGAGCCGGGGACTTCGCGACCTGATCGAGCTCTGCGGCCTGGGTGACGTGCTAGGCGTCGAGGTGGAGCGGCATCCCGAACAGCGGGAATAGGCGCGCGGTGTCGAGGAAGAAGGTGATGTCGGCGATCCGGCCGCCCTTGAACTCGATGACCTGCAGCGCCCACGGCGAGAAGCCGCCTTTCGGGTCGATCTTGTACTGCGCGTAGGTAGGCATCCCGTTCGCGCTGATCGCCGGCAGCACTCGCGAGCCTTTGCACTCGATGCCCGGCCCGAACCACCACGCCATGATGTCGTCGCGGCCGGCCAGCCACATGTCGTAGGGCGGCATCGACTGGGTCGCGTCCTCGCGGATCAGCGCGGTGAGCGCCGACAGGTCGTAGCGCTCGAAGGCCGCCACGTAGCGCTCGAGCAAAGCTCGGTCGGCGGCGCTCAAGTGCGGCGCCGGGTCGGTGACGCTCAGGTTGCTCTTAGCCAGGGTCGCGCGCGCTCGCTGCAGCGCGCTGTTGACTGACTGCACGGTCGTGTCGAGCAGCTCCGCGACCTCGGTCGCCTCCCATCGCAAGACCTCGCGCAGGATGAGCACCGCACGCTGTTTGGCAGGCAGGTGCTGCAAGGCCGCGACCAGCGCCAATCGCACGGATTCTTTCTCGACCGCGACGTCCGCGGGGTCAGGATCCGGCGCGATGAGCTCGATGGGAATCGGTTCGAGCCACGTGGCCTCGGGCCTCACGTTGAGGTTCTCTACGACCGGCGCCTTCGCGGGTCCGAGCTCGAGCGGCCGGACGCGCCGCTGCTTGCTCTTGATCATGTCGATGCACACGTTGGTGGCGATGCGATAGAGCCAAGATCGCAGGGCGGATCTGCCTTCGAAGCGATCGCGACTGCGCCACGCGCGCACGAGCGCGTCCTGCACCGCATCTTCGGCGTCGAAAGGCGAACCCAGCATGCGATAGCAATATGAGGTCAGCTGCGCGCGATATTGCTCGAGCTCGCCCAGGTCGGCCGCGGTCGAAACCGCCGTCTCCCCCACGGCCCCGATTCTACCGACGGCTTCCGTCCGAGACCTCCAGGAGCATTCGAGTGCCTATGACCGCCCAGCAGGCAGAAACTAATCGCGGGGTTGCCGCATTTGAGGGGAAACATGCAAGACCACGACCTGCTGAGCCGTGCTCGGCAGGGCGACCGGCAAGCATTCGAGGAGGTCCTGCGGCCCGTGATTCAACCTGCCTACCGGCTGGCGCTGGCCATGCTCCGCGATACGCACGCGGCCGAGGACGCCGTCCAGGAGATGGCGCTGAAGGCCTGGCGCCACCGCGGGCGCATCCGGCCTGAGCTCGGGACCGCCCGGCCGTGGTGCCTGGCGATCGTGGCGAACGAATGCCGGATGGCGCGGCGCAGCCGCTGGTGGTCGGTCTTGCCGTTCGCGGAGCGGCCTGAGGCGCAGGCCGGCGAAAACGATCTCGCCGGAGGGCTCGATCTCCGCCGGCAGATCGACCGCCTGGCATACAACGACCGCCTGCTTCTCCATCTGTATTTCGTGCTCGACCTGCCGGCCGCCGAGGTGGGCCAGGTCCTGGGCATTCGGGTCGGGGCCGTCAAGTCGCGCCTGCATCGGGTGACCGCACGCTTGCGGTCGCAGATGGTCACCGCGGAGGTGCTGTCGTGAGCGAAGAGCGCCTGGCCGTCGAGATCCGGGAGGCCTTCGACCAGGGCTATGAGCCCAACCGTGGACTCGAGGAGCGGGTGGTTGCGGCGATACCGTGGCAGACACCACGCCGGCGGCCGGTCTCGTGGCCGCGGATTGGCGGCGCATTCGCCGGCGCAGTGGCGCTCGTGCTGATTGGCATGCTGGTCGTGCCGGCAACCCTGACCAGTCTGAACATCCCGTTCCCAGGCTCCAGCGGCAGTACGGAACCGCCTGCGTATTCGTTGGGGGCGGTCACCAGCGATTCCCTGTTCGTCGTGCAGCGGGATCCAATGAAGCCGTATGAGCTCCTGCTGCAATCACGTGACGGCGGTCGCAGCTGGACGGAGCGATTGCGGATGAACAGCATCTACGACGGCATGGAGATGTTCGGCCAGGACGGCTACATCTGGTCGATCGACCTCGGGGGCAGGAACTGCGGCTCGATGGACAGTTCGTGCAAGCCCCTGCAGCCGACCAACGAGTTGGACCTGTACCGGACGAGGGATGGTGGTGCGACCTGGACGAAGCTGCCGAGTAGCGGCGTGCGCGCCGACGGCGCTTACTTCAGCGACGCGTCGCATGGCTGGATCTTCTCCGGGTCACCGCTGACCGGTCTGAACGGCTACGTGCTGTACGCGACCGCCGACGGAGGCGTGAGCTGGTCCCAGGTCGGCGGCACATTGCCTCCGGCGCCAAATGGATGGATATACGGCCTCGGCCTGTACCACGTCACGTTCCACGGCGACCGCGGCTGGTACATCGGCAACGGCTTTCTGTACACGAGCACGGATGGCGGCCGTTCATGGGCGCAGCTTGGGGTGCCCACGCCGCCCGGCCTCAGGGGCTGGACGGTCACGATGTATCAGCCCTCGTTCAACGGCCCCGACGGTGTGCTGCCGGTGGCCTACCGCGATCCGACGGGCGCAGACAACGCGACGGCGAATCTCATCTACCTCTTCACATCGCACGACGGCGGCGCGACATGGGTTGACCCCCGCCCGGCGCCGGCCGGATTCGCGCCAGTAGGCGACGACCTCACGATCTCGATCCTCGACATGAAGCACATCTGGCTCACCAGCCAGTCGGCGAGCGGCGGCGACAACGTGCAAGCGCGGCCATCCGTGGCTCGCACGAGCGATGGCGGCATCAGCTGGACGGTGACACAAATGCCGTGGCGGATCCTGCATATGATCTTCAGGGACGCGACCCACGGTTACGCGCTCGATGTCACCGGCGTGATGGACGTCAACGGCATCCTCTCCACGCACGATGGCGGCGCCACCTGGCAGCGCGTGAACGTGCCGGTGTTCAGCTAGAGCGGAAACGGGTTGTCGGTCGTCAGGTTCGAGGGCGAGCCTTTCGGAAAGTGCTGGTTGATCACCTTTTCGAACTGCGCCTTCCCGTCGTTGCTGCCGGTGAGCTTGGCATAGGTCTCGCCGAGGGTCGGCGCGCCGGCGGCGACGATCTGGGCCCACGACAGATTCAGCTGAAAACGCAGCCAATTTAGGAAGAGGACAGAGCAGCCGTTGGCCTCTGAGTTCGTGTCGCTTGCCTCGTTGCGATCGATGAAATCCGCGCGCGAGGAATCAAGCCAGGCCGCGGCCGTCGCGAAGCCGTCGAGCTGCTGCGGGTAGGCATCGGCCGCCAGGACGCGCGACAGGCCTTCGCCGTTGCTGGCACCGCAGTCCCAGCCCGCGCCCTGCACCGCCTCGAAGACCTCGACGAACTCGGCGACGTTCAGGAACTCCGAGTAATCCGGGTTGGGCGGGCTCGTCTTCGCATCGCAAAACAGGTCGGTGGCGGCGCAGTTGTCGTGATAGGCACCACCAGGGTTCGCGAACAGGACCACTTTGAAAGGTCCGGCATCGATCCCGAAATATCCGGCCACGGCCAGATAGTCCTTCTCGCACGACTTCAGCACGCCTGCGGCGTCGGCCTGGCCCGATACCGACAGCGCGGGATCGACGTAGACCGCGAAGTGCTCGGTCCGCCCGGCGAGGTTCGCGGGCGCGATCAACGTGGTCGGGTCCTTCGCCGCGGACACCGCGGACATGCCGGTTCTGTGCAACACACTGGGCATGGGGCGCCTCCTCGAGCTGGTCGGTGGGGTGGGCCGGCGCGGCAGCGGAACGTCGTTCGGCGGTGGCATGGTCTTGCCGCCGCGTAGGACGATCGGCGCGACCGGCGCCGGCGACGCCGGGGCGGGCGGCAACGGATGCACCGTTGGCGGCGGCTGCGGCGGGGCCGGCAACGCGATCGCTGTCCCAAATGCAGGTGGTTGCGGATTCGATGCCATCTGGGCATCGACGAGGTCTGCAAGGCCCGGATCAGAATCGAGCCGCGGCACGCCTAGTGCCGGCAGGCCCAGCAGCTGGATCGCCGTCTTCGGAACGCTGACGTGCGAGCACCACCGGCTGTCGATACCTGGCTTCACCTTGCCGCCGAACATCAAGAGCGGCACGCGCGGTCCGTAAGCGAGCTGCACGTTGTCAGGCGTGTACTCGACGGCCGGCGTCTTGACGTGATCGTCGAAGCCGCCCCAGTCGTCCCACGTCAGCATGAACACCGTTTCGTCCCATCCCCCGCCGCGAACCACCGCGTCGACCGATTGCCAGACCTGGTTCATGCCCGCGGTGATGTCGGCAGGTGGATGCTCGTCGAGGCCGCCCGGATGCCACAGGTAGACGAGCTGTGGCAGGCCACCCGCGGCGGCGTCCTTGAGGAAATCAGCCGTCTGTCGGATGTTCGGCGAGCCCTGCAGCTGCTTGTAAAAGTCGATGGGAAACAGGTCAGGCGGGACGTAGCAGCGCCAGCCGGTCCCGTGCTCTTCGGCCAGGCCGGGCACCGATGGCAGATCCCACACGGGATGCGACTGGCGCGGCGGGTTGTCGAGCGTCGGGCTCTGCCCGCCAACCAGCAGCATGTGATTGGGGGTCGAGTTGGTGCCGAATCCCGCGCAGTGGTTCTCGAGAAAAGCGCCGGTGACCGCGAGATAAAGGTAGAAAGGCAGATCGGTCGCTGTATCGAACTGCGAATGTTCGGCGGCGCCTTTGGTCAACCAGTCGAAGTACGCGTGCCGGTCGTGCGGCGGGTAGTAGACGCTGAAAGGCGGCTGCGGCGGCGGGTTCTTGACGATCGGCCAGCCGGTGACCACGTTGGCGCCCCACGGCGCCAGACCGCGGAAGTAGTTGTCCGTGGTGTGGTTCTCCTGAACCATGATCACAACCCGCATGAGCAGCCAGTTTTAAGACTCTACTAACCTTCGAAGCAGATGCCCGAGACCATCCCCGCGAGCCATCGCGACCTGCTCGCCTCGAAGGTGGCGATGCTCGCCACGATCGGGCCGAGCGGCCGCCCGCAGCTGACGGCGCTGTGGTTCCTCGCCGAAGGCGATCAGGTCAAGATCTCGCTGAACACGTCACGCCAGAAGTTCAAGAACCTGCAGGCCCGCCCCGCAGTCAGCTTCATGCTCATGGACCACGCGAATCCAAGCCGCTACGTCGAGATGCGCGGCATCGCGGACGTGCAGCCCGACGCCGACTACGCGTTCGCGGACAAGGTGGGCGCGAAGTATGGCGTCGACCTGCGCACCCGAGACAAGCCCGGCGACGGCCGCGTAATCGTGACCATCCGGCCCGATCGCGTTCGCGCCTGGGGATGAGGACGATTCAACTTGCAGGCGCCGAAGTCGCGCGCATAGGCCTGGGCACCAACCGTCTGACCAACACGCACAAGAACGTCGATTTCATTCGCACCGCGGCTCAGTCCGGCGTGCAGCTGATCGACACCGCGCACCTGTACACGGGCGGGCAGAGCGAAGAGACGATCGGCGCCGCCGCCCCGAATGGCGTCGTGGTGGCGACCAAGGGCGGCTTCAACGGAGGCGCGCCAGACACGATTCGTGCCGAGATCCGCGAGAGCCTCCGCAAGCTGCGCGTGAAGAGCATCGCCCTCTACTACCTGCACCGGGTCGATCCGAACGTGCCGATCGAAGAGAGCCTCGGGGCGATCAAAGAGGCCGTCGACGAGGGCTCGATCGAGCACGTCGGCCTGTCGCAGGTCGGCGTCGAGCAGGTCGAGCGGGCGCGCAAGGTCGTGGATGTCGCCGCGGTCCAGAACATGTTCAACCTCGGCGACCGGCAGAACGATCCGGTAGTCGACCACTGCGCGCGCGAGCGCATCCCGTTCGTGGCCTTCTACCCGCTGCACAACGTCAATGGACGCGCAATCGAAGATATCGCGCGCAAGCACGGCGCCACTCCAAATCAGATCGCACTCGCCTGGATCCTGCGGCGCTCGCCGGTGATGGTCGCAATCCCGGGCACGCTTTCGCTCCAGCACCTGAAAGAGAACCTCGGAGCGCTCGACATCGAGCTCAGCGACCAGGAGTTCCGCGACCTATCCTGATCGTCAGTTTCAGGACATGCCTCTACCGCCATCGATAGCCAACCGTCCCGGCGCCCTGCTCACCATTGCCGCGCGCACCGGCCAGGAGCTGGCCAAGCGCCGGCTCGCGCCGTTGGGCCTGACAGTCCAGCTGTGCGGCGTCCTGAACCTGCTGGCTGAAGGCCCGATCTCCCAGCAGGAGCTCGGCGAGCAGCTCGGGATCGACCGGACCACGGTGGTGGAGCTGATCGACGATCTGGAAGGCCAGGGCGTGGTGGTCCGGCGCCGTAACCCCGCCGACCGGCGCTCGTACGCGCTCCACCTCACCCCCAAGGGTCGCGGGGTGCAGAAACGGGCGGCGGCCGCGTTCGACGCGGTGGCCGAGGAATACTTCAGCGCCCTGCCGGCCGCCGACAGGAAGGCGCTGGCCGACATGCTGCGTCGGCTGATTGACGGAGCCAGAGGCAAATAGTTCCTTAAAGCGATTATCCCTTTAAGGGAATAATCGGGCCACGCGCTCTCTTCTTGACGGGTATGAACTACCCGACAGCGCTCCGAGTCATCCGGTTCTTCGCCCGATTTCTCAACCCGCTGACCCTGCTCATTGCCGGACGGAGCTGGATGCCCGTCGTCGGCGTCCTGCGCCATCGCGGGCGGAAGTCGGGGCGCGTGTACGCGACGCCGCTTGGAATGCGGCACTTCGGCGACGCCTTCGTCATGCCGCTGACCTTCAGCCTCAACGCGGCGTGGTATCGCAACGTCGTCGCCTCCGGCTCGGCCGTGGTCACGTACCTCGGTCGCGATTACGCAGTGGGCGATCCGGAGGTCATCGACTACGCCGCCGCCGCGCCAGCCTTCCCTCGATACGAGCTGGCGCAGTTCCGCCTGATCGGCATCAACGAGTACGTGCGCATGCGGCAGCAGGCCGCGTGAAGGAGAGAAGAACAATGGCCTTGATCATCATTGCGTTAGCGCAGCTGATGGTCGTGCTCGACACGACCATCGTGAACGTGGCCCTGCCGACGATTCAGCGCACATTCCACGTGACGGCCACCGATCTCGAGTGGGTGGTGAACGCCTACGCCCTCGCCTTCGGCGGCCTGCTTCTGTTGGGCGGCCGTGCTGGCGACCTTTTCGGGCGCCGCCGCATGTTCGTCCTCGGCGTCCTTCTCTTCGCGGCGGGCTCCTTCGCGGGTGGCCTGGCCACCTCCTCGACGTGGCTGATCGCAGCCCGCGTCGTCCAGGGCGCCGGCGGGGCGATCGTCGCGCCAGCGGCTTTGTCGCTCATTGCGGACACGTTCCAGGAAGGGCCCGCGCGCAACCGCGCCCTCGGCGTGTATGCCGGGGCGGCCGGCAGCGGCGGCGCCATCGGCCTGATCCTCGGCGGGCTCATCGTCAACTACCTCTCGTGGCGCTGGGTGTTGTTCGTCAACGTGCCCATCGCGTTGGTTCTAGCCATCGCCGCACCCCGCGTTCTGCCCGCCACTGCCGGCCGAACCGGCTCGTTGGACCTGCCCGGCGCCGTCGCGGTAACCGGCGCCATCACGTCTATCGTCTACGGCCTTTCACACGCGGCGACCTACGGCTGGACGGATGCGGTGACCGCGGCCACGCTCGGCCTCGGCGCCGCCCTGCTCGTGGCGTTCGTGCTCATCGAGCGGCGCAGCCGGCAGCCGTTGATGCCGCTCGGCATACTGGCCAATCGCAATCGCACCGGCGCGTTCGCGATGCGCATGGTGGCGGGCTCGACGACCCTGGCGGTCCTCTTCTTCCTCGGGCAGATCCTGCAGAACGTCCTCGGCTACAGCGCGCTGCGCGCCGGGCTCGCCTTCCTACCTCTCGGCGCCGGCGTCGTGATCACCGCCCAGGTCACCTCGCGCCTGGTCGGCCGAACTGGCCCGCGAATCCCCATCCTCATCGGCGCGGCAGTCGTCACAACGGGTTTGTTCTGGCTCACACGCATCGGCCATCAGGTCAGCTACGTGCAGGACATCCTCGGCCCGCTGCTCGTGCTTTCGGTCGGCCTCGGGCTGGTCTTCTTCCCCACCACCGTGGTGGCGATATCCGGTGCGGGCAGGCACGAGTCGGGCCTCGCTTCAGCGCTGCTGAACGTGAGCCAGCAGATCGGCGGCTCGATCGGCCTCGCCGTGCTGGGCACGATCGCCGCCAACACCGCGAGCTTCACCAGCGCCTTCGCCGCGGGCGCGATCATCGCGGCCGGAGGCTTCGTACTCGCGCTGGTAGTCATCCGCACCCCGCGGCCCGCGGCGGATGTCACGGCTCCCACCGCACCTCGCCGGCTTCGACCGGCTCCTTGATCCCTTTCAACTCGACTTTGTGCAAGGCGGTCGGGCTCAGCCCGGCCGCCTCCAGCGCTTCGCGCGACGCCAGGATGTGGTCGGGCCCCGCGGCGCCGCAAAGTCGCGACGCCCGATGCACCGCCGCACCGCGCACAGTGTTGTCCGCCTCATTCACCTCTCCGGTGTGGATGCCGATGCGCACCTGCGGCGCATAACCATGCAGGCGCCGATGCGAGTCCAGCCGCCGCTGGATGCCGACAGCGCAGTCGATCGCGTCGCGCGTGGAGTCGAACACGACGAAGAAACCGTCGCCGGCGTGATCGACTTCGCGGCCGCCGTGCTCGCCGAAGGTGCGCCGCATCTCGCCATCGAGCCAGATGCTGAGCTGATGCCACGCGGCGTCGCCTATCGCCTCCACCAGCGTCGTCGAGCCCGCGAGGTCTGTGAACATCAGCGCCTTGCGCGAGGTCGCAGGCCGCGCTTCGCGCGCGAGGGCGGCACGCAGCTCATCGCGAGTGCGGATCTCGAGCTTGTCGTAGACGTGGCGCAGGTGGTACTCGACTGTCTTCGGGCTGAGATAGAGCTTGGCCGCGGCTTCGCGCGTCGTCGATCCTTCGGCGAGCGCGATCGCGACCTGGAGCTCCTGCGGCGTGAGCTGCTGGCGATAGCGATCGTCGCGGACACGCGCGGTCTCGCCGCTGGCCTGCAGCTCGGCGAGCGCGCGCTCCGACCACGGCGAAGCGCCTAGCTGCTCGAAAGTCTTCAAAGCCGAGTGCAACAGCTTGCGCGCGGCGACTCGCTTACGTGATCGGCGCAGGCGTTCGCCGTAGTAGAGCTGCGTTCGCGCTCGCTCGAAGAGATCCGGCGTGCCTTCGTGGTGGCGCAGCGCGGCTTCGAATTCCGCCGCGAAGCCTTCGTCGTCAGCCAGCAGCGCGCGAGCGCGTGAGGCCCGCGCCAGCGCAAACGGCTGGCCTTTCTCCTGCGCGCGTTGCGAGTACTCGTCGCTGATCGCCCTGGCTTCGTCGACCCTGCCCAGCCGGACGAACGCGTCGACGATGTCGGGCGCGGGCAAAAGGTCGGGGTCGTCGACCTCGATCTCGCGCAGCAGCTCCGCGCATTCGAGAAGGTGCTCCGACGCACGTTCTGTATTGCCCATGCCCAGCTCCAGCTGGCCGAGCGCGATCAGAGCCCAGGACCTGTATATGCGCATCCCGTATCGCTCGGCCAGGTCCGCGGCCTCGGCCGCGTTGGCGCGGCAGGCCTCGGCGCGGCCCTCCAGCGCATCGAGCCAGGCCAGGCCCGCCACCGCGCTGGTCACCCATGTGAACTGTGTGGTCTCGCGCGCGATTCGCTCGCCCTCTTCGTACTGCGCGCGCGCAAGCGCCCAGCGATCGGTCGCGGCGGAGTCGCGCCCGAGCAGGAACAGGATCATCGGCAGTGCAGCGGTGGGCGCGCGATCGCGCGCCAGGGTCAGGGCTCGCTCGAGCAGGCCGCGTCCGGCCTGCGCCTCTCGCAAAAAGATGCCGGCGAAGGCCATGCACTGCAGGAGCAGGGCGTCGATCTTCTCGTCCGGGATCGCGCCGAACAGCGGAACGCTCTCGCGCAACCGCCGCGGGCCGTCCGCGCCGCGGCCGGCGAGGACCGCGAGCGAGCCGTACGCCACGTTCGCAAGCGCGGCGATCTCAGGCGGGTCGCCGGCACGCAGGAGCTCGCACGCGTGGCGCGCCGCCTCGAGCGGCTCTTCGGGATGCCCCGCGCCGAACGTTGAAATCGCGGCGTCGCCCAGCATCCGCACCGCCTGCAGGCGATCGACCGCCTCGACCGCGGCGGCTCCCGCCATGAGCTTGCGATAGCCCTCGACGACCGCGCCGCGCCGCATGGAAATGTGGCCGTCCAGTCTGTCGATGTCGAGAAGCACCGCCGGGTCCTTGGTGACTTTGCGGGCGGACGCGAGCAAAGTGACCGACTGCTCCGCATCGCCGCCGAGCCATGCGTTTTGTGCGGCGCCGAAAAATCTCTCGCCCCGCAAAGTGCTCGACTCGGTGAGACGCGCCGATTCCGCCAGCGCCGCGGCGGCGGCGCGGTAGCCGGTGCTTTCGCGAGCGTGCAACGCAGCTGCGGCGAGAGCTGATGCGGCCTCATCGTCGTAGCCGCCGGCTGCCGCCGCGAGATGCCAGGCGCGGCGATCAGCGTCGCCGGGATCCGTCATCGCGCCGGCCAGGGCGCGGTGGGCCACGCGGCGCTGGGCAGGCGAGGCGGCGTGGTAAATCGCCGCGCGCGCCAGCGGGTGCGCGAAATCGATGCGGTCGCCCTGGGCCTGGATGAGCGTCGCGACGGCCTCTGCCTCGTCGATCGCCGCGCGCCCGAGCTCCATGCCCGCCGCCGCCCGCTGCACGAGCCCGAGGTCGGACGCGCCCGACGCCGCGACCAGCAGCAGCACCTGGCGCGCGCTCTCGCTCAATCCCTCGGCGCGACGCAGGTACGCGCGTTCGACGCTGGTCGCAACCGGCATGTCGGCGTGCAGCTCGGCTGTCGCGCCGGGCTCGACCCGGGCCAGCTCGACCATCGCCAGCGGGTTGCCGCGCGTCGCGCGGACGAGGCGGTCGAGCGAGGCTGAAGACGTCTGGCCGAGCAGTTGGGCGGCCGCCTCGCGAGTGAGTCCGCCGAGGCGGATCTCGGGCCATCCCGCGAGCGGAAACGACGACTGCTCGCCCTCGCGGACCGCAACCAGGATCGCGACCGGGTCGGCGACCAATCGCCGCGCCGCGAACGCCACGGCCTCCGCCGAGGCGCCGTCCAGCCACTGAGCGTCGTCCACGGTGATCAGCACCGGTCCCTGCTCGGCGTATGCCGAGATGAGACCGAGCACCGCAGCGCCGACGATGAGGCGGTCGGCCTCGATGCGCCGGCCGAGACCGAGGGAAGAGCGGAGCGCGTCGGCGTGGATCTCGGGCAGCCGTTCGATCAGAGGCAGGGCCGGGCGCAGCAACTCATGCAACCCCGCGAAGGGAACGTCCGCCTCGAACTCCGCCCCGTGGGCGGCCAGGATCCGCATCTCCCCCGCCTGCGCCAGCGCTTCGTCGAGCAGGGCCGACTTGCCGATCCCCGGCTCGCCGCGGATCACCAGTCGCGAGCTCCGGCCCAGGCGCGCGGCCGCGAGCGCCTGGCTCACCTGCGCCAACTCCGGCTCGCGCCCGAAGAGCATCGAGTCAACTTAGCGCTTCCCCGTTGCGCCTGTTGTCGAACTACTAGGGGGGTCCCCTGATGCGAGCGCGCCCGGCGAAACCTAGCTTCGAGGCATTCCAAAACCTCTGGAGGTGCCTCAAATGGCAGTGCAGACACAAGCGGTCGACATGGACAAGCTGATGGCGTTTCTCGGTCAGGTGGTCGGCGAGCTGGGCGCGACGGTCAACGCCGGGCTCATCGTGGCCGGGGACCGGCTCGGGCTCTATCGGGCGATGGCCGGCGCGGGCCCGATCTCCTCGGCCGCGCTGGCGGAGAAGGCCGGAACGGCCGAGCGGTACACCCGTGAATGGCTCAACGCCCAGGCCGCAGGCGGCTACGTGACCTACGACCCGGCGACCCAGACGTACGAGCTGCCGGCGGAGCAGGCCATGGCGCTGGCCGACGAGAACAGCCCGGCCTTCGTGAGTGGCGCTTTCGAGCTGGCGCTGGCCACGCTCAAGGCGGAGCCGCACATCGAGGAAAGCTTCCGCAGCGGCGCGGGCTTCGGCTGGCACCAGCACGACATCGGCGTTTCGACCGGCTGCGAGCGCTTCTTCAGGCCCGGCTACAACGCCAACCTCGTTTCCACCTGGATCCCCGCGCTCGACGGCGTCGAGGAGAAGCTGCGCGTGGGCGCGCGCATAGCGGACGTCGGCTGCGGCCTCGGCGCGTCGTCGCGCCTGCTGGGCGACGCCTATCCGCGGTCGAAGGTGAGCGGCTTCGACTACCACAAGGAATCGATCGACCTCGCGCGCAAGAAGGCGGCCGACGCCGGCCTGAGCGATCGAGTCAAGTTCGAGGTCGCCACCGCCTCGACGTTCCCAGGCACCGGCTACGACCTGGTGGCCGTGTTCGACTCGCTGCACGACATGGGCGACCCGGTCGGCGCGGCGAAGCACGTGCGCCAGGCACTGGCGCCAGACGGCACGTGGCTCATCGTCGAGCCGATCGCCGGCGACAAGGTCGAGCAGAACCTCAACCCGGTCGGGCGCGCGTACTACGCGTTCTCCACGTTCCTGTGCGTGCCGAACTCTCTGTCGCAGGAAGTCGGCCTGGCCCTCGGAGCCCAGGCCGGCCAGAAGAAGATCCACGACGTCGTGACCGCCGCCGGCTTCACGCGATTCCGCAAGGTCGGCGAGACTCCGTTCAACCTGGTCTACGAAGCCCGGCCATAGCCCTTCCCGCTTCGGGCGGGCGGTTGCAAAGCCGCCCGCCCTTTCCAAACTAGGAGCCTATAGATGTCCATCACCGAGACCAGTGGTCGCGCTCGGCAGCCGGACGAGTCGGGCTCTGCGATTTCGTTCGACGGCCTGCGCATCCATTACGAGGTGTTCGGATCAGGGTCCAAGACGATCCTGTTCTGGCCCGCCAACCCGATCTCGCATTCGCGGCTGTGGAAGGGCCAGGTCCATTACCTGGCACGTCACTTTCGAGTCGTGGTGTTCGACGGGCGCGGCCAGGGTCTCTCCGATTTCCCCGACGCGAGCCAGAAAATGCCGGCGAACGCTCGCGTCGACGACTGCCTGGCCGTGATGGACGCGACGTCGACGGACACCGCGTACCACGTCGGCATCTGCACCGACGGCGTGTTTCCATCGCTGTGCCTGGCCGCGGCGCATCCGGAGCGCGCGCTTGGCATCGTCGCCATCGCGCCGGGCGTCGTCCCATTCGGGCCACGGCATCCGCATCACTTCGAGCGCGACCCGATCTGGCCTTCCGAACGCGTCCTCGCCGATCATCGTGGCTTCCTCGAGGAGTTCTTCACCGACATGTTTCCCGAGCCGCATTCGACCAAGCAGATCGAGGATGCCGTCGCCTATGGCCTCGACAGCACCGCCGAGCTCCTGGAGGCTGCCGAAGAGCTGCCTGCCAACACGCGCGAAGCCGCCGAGGCGGTATGCCGCGCCGTGAAATGCCCGGTGCTCGTGATTCATGGCGAACTCGACCACTGCCAGGTGGCCGCGCGCGCCGAGGTGCTGGCCGAGGTCACGGGGGCGCGGTATGTGGTGCTGCCGCGCTCCGGCCACATCCCCAATGCGCGCCACCCCGTTCTGATCAACCGGCTCATCGGTGAGTTCGCCGGGTTGCGCGTAGCACAGCGCCAGAAAACCAGCACAGCGCGCGCGCTGATGGTCAGCTCGCCGATCGGTCTGGGTCACGCGTGGCGCGACGTGGCAATCGCCCGCGAGCTGCGCCGTCAGGTGCCTGGTCTCGAGGTCCACTGGCTCGCACAGCCGCCGCTGACCACATTGCTCGCCGCCTGCGGGGAGATCGTGCATCCCGCGAGCACGGAACTCGCGCCGGAGGCCAAGCACGTGGACGCCGAGTCGGGCCGCCACGAGCTCCACGCGTTCAACATGCTCCGGCGCATGGACGAGATCCTCTGCGCCAACTTCATGGTCTTCCACGACGTTGTGAGCCGGGAGCACTACGACGTGTGGATCGCCGACGAGGGCTGGGAGATCGACCAGTTCCTGCACGAGCACCCAGACCTGAAGACATCGCCGTATGTATGGATGAGCGACTTCGTCGGTTACCTGCCGATGCCTTCCGGCGGCGCGCGGGAGGCGACGCTGACCGCAGACTACAACGCCGAGATGCTCGAGCACATCGCGCAGCACCCCGATGTGCGCGACCTGTCCATCTTCATCGGCGATCCGCAGGACGTGGTGCGCGGGTCGTTCGGGCCCGGTCTGCCGTCAATCCCCGACTGGACGGCCGAGCACTTCCAGTTCCCAGGCTACGTCATACCGTTCGATCCCAAAGACGTCGCGGACAGGGCGCGCACGCGCGGCGAGCTCGGCTACGACACACAGCGCCCGCTAATCGTCGGCTCCGCGGGCGGCTCGGCGGTCGGAGTGCACCTGCTGCACCGGATCGCCGAAGCATTCCAGCTGCTACGGGCCGACGTACCGGAGGCGCAGCTGCTGCTGGTGGGCGGCCCGCGCATCGACCCTCGCGAGTTTGGTACGGCCCCCGGCATGACCGTGACTGGATACGTCCACGATCTTTCGCGGACGCTCGCGTGCAGCGACCTGGCAGTGGTGCAAGGCGGCATGTCGACGACCATGGAGCTGGTCGCGAACCGCCGCCCGTTCATCTACGTGCCCCTGCGAGATCACTTCGAGCAGAACTTCCACGTCGCCCATCGATTGCTCCGTTACGGCGCGCCGCCGCCGACCGCCTTCGACGAGGCTACGCCCGAGAAGCTGGCGCGCCAGATGCGCGAACGTTTGGGTGCGACCGTCGATTACGAGCCAGTCGAACCGGGTGGCGCCGCGCGCGCCGCCGCCATGATCGCGCCGCTGTTCGCCCGGCGGCTCGCAACCGTCTGATGCGAGCCATCGAGCCCGCTGCGAGCGGGTTTGCGACGCGGGCTGATGTGCGCGTCCACTGGGAGGTGTATGGCGCCGGCGAGCGGACGGTCTTCTTCCTGCCGACCTGGTCGATCGTGCACTCGCGCCACTGGAAGCTGCAGATACCGTATTTCGCGCGCCACTGCCGAGTCCTGGTGATGGACGGCCGCGGCAACGGCCGCTCCGATCGCCCCGTCGATCCCGCCGCTTACGACGACAAAGAATTCGTCGCCGACGCGTTCGCGGTGATGGACGCCACCGACACCGCGTCTGGCTCGCTGGTTGCGCTCTCGGCGGGAGCGCGGTGGGCGCTGATGATGGCGGACCAGCAGCCGGATCGCGTGGAGCGAGTCGCCGTCATCGGTCCAGGTGTGCGTTTGGGGCCTTGGGAACCGTTGAGGAAAGCGGTGAACGTCACGTTCGACGACGTCCGCGACGAGTACGAGGATTGGCAGAAGTACAACGCCAACTACTGGCGGCAAGATTTCCGCGATTTCCTCGCGGAGTTTTTCGGGTTCATGTTCTCCGAGCCGCATTCGACCAAGCCCATCGAAGATGCGATCAACTGGGGATTGGAGACGACGCCCGAGGTGCTCATCGCCACCGAGCGCGCGTCGGGCCTGGAGGAACAGGACACGATCGCGATCGCCGAACGCATGACGTGCCCCGTGCTCGTGATCCACGGCGACGACGACGCGATAGTGCTGCATGCCAACGGCGCCGAGCTTGCCAATCTGACCCGAGGCCGGCTCCTCACGATGGAGGGTTCCGGCCACGGACCCCATCTCCGCGACCCGGTGGCGGTAAACCTGGCGCTGAGCGAGTTCTTGCTACCGCCGGCCCCACGTGCGACAGCCACCCGGGGCCTGAAGCGACCGCGCCGGGCGATCTACATCTCGTCGCCCATAGGCCTGGGCCACGCGCGCCGCGATCTCGCCATCGCGCGCGAGCTGCGGAAGCTCGTGCCTGGATTGCAGATCGACTGGCTGGCGCAGGACCCGGTCACGCGATTGCTGGAGGCCAACCGCGAGACCATTCACCCGCTGAGCGCGCACCTGGCCAGCGAGTCGCGCCACATCGAAGAGGAATCGAGCCCGCATCGCCTGCACGTGTTCGAGGCATTCCGGCGCATGGACGAGATCCTGCTCGCGAACTTCATGGTTTTCCTCGAGGCCGTGCGTTCGACCGACTACGACCTGTGGATCGGTGACGAAGCGTGGGAGGTCGACCACTACCTGCACGAGAACCCGGAGCTAAAGCGCGCCGCTTACGTGTGGCTGACGGACTTCGTCGGCTGGCTGCCGATGCCGGCGCTCGGCGATCGCGACGTGGAGCTGACCGCGGACTACAACGCGGAAATGATCGAGCACGTCGAGCGCTTCCCGTGGATGCGCGATCGCGCGATCTTCATCGGCCGGCAGCAGGACGTCGTGCCTGGTCCGTTCGGCCCCGGCCTCGCGGACATGCCCGAGTGGACCGCGCGCCACTACCAGTTCAGCGGCGGCTACATCCTCGGGCCGGATCAGCCGGCGGTTGACGACCGCGCCGAGCTGCGGCGGCGCTTCGGATTCGGCGACGAAGAAAAGGTGTGCATCGCTTCGGTGGGCGGATCCGGCGTCGGGACGCAGCTCCTGGCGAAGCTCATGCTGGCGTTTCCCGCGGCGCGGGCGAGGATCCCGGGCCTGCGCATGATCGCTGTAGCCGGGCCGCGCGTCGAGCGCGACGAGCTGCCCTCAGTCGAAGGCGTCGAGGTCCAAGGCTTCGTCCCCAACCTGAATCTGCAGCTCGCCGCGTGCGACATCGCGCTGACGCAGGGCGGGCTCAGCACCACGATGGAGCTGACCGCCGCGCGGCGACCGTTCATCTACTTCCCGCTGCGCGACCACTGCGAGCAGAACTTCCACGTCCGCCACCGCCTGGAGCAATACCGATCGGGTCGGTGCATGGATTTCGATTCGGCCACGCCTGAGCACCTGGCGGAGACGATGGATGAGCTGCTGACGCAACCGGTGGAAACGCTGGATGTTGAATCGGGGACGGCGCGCCGCGCGGCGGCGATGATCGCGGAGCTGCTTTAGGCTGGACGTCGTGGCGACCGGACTGCTGCTCCCGTCGAGGGAAGCCCTGCTGTGGGCTCAAGGCGACCTCGTCATCGTTCTTTCGGCGGCGGTGCAGGCTGAAAGGGCCGGTTTCGATTCCGTTTGGGTCGGTGACTCACTGCTGGCCAGGCCGCGTGGCGAGCCATTGACGCTCCTGGCCGCCATCGCCGGCGCCACTCGCAGCGTGACTCTCGGCACGGCAGTGCTGCTACCGCTGCTGCGGCATCCCATCAGCCTCGCGCACAGCGTGGCGACGCTCGACCGCATCTCGGATGGACGCCTGATCCTGGGCATCGGTCCGGCGGCCGACCTGCCGGGGACTCATGCTGAGCTGGCCGCGATCGGTGTCCCGAGCGAGCATCGCGTCAGCGACATGCTCGCCGCAATCCAACGCTGCCGCAGGCTCTGGGGAGGCGAGGAGCCGGGAATCGACGTGCACGTTCGTCCGGCGCAGCGCGGCGGGCCGCCGGTGTGGATCGGTGGCACAGGGCCGCGCATGCTCGGTCTCGCCGGCGGAACATTCGAAGGCTGGCTGCCCCTGAGCCCGACGCCTGCCGATTACGCCGACGGCCTGAAAGTTGTGCGTGCCGCAGCCGAACGTGCCGGGCGCGATCCTGATCGGATCAAGACCGGCGTATATCTCACCGTGGCCGTAGCCGACAAATCGTCAACCGCCACCCAGCAGCTCGACGAGTACATGCGCGCCTATTACGGCGTGCCCGCGGAGATCATGGCGAGGACGATGGCCCTGCACGCCGGGACGATTGAAGACACTGCCGAGTGGTTTGCCGCGTACCGAACTGCGGGAGCTGAGCATTTGGTGATTCGTCTGGCGAAACCAGGGCTCAGCGATTACGACGCCACGACCCGCGCGCTGCTCACTGCGGCTCGCGGATAACGCGAGGTCAGTCCTTGCGCACCGGGACGATTCGCGCCGGCCTCCATCAAGCGCGGACTCCCGAATTTTCGGAGAGCCACGCCACCACCTGCTCCGCGTGCCGGTCCGGCGGGAACACCGGATAGAAGACCTGCTCGATCGCGCCATCGCGTACGACCATCGTCAAGCGCTTCAACAGGCGAACTCCTTCGAATTCGAACGTCGGGAGCTGCAGCGCATCGGTCAGTCGAAAGTCGATGTCGCTCAGCAGCTCGAAGGGCAGCTCCAGGCGCTCGACCGCCTCGCGCTGATACGCGGTGTCTTGCGTGCTGAGGCCGAACACGCCGGCGCCCAGCCCCTTCAGCTCGCGGAAGTGGTCTCGGAAACCGCAGGACTCAGGCGTGCAGCCGCGCGCGCCCGGGATGGAGTCCCAATCCTTCGGCACCTCGCGATCTGGACGCCCGGTGCGCGGATACAGGTAGAGCACCGTGCGCGAAGGGCCCAGCGCGGCCACGTCGATTTGACGTCCGCCCGTAGACGCCAGAGAGACGTGGGGCATCTTCATGCCGCGCAGGTGGGCCGCGCCGCCGTCGTCGACCGGGACCGGCAGGTCGGAAGGAAGTTCCATCAAGCCCCCCATGTTTGAATCTTGGCAGCCGATGCCCAGCTCGCGCAGGTTCAGCCAGGTCGATGTCTTCACGTCGAAGCCTTACCAGGGCAACCCGGTTGCGGTCGTGCTCGACGGCGACGGCGTGTCCGAGGACGACATGCGGCGCATCGCGCGGTGGACGAACCTCTCTGAGACCACATTCGTCCTGCCGCCCACGAACCGGAGCGCCGACTACAGGCTGCGGATTTTCACGCCCAGCGGCGAGTTGCCGTTCGCCGGCCATCCGACCCTCGGTACCTGCCACGCCTGGCTCACCCACGGCGGCAAGCCGCGCGATCCGAAAAGGATCGTGCAAGAGTGCGCGGCCGGCCTGATCCCATTGCGCCCCTCCGCCGCAGGTTTGGAGTTCGCGGCGCCCCCGCTCGTCCGTCAAGGCGACCTCGAGACCGAAGTGGCCGCCGACGTGCTGCGCTCCCTTCGGCTCGAGTCCAAGGACGTGACCGCGATGGCCTGGGCCGACAACGGGCCTGGCTGGGTCGCGGTCCTGCTGTCGAGCGCCGACGCAGTGCTCGCCCTGGCGCCGCTCTACACCGACCGGAAGATCGGCGTGGCCGGACCACTTCCCGCCGGCAGCGGTGACGCGCTGGAGGTTCGCGCCTTCTTTCCGAAGGACGGCGCGACGGCCGAGGACCCCGTCACCGGTAGCCTCAACGCCTCCCTCGCGCAGTGGCTCATCGGCTCGGGGCGCATCAAAGCTCCCTACGTCGCGCGACAGGGCACGGCGCTTGGCCGCGCCGGCCGCGTGCACGTCACCCAGGACGGCGACGGCTCGATCTGGATCGGCGGCGGCACCGTCACCTGCATCGAGGGCGCAATCGAGATCTGAGCGTTTGTCGATTCCGGGCGGTAGCCTTCGTCGCACTGTGAGAGGCCGTTTCAAGCGATCACCCAGGGAGAGCACCAATGGCTGAATACGGAACTTCGGTGGAAAGCAGCGCCACGCCGGCGCAGGTCTGGAAGGTCTGGTCGGACATGTCGACGTGGGGTCGCTGGAACCCGAACGTTTCGACCATGGACTGGCAGGGAGGCTTTGCGTCAGGCACGACCGGCGTGATGAACACCCGCGCCGGCCAGCATCACCAGATGAAGCTGGTGGACGTGGTCACGGGTCAGAGCTTCGCGCTGGAAACGCGGGTCGTGCCCGGGACCATGTTCCGGTTCAACTGCCGCATCGAGCCGCGCAGCGGCGGCAGCAAGATCGGTCAGTGGGTCGAGGTCAAAGGCCCGCTCGGTCCGGTGCTGCAGGGGATGCTTGGGCCGCAGGTGTCGAAGGAGTTCGGGACGCTGCTGGAGAACCTGGCTCGGGAGTCGGAGAAGGCCTGAGCGCGAGCTGGATCACAGGCGAGGCCAGCAAGGTGGTGAGCACGGCCATCACCACCATGATCGAGTAGAGCGCGGGCGTGATCACGCCGGCCTCGAGGCCGGTAGTGAGGATGATCAGCTCGACCAGTCCGCGCGCGTTCATGAGCGCGCCGATGGACGCCGACTCGCGCCAGCCCTGTCCGGTCGCGGCGCTCGCAACAAAGCATGCGGCGCCTTTGGCGACGCACGCCACCAGCACGATGGCCGCGCCGATCGCCAGCAATCCTCCTGAGGCCAGCAACCCGATTTTCGTATTCAGGCCGGCGTAGACCAGGAACAGCGGCAGCAGCAGGTTCACCGCCAGCGGCGCCAGCAGCGACTGCATTCGCGCCACCTGCTTCGTCTTCGGCATGGCGAGCCCCAGCACGAACGCGCCGAGCGCAGGGTGGACGCCGATGAATTCAGTGAAGAACGCCGCCGCCATCAGCAGCAGCAGGATCAAAGGAAACTGCCACGCGGCCTGCTCGTGGCGATCGTCGAACAGCCGGCGCAGCAGGTTCGGACCGAACCGCAGCACCCCGACCGTGAACACCAGGCTGCCCCCGACGGCCAGCGCCAGGCCGCTGAAGCTGCCGGTGATCGCGCCGACGACGACCGCGAGCAAGCACCACGCGGCGGCGTCCGTGAACGACCCGGCCGCGAGGGCGAGGTTGGCCACGCCGGTGCCCTGCAGGCCACGCTCGTCGATGATGCGCGCCATCACCGGGAAGGCGGTGGCGGACATCGCCGTCGCGAAGAACAAAACCGAGATCCACTGCGGCTTTTCGGCTGGGAACAGATGGTCCTGGCCGAGCAGTGACCACCCCAGCAGAGCGCCCGCGGCCAGGGGAACGACGATGCTCGCCACCGCCACGCTGCCGGCGCTCGTCGCCAGCCGGCGGATCGAGCCATGGGGCACGCTCACGCCGACGTTGAAGATGTAGAGCACCAGGCCGACGTTGCCGAGGGCGCGCAGCGTGCCCATCGAGCTCGCGGGAAATACGTGGCCCGCGACGCCAGGCAGGAGCAGGCCGAAGAGCGAGGGGCCGAGCAGGATCCCGGTCAGCATCTGGGCCACCACCAGGGGTTGCTGGAGCCAGCGGAAGACGTACCCGACCGCCTGGGAGACGGCCACGATGAGTGCCATCTGCAGGAAGACGAGTCCGGCCAGAGCGCTCATCCCTTACCGCTCCAACCGCTGGAACGCTTTACCGCGTCGCGGCGGCGGGCTGCTGCTGTTGCGGCGCCGGACCCTGGGGCGACGTCGTCTCGAAGATCATCAGCAGGTCATCAAGGCCGCCGAGCATGATCCAGTCGCCGTTGTGCAGCTGCACCCCGGCGTCGCCGGGCTGAACGCGTCGGCCGTTGACCCACGTGCCGTTCGCGCTGCCCAGGTCGCGCAGCGTCCAGACGCCCTCGCGCGTGTCGATGCGCGCGTGGTGCCTCGAAACGGTCGGCACGACGATCTGGATTTCGTTGCCGTCGTCGCGCCCGAAGCGGCATGGGCGGCCCGGCACGAGCTTGACCTGGGGGACGACGTCCAGGGTCTTCGACCGCAGGCGCAGCAGCGCCGGGCCGGTGGCCACCGGCCGGCCGGAAACCGCGGCCGGGATCGAGCTCATCGTCGTGGGCGCGGGCGCCGCATCAGTCTGGTCGGCGATCGCGTTGGACGTGCCCTCGCTGAGCTCCGGCAGGACTCGCTTGAGCCAGCCCGGCATGTACCAGTTCACTTTGCCGGCGAGAGCCATGGACGCGGGCACCATGACCGTGCGCACGAGCGTGGAGTCGAGCAGCACGCCGATGCCGAGGCCGACGCCAAGCTCCTTGACCACGATGCTGTCGCCGAACGAGAAGGAGCCGAAGGTGCCGAGCAGGATGAGGGCCGCGGCGGTGATCAGGCCGGCGGTGTTCTGCAGGCCCACGGCCACCGCCTCACGGTTGTCGCCGAATTTGAAGTAGTGCTCTTTGACGCGGGAGAGCATGAAGACCTCGTAGTCGGTCGACAGCGCGAAAAGGATCACGTAAAGGATCACGGGCGTGATCACGGTGATGTAACCGAGCGCGCTGAAATTCAGGAGCGAATCGCCGTATCCATGCTGGAACACGAGCACGAGAACGCCGAACGTCGCGCCCAGGGAGATGAGGTTGAGCACTACCGCTTTGAACGGTAGGAACAGCGACTGGAAGAACATCATCAGCATCACGAAGATCATCACCATGACCACCGCGAGCGCGTACGGGAACCGCTGCAGCAGGCTGACCTTGTAGTCGTAGAACGTCGCCGTCTCGCCGCCCACGTTGACCGTGTCGGACTTGAATGCCTTCTGCTCGGGGACGAACTTGTCACGGATGTCCTTCAGCAACGCCTCGCTGCGGGAGTCGCGCGAGTCGTACTTGGAGATGACGTTGATGAACATCACGTTGTTGTCGCCCTTGCGGTTGACGTAGACGGCGGCGATCGGCTCGTTCTTCCCCAGGGTCGATGGGGTCAGGGCCTTGAACTGATCGTCGTTCAGGAACCACATGGCGCTCGACAGAGAGTTGACGTCCGAGACGCGGCTGTCGGTCAGGAGCTTGTTGGACATCGCGCGGGTCGCCGCCAGGAATTCCGGCTTCCAGACTCCGTCCTTCGGCGCCTGGATGACGATCTGGATCGGCGAAAGTTTGTTACCGGAGAAAGCATTCTTGAGCTCGTCCAGGCCCTTGGTCGCCTCCGTCGTTTTGGGCGCGCTGGGCCCGGCGGTGGTGAGCTGCAGGACTGGTGAACCCAGCGCCAGCAGAATCAGGAGCGCGCCGACGAGCCAGGCCACAGGTTGCTTCATGACCAGCTCGCTGAAGCGGTACCAGATGCCCGTCTGGCCGATCTTCCGCTTCTTGGGTGCGGGAATGACGCGCAGCCATTCGGTTCGCTGGGCGAGGATCGACAGCACCGACGGCAGCAGCGTCATCGCGAGCAAGATGCCGACCAGCGCGCAAATGAGCACCGCGAGGCTGATCGACCGGATCAGCAGCATCGGCCACAGCACGATGGTCAGCGCGAGCATGGCAAGGATGACGGTGATGCCTGAGTACGTGATCGAGCGGCCCGCGGTTGCCAGCGTTACGCCCAGCGCGCGCCGCGTGTCCTTCCACAATGCGAATTCCTCACGGAATCGCGTGACCACGATCAGCGAGTAGTCGACCGCGAGTCCGAGACCGAGCATTGATCCGATGTTCAAAGCGAAGATCGATGTGTCGAGGTGCTGGCCGATCGCGCTGACGAGCGCCACCGTGATGACGACGGTGAAGATGCCCAGGAAGAGCGGGATGACCGCTGACACGATGGTCGCGAACACGATGACGAGCAGAAGGACGACGACGGGCAGAGTCAGCTTCTCCGACTTCTCCACGTCCTGCTGGGCGGCTTCGGCGCCGTCGTGTGAAAACGCCGCCCCACCCGTCACCCAGTGCTGCAGCTTCATGTCGGTGAGCTGATCCCGCAGCTTCGGCACCGTGTTGGCGACGGTGTTGCTGTCGCCGTCTATGGAGAGGGTGAGGTACGTCGTGTGCTTGTCGGGGCTGACCGACCCGAGGTCACCGGTGTCGTAGTACGACGTGACCGAGTGGACGTTCTTGACCTTCTTGAGCCGGTTCTCGGCCGCGGTCGCCTCGTCCTTGAATGAGAAGTCATCGACCTTGCTCGAGTCGGAGTGGAGCGCGACGAGGGCCTGCCCTGAGGAAGCCGCGTGGAAGTACTTGCCGAGCGCGGCGTCGGCGTTGTCGGAGCCCGATCCCGGCGTGTAGAAGCCGCCGCCCTTGAGCACGTCCGTCACGTGGACCGCGAACAGGCCGCCCAGCGCGAGCGTGAGGATGAGCCAGAAGGGGACTACGAAGTACCGCACGCGGTACATGAGGAAACCTAGTTGCTCGAACGGATCCTTCTTCAACTGTCGATGGCTGCCGACCCGGCCCTCCCTCGTATCCGTCCGCGTAGCGCCCCGTCGCTAGGTTCGACGGGGCAGCATATCGCCTCCAGCGCCCCACGTCCACACAGACGCGGTAAAGACGGCCGGGCGATGTATCTTTTGGGTTCCCGTGAAGCTGGACGACATGCGCTTGATCGTGCAACCGGGGCGCGGCCTGGCCGCCAGGCGGGGGTCGAGCGTCCTTTTTGTAGCCGACTCCGCGGACGCCGCGAACGAGGACCTGCTCAGAGTGATCGATGGCAACGACCCGGCCGCCGTGATCGACGACCTGTTCGACGTCATCCGGCTGCACCGGCCGAACGTGGTCACCGGCTTTTGCGCCCTGGTCGACGACGGCGAGCAGCTTCGCGTCGCCATTCACGGCGCCCTGGAGCTGATCGGCGAGGACGACAGCGGCAGCATCCACCTGGCCGGCCGCGACGCCAAGTCCCGCGTCGAAGACGCGCTGGGCGACGACGTCAAGGAGCTGACGGTCGCCATCAAGTCGCCGAAGGCGGCGGGCGATCCCTTCCTGGACCTGGTCGAAGGCGTCGTCGAGGCCGGCTCGATCACGCTCGTCGAGCGCGGCGCGAAGCGGGCGGCCCGCCCGGCGAAAGCGAAGCCGGCCCGAACTGCCGCCGCCCCCAAGCCGGCGCCCCGTGCGGAGCCCGAACCGGAGCCCGAACCGGTCGGGGAAGAGCCGATCCTGGAGGAGGAGCCCGTGGCGGCGGCGGCGCCAGTCGCCCCGACCCGGCCGGCCCCGCGCCCCGCTCCCCCGGCTCCCGCGCCGGCGCCAGCTCCGCAGCCCGCACCCGTGGCGGAGGAGATCGGCACCGTGCTCGGCGGCCCGCCACCGGTGGACGTGGCTGTCTCCGACATCAAGCACGCCCTGACGATGGCCGTGCCGGTGGGCGGGCCCGCGCCGACCCACGCCGAGGCGCCCGACGTCGAAGGGCGGCTCTGCCGCAACGGCCACCTCAACAGCCCGGCGGCGCCGAGCTGCTGGATCTGCGGCGCGCCGATCAGCAACGAGTCAGCTCGCGGCGCGCGGCCGCCGCTGGGCCGGTTG
>DATDML010000029.1:0-18899 GCA_036518815.1 Candidatus Dormiibacterota bacterium
CCAGGCCTCAACAGCTTCGTCGGCGAGTTCATGATCCTGCTCGGCGCGTGGGAACGAGCGCCTGCGCTCGCAGTCGCTGCTGCCGTCGGCCTGGTGCTGACGCCGGTCTACATGCTTCGCCTCTTCCAGGGGACGATGTACGCGGACAAGCCGTATCCCGATGAGCTGCCGGACATCCATGCCGGCCAGCTCTCACTTCTGGCGCCGCTCATCGCGCTGATGTTCGCCATAGGGCTGTCGCCTGGCGTGCTCACGGCGCTCATGACGTCGATCGCTCAGCCAGGGCTCGCGCATTGATGCTTCTCGCCGCCGACCTGACGTATTCGTGGTCGCAGGCCCTCAGCGACCTGGGCCAGATCAGCGCCATCGCCGCGCTGACGGGCTTCATGCTCTTCGCGATCGTCGCGGAGCTGGCGCTGCCTCGGCCGCGCCGCGCCGGCGTCGTGGCCATGGTGGCGGTAACGGGTTACGCCTACTCGCTGGGCACTGCGGGGTACCGCTGGCTCAACGGACTCGGCGGCTCGGCGTACCACGGCTACGCGACCGGCGACACCTTCGCGCTGTTCTTCGAGGTGCTGTTCGCCGTCCTCGGCATCCTCACGGTGGCGGTCTCGCATTCGTATCTCACGCGCCGCGGGCTGCGCGAGGGCGAGTTCCACATCCTGATCATGGCCGCGGTCATCGGCATGATGGTCCTCGGCTCGGCGACCTCGCTGGTCACCGTCTTCCTGGGCCTCGAGCTGTTCTCGATCGCGCTGTACATCGCCTGCGGTTTCGTGCGCACCGACAGCCGCTCGCAGGAGGCCGGGGCGAAATACCTGCTCGTCGGCGGGTTCGCGAGTGCGTTCGTGCTGTACGGAATGGCGCTGCTGTATGGCGCGTCGGGCACGACGCTGATCCCCGAGATCGCGACGCGCATCTCGTCATCCGCGTCGGGCAACCCGCTGATCGTGCTCGGCATCGTGCTGATGGGCGTCGGCTTCGCGTTCAAGGTCTCCGCCGCGCCGTTCCACATGTGGACGCCGGACGTGTATCAGGGCGCGCCGCTGCCGGTCACCGCCTTCATGTCCGTAGGCACCAAGGCCGCGGCCTTCGCCATGATCGTGCGCGTCTTCGCCGCCGGCCTGCCCCACCTCGGTCCCGAGTGGCAGGCCTTGCTCGCCTTCGTGGCGGCGACATCGATGATCGTCGGGAACCTCCTCGCCATCGCACAGACCAGCATCAAGCGCCTGCTCGCCTACTCCGGCATCGCGCAGGCGGGCTACATCCTGGTCGGCGTGATCGCGGGCGGCAAGGACGGGCTGTCAGCGGTGCTGTTCTACCTCTTCGTCTACACGTTCATGAACTTCGGCGCCTTCGCGGTGGTCACGCTGCTGGCCGGCCCAGACGTCGACCACGACCGCATCTCCGACCTGGACGGCCTCCACCGCCGCCACCCGCTGATGGCGATCCTGATGACCGTCTTCATGCTCTCGCTCGCGGGCTTCCCGCCCTTCGTTGGTTTCTTCGGCAAGCTCTTCCTATTCACCGCCGGCGTGAACGCGGGCTACACGTGGCTCGTAGTGCTGGCGGTGCTCATGAGCGTCGTGTCCGTCTACTACTACGTGCGGGTGCTGGTCCCCGTATGGTCGCCGAGCGCGCGCACCGACGGGCTGCGCGTCCCGTTCAGCGCCACCGCGGCGATCGCCATCAGCGGCCTGGCCTCGATAGTGCTGGGCGTCTATCCCACCCTGATCCTGCTCGAAAGCCAGATCGGGGTCGGGCCGATAGCAGGTCGTTAGGCCCGCAGCTTCTCCAGCGCGGCGGCCAGTCTCCGCTCGCGCGTTTCCGGCTTCTTCGCCTCTTCGAGCGAGCGCGCCATTTCTTTCTTGTTCGTGAAGGAGAGCCCATCCCAGGCAGTGGCTGCCTTGCGGTCGCCTGACAACGCCTTGAGCAGGTCCGGCGGAGGCTTCACGGTGCGCGCCTCAGTGTCGAGCTCGAGCTCGATTGGGATCGCATCGCCCTGCTTGATCCCGGCCTGTTCCTGGATCGACTTCAGCACGCCCAGGCAATATGTCCCGTCGCCCATTGGCATGAGCGAGCCGCGGTAAGGCACGCCGGCGATGAGCGCATTGATCTTGGGCATGCCTTTCAGCGTGCCGAGCTTGCTCGCCACGTCACGTGGGACCGGCACCAGTGTGCCGCCACCGCCACGCGGAGTCGGCGTCAGGCGACCGGTGAATCGGATCATGCGGGCAGCGTAGACCCCTTCGTAAACGGGCGGGGATAAGCGCCAGGCGAAAACTGCGTGAAGGCGGGCTGGGCAGTGAGAAATCCTGCGATGGACTGGTTCTGCGCGCCCAGGGCGAGCGCGGATGCGTTCATGGCCTCCGGCCGCAGCGCCAGGTCATCCCACTTGCCTGCACTCAGCCGGTGCAGCATCTGCTGGATGACCGCGATGACCTCGGCCGACGTGAAGGCGCAATGCCCCGCGCGGTGCACGAACACCTGGCGCAGCAGGTCGGTCTTGATCACATCCGCATATGCCGTCTCTTCCTGCGGGATGACAAGACCATCGCCGGTCGTATGCATCGTCAAGACCGGCACCGTGATCTTTCCGCCGAAGCTGATGTACCGATCGAGGTAGGCGACAGCGCCCGCGTCCGGTTTGATGTCGGCCCCGGCGTTGAGCGTGGCGAGGTCGGCGTCCAGATCCAGGCCGGCGGCCCGGTACAGGGCTTCAACTTCGTCGCGATCGATGGATATCGCCAGCTGGTGCCGGTAATCGACGCCCACGTTCCAGGACGGGTTTCCTCCCGCGCGCTGCTCGAGCTCGGCGCGGTAGGCGAACGCGAATGGGAAGTCGATGCGCGATTCCCACTGCGTCTGCGCGGTGGCCTGGGCCGCGTAGTTGTTGGCCGCGGGCTCAGGCTCCGCCGGCGAGAACCAGCCGGGCAGGTCCGCCAGCGCGGAGACCAACGCCATGCGCGCCACGCCTGCCGGAGTGTTGGTGGCGTTGGCGACCAGGTTGGCCGCGAGCTGCTTGTTCGCGTCCGGGTTGGTGATGTGCACGAGCTGCAGCTGCGACTGCGGCGCGAACAGCGTCTTGAATGCGTAGGCCGCGTCGAGGCCGGTGTTCCAGGTCGCCACGCCGCCCGCGAGCACGCCGCACAGCGGGATGGCGCCGGCGAAGCGATCGGGGTAGTTCTGGATGAGGCCGGCGGTGATGATGCCGCCGAGCGATGCGCCGATGGCGATCACGTGCTTCGGTTTGCCGACGTGCCGGCCGAAGTAATCGAGGAGCGCGACCTGGTCGTGCAGCGCATCCGCGATCGCCCAGCCCGTCGAGCTGTACGACGACGCGGCCAGCGCGAAGCCGCTGGTGAGCAACCACTGGCCGGTCAGCGGATCCGCCGACGCGTTTGCCGGATTCGTGCTTCCCGGCGCCACGTAGCCGTGGCTGTAAAGGAAGAGCGTGCCGTTCCACGGCTGCGGCACCTCGATGATGTACCGCGCCGCACCGATCGAACCGGTGAGGATGGTCGGCGCCTTTGGCGTCGCCGTCGATGGTTGTGTGGTGTTCGAGCACGCTGCGACGAGAAGCACCGCCAGCAGGAGGCGCGTCAGATGTTGGATCGCGACTGGCCCCCGTCTACCGCGATGCTTGCGCCGTTGACCAGGCTCGCCTGCTCGGAACAGAGAAAGGCAACGACGCTCGCGACCTCCGGCACCGTGCCGAAGCGCTGCAGCGGCATCTCCCGGCGGACGAACTCGGCGATGCCTTCGGGATCCTGCTTCTGCCGGCGATCCCAGCCGCCGCCGTCGAACAGCACCGAGCCGGGCGCCACGCAGTTGACCGTCACCTTCTTGGCAGCGACGTCGCGCGCCAGCGACGTCACGAAGCTGATCTCCGCCGCCTTCGCGGCGTTGTACGCGGGTGCGCCGCCGGCCTCACGGCCGAATACCGAGGAGATGACGACGACGCGTCCCCAGCCACGCTCGATCATCGAGGGCAGCACGAGCTGCGTCATGCGCACGCTCACGGTGACGTTGCCCGCGAAAGCCGACTCGAACTCCTCTGCGTGCGTGTCGTTCCAGCCGCTGCCCGCGCGCGTGCCGAGGTTGTTGATGAGGATGTCGATTGGGCCGAGGTGCTCTCGCGTTTCGTCGACGGCGCGCGCGCAGCCTTCGACCGTCAGCAGGTCGGCCGAGACGCCGAAGCCGCCGAGCTCGTGCGCAGTCTTGTGTACGGCGTCCTCCGTGCGCGCGACGATCGCTGTGCGCACACCCTCTGCCGCAAGCGCCTGGGCGATGCCCAGGCCGATGCCGCGGGTCGCCGCGGTGACCAGCGCCACTTTGCCTTTGATGCCGAGATCCATCGACAAGGCATGCTAGCTACGTGATCCTGCCCCCCGCCGCCATCAATAGGGGTGAGCCGGTGGTGCCGCGGCCGAGCGCCACGGTGCTGCTGGTGCGTGGGTCGGAGCCGTGGGAGCTCCTGCTCGTGCGCCGCCCTGGCGGCGCTGACTTCGCGCCCGGCGCCTACGTCTTCCCGGGCGGCACGGTGCACGCCGACGACCGCGGCGCCGCCGACGAGATCAAGGCTGCGGCCGTGCGCGAGCTGTTCGAAGAGGCCGGCATCTTGTTGGTCGAGAACGCGACCGAGCGCGATTGCGCGGGGATCCGCGAGCTGGTCGCAGACGGCCTCACATTCGCCGCCGCGCTGCGGCAGCGCGGTCTCGAGCCGGCTTACGACGATTTGGTGCTCTTCGCTCGCTGGGTAACGCCCGCGTTGCTGAGCCGCCGCTACGATGCGCGCTTCTACCTGGCGCGCATGCCTGAGGGTCAGGCGGTGCTGCCGCAGGAGGGCGAGATCACTGGCTGGATGTGGATCACTCCCCAGCGCGCACTCGAGGACCCAGAGGTCACGCTCGTCTACGCGACTCGATCGGTGATGGAAACCGTGGCCACCGGCGAATCCTCGGATGAGCTGTTCACGCGTGCGCGTTCTCTCGGCGAGGTGCCGATCGTCGAGCCGCGAATGGTCGAGACCGAGTCGGGCTGGACTGTCGAGCGCTAGCTCACCGGCAGTGTGCACACAGCGGGCCATTTTCGTGGCCCGGCGTATGGAAGTGTGCACACGATCGCGCTAACGCCAGCGGTCCCGCCACTGGTTGTACTGGATGACCTCGACGCCGCCCCGGCGCAGCGTGTCGAGCCCGGCCGGATCGCGGTAGGCCTCGCGGTAGTACACCCGCCCGACGTTCGCGTTGATGGCCATCTTGGCGCACATCACGCACGGCGAGGCGCTGACGAACATCACTTTGCCGGGCATCTGCGCGCCGGCCTTGATGAGGGCGTTTTGCTCCGAGTGAAGGCAGCCGCACGAGCCGGGGGTCGCGGTGTCGC
The DNA here is from genome assembly GCA_036518815.1 of Candidatus Dormiibacterota bacterium. GTDB lineage: Bacteria > Chloroflexota > Dormibacteria > Dormibacterales > Dormibacteraceae > CF-118. Next base: position 5,389 of record DATDML010000029.1, read on the forward strand.
ACCGGTTCGGGAGGCCACGCGCATTGCCGTTGTAGCCGATGCCCAGGACCTGCGTCAGGTCGGGCGTCGTGATCACCGTTCCGACCTGCAACCGCGCGCACGTCGAGCGCTTGGCGAGCTCTTCGGCCATGCGCATGTAGACCTCTTCGAGAGGAATTCGATCGGGCTCGCGGTCTGCCATCGGGTCCATGTTAATGACCTTGTCTATACCCAACTTTCGGGCTAGAATCCCCAATATGTCGGCGCTCGAACTGTTGTTCGCACTCCTTCTAGTATGTGTGCTGCTCGCAATCGCGGGCGTTGGCGCGCTCGTCTGGAAGCTCCAGGCACGTGCGGCAGGGCAGGCCGGCGAGCTCGCTGACATGCGCAGCCGGCTCGAAAGAGGCGGTATGACCCAGGACGCCCAGGCCGCCGAGCTGCGCGAGCGCCTGAGCCAGACCCAGTCGGCCGTCGAAGGACTCCGCTCGGCCGTGGCGGCGCGCCAGACGGTCGAAGACGACGCGCGCGCGAGCCTCAAGCGGCTCGAGAGCGTCATCGCGGGCAGCTCGACGCGGGGCGCCGCGGGCGAGAACATCCTGGAAGAGGTCCTGAGGCACCTCCCGCCCGACATGCTCCAGCGCAACGTCTGGGTCGGCGGCAAGGTGGTCGAGCTTGGGCTGCGCCTGCCGGGAGGCAAGCTGCTGCCGATCGACTCCAAGTGGGTCTCGAGCGGCGCCCTCGAGCAGCTCTCCAACCCGACCCTGGATGCGCCCCGTCGCACCCAGCTCGAAGGCCAGGTCGAACGCGAGGTCGAACGGCGCGTCCGCGAGGTGAGCCAGTACATCAACCCCGACGTCACGTCGACGTTCGCCCTGGCGGTCATCCCGGACGCCGCGTACGACGTCTGCCGGGGCGCCATCGTCGAGGCCCACAAGCGCCACGTGATGATCGTCGGCTACGGCATGGCCCTCCCTTATCTGCTCACCCTGTATCAGCTCCATCTGCAGTTCGCCCGCACCATCGACATGGAGAACATGCAATCCGCCCTGATCGACGTGGAAAGGCAGATCGACGTGCTCGAAGGCATCCTGGAGAACAGGCTCCAGCGGGCCGTGACGATGCTCCAGAACGCCTACGGCGAGGGCAAGCAGGTTTCGGCCCGCATCCGGGCGTCGGTTCAGAGCATCCAGGTCGCCGACATTTCCCCAGAGGCCCCCTCCGAGGTTTCCACAGAGCCGCTCTCTCTAGCCCTGCTCGACCCCGTTCGTTAGCACAGGTTTTGCCCGTGAATCCCCAGGCTCTGCCCACCCTGTGCCCAACTCCGTCGAAAGGATATCCACAGGTAATCCACCTACATATGGGGCTTGGGAACCTCAGGACACCAAATATCTTGTGTTTGGGGCTTGACAAGCCCAAAACCGCCTCGTATAGTCCAAAGCGTTACATCGAGGCCCTGGGGCATAAGTGGCGGGCATGCTCTGGGGCCTCTTCCATCCCCAAACGAACAAGTTCAACGACCCACCCCACGTCCCAGCCAGGCCGGCCGGGCGCGCACCCCAGCGCGCCCGGTTCATATGTCCACCAACCGGGGATGATTTAAGGAGGCGTTTTCTCTGAGATGGCCAAGAACGTAGCTGAAGTCGCCGCCGGAGCCCGCCGCAACGGAAACCACAAGCCGAAGGTCGGGCTCAAGTTCGAGCGCTACTTCACGCCTCCTGGCGGCCACGCCTACGACCTGATCGAGTGGGAGCGGCGCACCGCCGCCATCACCAGCGAGAAGGGCCAGGTCATCTTCGAGCAGAAGGACGTAGAGGTGCCCCGCACCTGGTCGCAGCTGGCCATCAACGTCGTCGCCCAGAAGTACTTCCGCGGCGCCCCGGGAAGCCCGGAGCGCGAGACCAGCGTCCGCCAGATCGTGGACCGCGTGGTCGACACCCTCGCCGCCTGGGGTCGCGAGGGCGGCTACTTCGCGACGGAAGAGGACGCGGCCAACTGGGCGGAGGAGCTGCGCTACCTGCTGGTCACGCAGCACGCCTCGTTCAACAGCCCGGTCTGGTTCAACATCGGCGTGCCCGGCCGCGCCCAGCAGGGCTCGGCGTGCTTCATCAACTCGGTCGAGGACTCAATGGAGTCGATCCTCGACCTGGTCAAGACCGAGGGCATGCTGTTCAAGTTCGGCAGCGGCACCGGCACGAACCTGTCGGTCCTGCGGTCATCGAGGGAGCAGCTCTCGGGTGGCGGCACAGCCTCCGGACCTGTCTCCTTCATGCGCGGCTACGACTCCTTCGCCGGTTCGATCAAGTCCGGCGGGACGACTCGACGCGCGGCCAAGATGGTCATCCTCAACGCCGACCACCCGGACGTTCCGGACTTCATCCGCTCCAAGGCCGATGAGGAGAAGAAAGCCTGGGCGCTCATCGAGGCCGGCTACAACGCGGGCTTCAATGTGCCGGGCGGCGCGTACGACTCGGTCCAGTTCCAGAACGCCAACCACTCGGTGCGCGTCAGCGATGACTTCATGCGCGCAGTGATCGACGACAAGGACTGGCAGACGCGCGCGGTCGTGGACAAGCGGGTCATCGACACTTATAAGGCGCGCAAGCTGTGGCGAGACATCGCCGACGCCGCTTGGGTCTGCGGCGATCCCGGCCTGCAGTTCGACACCACGATCCAGGACTGGAACGTCGTGCCGAACACCGGCCGCATCAACGCCACCAACCCGTGCTCGGAGTTCGTCTTCCTCGACGACACGGCGTGCAACCTGCTCTCGCTGAACCTGATGAAGTTCCAGTCCGAGAACGGGACGTTCGATGTGGACCGCTTCCGCCGCGCCGTGGACGTGTGCTTCACGGGCCAGGAGATCATCGTCTCCAACGCCTCGTACCCCACTCCCGCGATCGCCAAGAACTCCGAGGCGCTGCGGCCGCTCGGTCTGGGCTACGCCAACCTGGGCGCGCTCCTGATGTCGATGGGCTTCGCGTACGACTCCGACGAGGGCCGCCGCTTCGCCGGCGCGGTCACGTCGATCATGACCGGCCGCGCGTTCGCCCAGTCGGCGCGGATGGCTCAGGTCAAGGGCCCATTCTCCGAGTACGCCAAGAATCGCGAGCCGATGCTGCGCGTGATGGACAAGCACCGGCAGGCGGCTTACGCGCTCACCACGTCGCCAGAGTCGGCCGATGTGGTCCGGGCGGCGCGCGAGACGTGGGACGACGCAGTCAACCTCGGCCGGATGCACGGCTACCGCAACGCGCAAGCGACGGTGCTGGCCCCGACGGGCACGATCGGTTTGATGATGGACTGCGATACCACGGGCATCGAGCCCGACCTCGCGCTGGTCAAGTACAAGAAGCTGGTCGGCGGCGGCCTGCTGAAGATCGTCAACAACACTGTGCCGGCCGCGCTGCGCAAGCTGGGCTACGACGGCCACGAGGTGAAGGAGATCGTCGAGTACATCGACGAGAACGACACCATCGAGGGCGCTCCTTACCTGGTGGACGAGCACCTGAAGGTCTTCGACTGCGCGTTCAAGCCGGTCAAGGGCTCTCGCTCGATCGCGCCGATGGGCCACGTGCGGATGATGGCCGCCGTGCAGCCGTTCATCTCGGGTTCGATGTCGAAGACCGTGAACCTCCCGACCGAGGCCACCGTGGAGGACATCGAGCAGACTTACATGGAGTCGTGGAAGCTCGGCCTGAAGTGCATTGCGATCTACCGCGACGGCTGCAAGCGCTCGCAGCCGCTGTCGACCTCGCTCGACAAGAAGAAAGAGGTTGAGGCGGCAGTGGAATACAAGGCGATGCGGCGCAAGCTGCCCGACGAGCGGCGGTCGATCACGCACAAGTTCGACATCGCGGGCCACGAGGGCTACCTCACCGTCGGCCTGTACGAGGACGGGCAGCCGGGCGAGCTGTTCGTGACCATGGCCAAGGAAGGCTCGACCATCTCGGGTCTCATGGACGCCTTTGCGACGCAGACGTCGTACGCCCTGCAGTTCAGCGTGCCGCTCAAGTTCATGGTCGACAAGTTCAGCCACATGCGGTTCGAACCGTCGGGCTTCACCAAGAACCCGGAGATCCCGATGGCCAAGTCCATCGTCGACTACATCTTCCGGTGGATGGCCAGCCACTTCATGACGGTCGAGGAGGCCGAGCAGGCGGGCGTGATCCGGCGCGAGCCGATTGAGCCGCCGGCCCCGCCCGCAACGAAACCCGACCCGGAGACCGGTCCAGGCGCGCTGAAGATCATCGCCGTGGCTCCCGCAAATGGGGTCCAGAAAATCGCGTTCATCAACACGGACGCGCCAGCCTGCCCGGACTGCGGCGCGATCACCGTGCGTTCAGGCTCGTGCTACAAGTGCCTGAACTGCGGCGCGACGACCGGCTGCAGCTGACGGCGACGTCTTAGAAGTAGGAGAAGCGCCCAGTGGTGTGGCTGCAGTCGGCGCTGCTGTACATCCACATCCTGGGCGCAATCTTCTGGTTCGGCTCGGGCCTGATGCTCCGACTTTTCTTCATTCCCGCGCTCGACGCCATGCCCTACGAGGCCCAGCACCCATGGCTGCAGGCAATCAGCAACAACTACGCCCGTGTCATCGGGCCGATCGGTGGCCTGACGGTGCTGTTCGGGATCCTGCGAGGAGCATCGACCGGAGTCTTCGGAGCTTTCGCGTCTCCGTATGGCATCACCTTCATCGCGGCATTCGTGCTCGCGATTCCGGTGATAGTCGTGGGAGCGCGTTTTGTCGGACCGACCGCCGAGAAGCTGGCCGCCGCGAGTTCGCGCGATGAGGTGCTGGCTCTCGCGAGAACCATGCGCCGGTACGGCTGGTACGAGACCTCGGGCATGCTCGCCATCCTCGCGCTCATGGTCGCAATGCATGCGGGGTACTGAGCCGGTCCCGTAGATCGCACAGGATCCGGTGCAATTCGTGCGCGGTGCGCACGCCACTCGTGTCCAGGCCCCACTCCCTCTTGGCCAGCACCAGCGGACGCGTCTGCTCGCCGCCAAAACCGCCGTGGCCGCCGGCCTGGTTCTCGAAGTTGATCTGCTTCTCGCCGCGGAAGGCGCCGAACATCAGCAGATCGCCGCACTCCTCGAACGAGTTGAGTCGTAAGACATGCTCGCGTGCGAGGTTCGGGTCGTCGGCGACCGCGACCGCGGACTCGAGCGCCTCGCCGCCGTCGTAACCCCGCCCGACGACCGCGGAGATCTGCGGGCACGATTGCAGCTCACGCACGAGCTGTGGGTATTTCTTCACGACGTCGGTGTACGCCATGCGTGACGAGCCTTCGAAGTAGAGATTCGCCAGGCCCCCCGTGTAAGTGAGACGGATCACGCCGGCGGCTTCTCGCTCATCCGGACCGAACGTCTTGCCCTTCAGCTCCTCTACCCGGAAGCCGGGCATCCACGACGCGATCAGCTCCCCGAGGTGACGCCCGTTCTCGCGCCGGAAAGGAATCGTCTCGATCTGGCCATGGTCCGACAGCACGACGAGCTCATATCGATCGCGACGGGCGTGCGCGACTTTCTGGATCGTGTGGTCGACGTGCTTGAGGATGTGCAGCGAGTGCTCGTCGGTCGGGCCGAACGCATGCGACGTCTCGTCGAACGCGTAGAAGCCGGCGTAGATCGGCGAGTAGCCCTCCCCCATCGCCCGCTCCACGGCATACCGCGTGAGGTGATGGGCGAAGACCTCCTCGAGCGCGTCCATCAATACGTATGTGCGGGCAGGGCGGCGGCCTTCGGCGCGGGCTTCTACATACTCGGCCGCGGTTCGCCAGATCGATTGGCCGGCGTGGACCGCCCACTCGCCGAGATGGATCGGATTTAGGAGGTAGGGCACGACCACCCTCGCAGCCGAGCGTGACTTGGGGTCCTGGCCGTAAGTGCGGTCCTGGTAGGCGATGCCGAAGTCATCGGCGGCGCCCGCCGGGTAGCACGCGGCGATCGCCGCGCCGTCCTCAGTGAGCGGCTTGCATCCCTTGAAGTACCGATCCGCGACCTTCTTGAAGGTCGAGCCGGCGCCGAACTGGATCAGCGTGCGCTGCTCGCGGTCCCACCAGCGAAAAGCCGGGATGCCGGTGTTGTCGCCGTAGAGGATGCCGGCCTGCACGAAGGGCGTGGTCGACGGCAGGCCGCAGTGGTAGCGGTGGACCTCGTAGCCCTCGCGATCCATGAGCTGTCGCGTGAAGGGCATGCGGCCATGGTCGAGCGCGCGCTGCAGGATGCCTGCGCCCATTCCGTCGATGTGCAGGATCACCAGTGACTTGCCTGCCATCAGTCGATCTCCGCGAAGACAGGCAGGTGATCGGAGGCCCGCAGCCTCACAGTCCACGCGCGGGAGGTGATCGGAGACGCCGCGAGCGCGTAGATGGCGTCGAGCTTCTGGCCCGTCCAGTGCGTGCGCCGAATCGCAGCAGTCACGTTGACGAGCCCGGCGTCCGCCGCGGAGGCGGCGATTCGGCGCCAGAGTCGCGGTCGCGAGGGCCCGAACGTGTTGAGGTCGCCGGCGATCAGAGTCAGCGGCACCGCAGGCTGGGCCACCATGTGCTCCAGCACGGCGCGAAATTGCTCGAGCTTGTGTGCGAAGCCGATGACGTCGAGATGCACGACGTACACCCGCAACGCCGGCGATTCGGCGCACACAGCCATGCGCGCCTGGGCGGGCAAGGCGCGCAGCAGAGTGCGCTCAACCCTCCTCACCTTCACCGCTCGCGGCCCGGGCAACCACAAGAGCCCTGGCGCGGCGCCGGGGCTGAACGCATCGCGGCGCCACACGAGCGCGTTCGCCTGTTCGCGTCCGCGCCGCAGCTGAGCTGCGGCCTGGAAGCTCTGATACTCGGGACCCAGCGCCTCGGCGACCAGCTGCGCGTCCTCGCATCCGTCGTGGCATGAAGCCTCTTGCAGGGCCAGCAGATCGATACCGCGAAAGTCCGGCACCGAGCCGACCGCCTCGAGCACGGCCGGCAGCCACAAACCGAGCTGGATGTTCCAGGTGCACATGCGCACGTCAGTGCCAGATGACCGTGACCAGCAGCGCGACGGCTGCGATGGACATGACGCCGGTGGCGGTCCAGCACAGCGAACGGCTGACCCAGCCGCTGGTGCGCGCCTTCATGATCGAGCGGTCTGACCCGAGGAGGACGATGAGCACCAGCAGCGGCGGCGCGACCAGCCCGTTGATGATCGCGGTGACGAACAGGGCGCGGATCGGGTTGATGCCGATGAGGTTGAGGGCCACCGCGGCGACGGTGGACGCCGCCATGATCCCGTAGAAGGTCGGCCGGTACCACGGCTTGTCGGCCAGCGCGCCTTTGAAGCCGACGAACTCTTTGACCGCGTACGCTGCCGAGCCCGTGAGGATGGGCACGGCGAGAAGCCCGGTGCCGATCATGCCGGCGGCGAAGAGAACGAACGCCCACTGTCCGGCAAGCGGCGCGAGCGCCTGCGCGGCCTGGCCGGCGCTCTCGATGCTCGTATGCCCGTGCGCGTGGAGGACCGCGCCGGTGGTCAGGATGATGAAGTACATCACGAGGTTCGAAAAGAGCATGCCGATGAGGATGTCGGTCCTGGCGGCCTTGAGCTCTGAGGTCTTCACGCCGCGGCGCGACGCCTCGGTGACCTTGCCGGCGGCGCGCATCTCGTCGACTTCCGACGACGCCTGCCAGAAAAACAGATAGGGCGAGATCGTCGTGCCGAAGATCGCGACGAGCGCGGAGATGGAGTCTGGGCTGAAGTCCAGATGCGGGATGAGGCTGGCCCCCACGACCTGGCGGAGGTCCGGATGGACGAGGACGCCGGTCACCACGTAGGCGAACAGGCCCACCGTCAGCCACTTGAACACTTTGAAGATGAGCTGATAGGTCATGAAGACCTGCAGCACGAGGATCAACAGCGCAGCCGGAACCACCAGCCAGAGCTGATGCACAGCGTCGTGGGTCAGCAGCGATCCGCCGGCCGCGATCGCACCCAGGTCGGCGCCGGCGTTGATGGTGTTGGCCGCAAACAACGCGGCGATGCAGACACCGACGAGCGGCGTTGGAAACTTACGCCGCAGCGCCACGCCGAGGCCGACGCCTGTTTGCAGGGCGATGCGCGCGCAGATCTCCTGCACGGCGGCCATCAGAGGAAAGGTGAAGAGCGCGGTCCACAGCAACCCGTAGCCGAACTGGCTCCCGACCTGCGAATACGTGCCGATGCCGCTGGGGTCGTCGTCGCTCGCGCCGGTGATCAGGCCCGGCCCGAGCAGTTGCAGCCAGCCGATAGGGCCGCGGCGACGGGCCTCTTCGATGGTCATGCGCCCGGCGGGCGGGGCGCCTGTGCCGACCCCGTCGGCAGGTTGGTAGGAGCCCTTCAGAAGCTGCTGATGCGAAGGCTCGGTGCTCGGCCCGGGCCTGACCCGGCGCAGGATCGGATCGCCGACCTGGGCCCCCGCCTGGCCCGCATCGTCGTCGTCCGGCTCCCGTTCAGGTCGAGTTGCGCGTCTGGCCATCCTCTCAGGGAACGCGCGGGCGCCCGCTAGACTCCCCAAGCCATCGAGCACACCGCCCCGGCCATATTCGAACTCGGCCTCCTGCTCCTCCTGGCGACCCTGGCCGGCAAGGCCGCCCGGCGGCTGGGGCTGCCGGCGGTGCTGGGCTACCTGGTGGTCGGCCTGGCCGTGTCTCCGTTCACTCCGGGCTATGTCGCCAACCGGGAACAGCTGTCGGTCCTGGCCGACATCGGCGTGGTTCTTCTGCTGTTCGAGGTCGGGATCGAGATCAACCCGATCCACCTCGCGCGCCAGCGCCGGCTGATGATCCTGGCGCCGGTCCAGGTCGCGGTCACGTGGGCCGTGTCGGCGGCGGCTTGCGTGCTTCTGGGCATGACGGTGGCAGGCGCCGCGATGGTGGGGCTGTCGATCGCGATGTCGTCGAGCGTGGTGGTCGTGAACATCACGCGCAGCGTCCGCCGCACGACGGACCCGGCAACCGACGTCGCGCTGCTCAGCTGGAGCGTCGTGCAAGACCTGCTGGGTGTTTCGGCAGCGCTGGTGCTGCTGGTGTTCACCGGCATTGAGGGCCGCTCAGGCCTCGCCGCTCTGGGCGGCATGGTGGCCTTCATCACGCTCGCGGTGGCGGCGGCCGTCGCGCTGCCGTGGCTGCTGCGCCGCCTCCGGACCGACCACGACCTGTTCCTGCTTCTCTCCATCGGCAGCGGCCTTCTGCTCGCGGGCATCGGTTCGCGTTTCCTCGGCATCCCGCTCGCGCTGGCCGCCTTCGTGGCCGGCCTGGCCATCACGGAGAGCGACGAAGCGGGTGAAGCTCGGCAGCGCCTGCTGCCGTTTCGCGATGTGTTTGCGGTGATGTTCTTCGTCTCGCTGGGCACCGTCATCGACCCGAGCGCGCTGGGCGGGGCGCTGCCGTGGCTGGCGCTGATCGCGGGCCTGGTGGTCGTCGCGAAGGTACTGCCGGTGTGGGCGCTGGCGCGGTTCGGAAGACTGAAGGCGCGGCCCCTGCAGCTCGCGACCGGGTTGGGCCAGGTCGGAGAGTTCAGCTATGTGCTTGGCGCGCTGGCGCTGACGGCGGGACTCATCACGAACCAGGTCGAGACCGCCCTGATTGCAGCGGTCGCGGTAACCATCGCGGCCTCTTCAGTGCTGGTGCGTCACCTGGGCGGTGGGAGCGCCGCCACCAGGGCCGCCACGCCGACGACCACAAAGGCGCCGTAGAGCTCGACGCGCCGCCGGCGCAGCACGACGGTCAGCGCCACAGCAACGACGATTGCCGCCTTCACCAGCACTGTGCGCCCGTAGGCTGACGTGAGCAGGCCGGCGAGGTAGTCGGTGTGCACGAAGGCGAGCAGCGCGCCGGTCGCAACCGCGACGCCGAACGTGAGCGCGGCGTAGCGAACGAATCGCGCGTCGGGTGCGCGCAGATAACCGGCCAGGCCTCCCACCCACAGGCCCATCGCCGCGACGTGCACGCTCACCAGGAGCTGTCCCACGACAGGCACGTCCGGTATGGCGTGCGCGCCGAAGCCGTCCAGCACGGCGACGGATCCGCCGATCACGACCAGCGGCCACGAGCGATTCGTCGCCAGCACCGTCCACGCGAGCAGGGCCGCCCCGAGTCGCAGGCCGGCCAGGCGGCCGAAAGGCGACCCCAACACCGCGACGGCAGTGTCGCCGTCGAACGAAAGGCTCGCGAGCTGGGCCAGCACCGCCAGCGGCTCGGCGACGGCGAGCAGCGCCACCCCTACGCCAATCCAGCGGCTGACAGCGCCCTGGCGCGTGAGCATCGCGTAGGCCGCCAGCCCGAGCACCAGGGCGAGGCCCGCGAAATGAACCCAATGCGCCAGCGCCTGCAGGATCAGTCCAAGCGGTGTCGAAGTGCCGATCTCTCCAGAGCTCAGGACCGCGGCGTACGGATTGGCGCTCGGCTCGCCGACGGAGAACGCGAATGCGCCACGCGACGGATGCGTGTCGGCGGCGAACACCTGCCAGGTCACGACGAAGGTCCCCTTCTCGCTCGAGCTAAGTGGCGCGGAAAGAACGGCGCCGCGAGCGCTGAGAGCAGCCGCCACCTGCCGCCCGTCCGGCGCGTACACGCGTATGCCGGGGCCGGCAGGCGTAACCGGCTCGGTGAAAAACAGCGTCACCGCCGGGGGCAGCGACTGCAGGTGAGCGTCTGGCGCGGGGTCGGACTGCACGAGCTGCGCATGCGCCAGCGCCGCCTGCGGCAGCAGCGCGAACGCGCCCGCGATCAGGAGTAAGCCGGCTCGAGGACCTCGACGCGTCCGGGCCGCGGCCGCGCGATTCGCAGGACCATGCCTGCCGCTAGCAGGCACAGCAGACCGGAGAACATGAAAGCGATCTGGTAGTCGCCGAAAACCGTGCGCACCGCGCCGGCGGCGAAGGCGATCGTCGCGGCTCCCAGCTGGTGCGCGGCGAAAATCCACCCGTAAACAATGGCGAAGTTCTGCATGCCGAACACCTTGCGCGCCAGCTGCACCGTCGGCGGCACGGTCGCGACCCAGTCCAGGCCGTAGAAGACGATGAACAGGATCAACCCGAACTGCGGGCTCCCGAACGCGTAAGGCAACGCAATCAGCGACAGGCCGCGAAGGCCGTAGTAGACGAACAGCAGCTTGCGGCTGTCGAAGCGGTCGGTGAGGTAGCCGGAGGCCAGCGTGCCGATGACGTCGAACACGCCGATCACCGCGAGCAGGCTCGCGGCCGTCACCTCGGCCATTCCGTGGTCGACCGATGCGGGGATCAGGTGCGTGCCGATGAGGCCGTTGGTCGACGCTCCACAGATGAAGAAGCTGCCGCCGAGCAGCCAGAAGTCGCGCGAGCGCACGCCCAGGCGCAGGCCGCGAAACGCATTGGCGATGGGGCTGCCGGTGGTCGTGACCGGGACGTCATCCTCAGTCGCGCCGTAGGCACGGGCGCCGATATCGCGCGGTCGGTTGCGAAGAAAGATCGCGATTAGAGGCGCGACCGCGAGCGCGCCGACGGCGACCGTGATCGACACGTAACGCCAGCCCACGTTGTCCGCCAGCCAGCCGAGTCCCGGCAGGAATATGAGCTGGCCCGTTGCGCCGGCCGCCGTAAGCGCGCCGAGCACCAGGCCGCGGCGCTGGACGAACCATCGCGCCGCGACGTTGGCTGCGAGGACGGAGGCCATGCTCCCGCTGCCCACGCCGACAATCACCCCCCACAAGAGGTACAGCTGCCAGGGCGCCGTCATCTGGGTCGTCAGCAGCGCGCCGGCGGAGATCGTGATCAGCGCGCCCACGGTCACGACTCTCAGCCCGAAGCGCTCCATCAGGGCGGCGGCGAATGGGCCCGTGAGGCCGAACAGGATGAGGTTGATCGACACGGCGACTGAGATCACCGCCCGGTTCCACCCGAACTCGTGCTGTAGCGGGACGATCAGGACGCTCGGCGTGGCGCGGAAGCCTGCCGCACCCATGATCGCGATAGCCGTTACCGCGGCCACCACCCACGCGTAATGGAACCGCCTCGTGGAGGTCACCTATCGACCAACCCCAGGCTTTCCGGGGTTGTTCCGAAAGTCCGCAAGGCCCCGCAGCTGGCGCCCTTCGCCGTCGAAGTTGTCCGGCTCGAGCCATGACTCGAATGCGGCCTTCGCCGCGGGCCACTCGCTGTCGAGCATCGAGTACCACGCTGTGTTGCGGTTCTGGTCCTTCACGACCATGTGCTGGCGGAAAACCCCTTCGTACGTGAACCCGAGACGCAGGGCAGCGCGCCGCGACGGTGCGTTCAGCTCATTGCACTTCCACTCGTACCGCCTGTAACCGAGGTCTTCGAACACGTGGCGCGCCATGAGATACATCGTCTCGGTCGCCGCACGGGTTCGCTGCAGCACCGGCGAGTACCAGATGTAGCCCACCTCGATCACGCCATGCTCAGGAGTGATGCGGAGGTAGCTGGCCATCCCATTCGCACGGCCGGTGGCGCGGTCGACGATGCCATAGAACAGCGGATCAAGTGACGCGGCGCGAGCCACAAGCCAGGCCCCAAAATCGGCCTCGCCCGCGAACGGCCCGTCCGGCAGGTACATCCAGATCTCCGGCGCTTCGGCTTGCGCCGCCTGGAGATCGGCGCCGTGGCGCTCGACGTCGATCGGCTCCAACCTCACCAGCCGGCCTTCGAGCGGGACGCGGGCGGGCCGCAGTGCGGGTTTCCAGTGGAGATTCAAACCGCCGTCCGCGCCGGCAGGCGTAGAGCTACCGGGATGCCGGCCAGCGACGCCACGGCCATGACCCCAAGCGCAAGGTATGCGTTCCCCACGGCCGCCTGCGTGATGAGCGCGAGGACGACGCCGCCGAGGTTGCCAGACATCATCAGGAACCCGACCGCGGCGCCCTGCCTTTCGGAGCCCGCGTGGACTTCCGACCAATCGAGAACCACCGGCAGGCAGGCCAGAAGCATCAGGCCCTCGACGAAAAACCACGCCCCGAACCAGACCACGTTGTGCACCAGCGCCACTGCCGCGAAGGCAGCTGCCGAGACCACGAGGGCCACGAGCAGGGCGGTGCGGCGCATGTCGCGCGACGCGGCGAAGGATGGGATCACTGCCGCGCCGACCACTCCTGCGAGTGTCAGCACGGCGATGAGGTTGCCCGCGTCGGCCGCATGTCCGAAATGGTCGAGGATCGGCTGCAGCCACGTCGCCACCGCGTTGTAGGTGCCCATGCCGATGAAGACCAGCGCGGCGAGGAGCCACATGAATCGATCTCGCGCGAGCCAGCCCAGGCTGGCACTCACCGACGGGTCGTCCGGGTACTCGGGCCTGGTGCGGAACGCCACGATCACCAGCACTGTCGCCAGCACGGACGGCGCTGCCTGTGCCACCAGCAGCAGCGGTAGCCCACCGGCTGCGAAAAGGGGTCCGGCCGTCAGCACCGCCGCGAGGATGCCGACGAACAGAGCGGCGGTGCCGATCGAGATCGCCGCCGCACGCTGGCGCGGCGGGAAGTAGCGTGCCGCGACCTTGGTGATGCTGTTGAGCACGAGCGGCTGA
>DATDML010000030.1:0-6869 GCA_036518815.1 Candidatus Dormiibacterota bacterium
GCTGCTTCTCGACGAGCCGACCTCGCAACTAGATCCTGCGGGCACGGCCGCGATCTTCGAGGTCCTGGCGAACCTGCATTCGATGGGCACGACGATCGTGATGGTCGAACATCGCCTTGAGGCGCTGTGCGAGCTGTGCCCCCGCATCATCGCGATGGCCGCGGGCCGCATCATCGCGGAGGGCGCGCCGGCCGACGTCTTCAACGACGACGCAGTCATTTCGAAGGTCGGCCAGCCGGTGTTCGCGAGACTCGCGCGCGACGCCGGCGTCACCGGACCGTGGCCGGTGCAGTTCCAAGGCGCGGTCAGCGCGTTCGAGCGGGCCCGTGCCTGAGATCCAGCTCGAGGACGTCCTGTTCGCCTACCCCGGCGGCGCCGACGTGTACCCGGGGCCTGGATTGACGCTGGCCGTGGAGCGAGGCGTCACCGCGCTGGTCGGCCAGAACGGCGCCGGCAAAACGACGCTGACCAAGCTGCTCAACGGACTGCTGCGGCCGCGCGCGGGCACTGTGACGGTGGCCGGCCTGAACGTCGCGGACATGACGGTCGCGGCCATGGCGCGCACAGTCGGCTACTGCTTTCAGAACCCGGACGACCAGCTCTTCGAGCGCACGGTCAAGAAAGAGGTCTCGTTCGGACCCCGGGCCCTCGGCAAGACGCCGGCGGAGATCGAGCGCGGTGTGACCTCGGCACTGCGCGCGTGTGGGCTCGAAGGCCGCGAAGAGGTGCACCCGCATGACCTGGGCCTGTCCGAGCGCAAGTGGGTCGCGATCGCGTCGGCGCTGGCGATCGAGCCGAAGGTCGTCGTGCTCGACGAGCCAACGCTCGGCCAGGACTCGCCCTCGCGCGACCGGCTCAAGACGCTGGTGAGGGATCTCGGTGCGGATGGCCTTACGGTTCTCGTCGTGACGCACGACATGGACTTCGTCGGCGAGGTCTGCGCCACCACTGTGGTGCTTTCGCACGGCCAGGTCCGTTACGCGGGGCCGACTACCGATGCGTTCCGCGACGCGTCGGTGGTCGAAGACGCGGGCATCGAGCCGCCGCATGTCACGGCGCTCTCGCGCGCGATCGGACTCGGCGAGCACGTGAACGAAGCTGCGTTCCTGGCCGCTTGGCACAGATGAACCTCAACCTCTCCGCCGAGGCGCTGACCCCTGGCGCCCAGCGCAGCTGGTGGCTGCGCGAGGCGCTGGCGGCCGAAGACGCGCAAGCGTGCCCGCCTCTCGCGGGCGACGCAACGGCCGATGTGGTGATCGTCGGCGGCGGCTTCACCGGCCTGTGGACTGCCTACTGGCTGCTCGAGCGCAACCCGAACCTGGGCGTGACGGTGCTCGAGCAGGACATCTGCGGCGGCGGCCCGAGCGGCCGCAACGGGGGCTTCGCCAGCGGGTGGTGGGACGAGCTCGACGGGCTGGTGCACCTCTACGGCGCCGAGGGGGCGGTGCGCTCGGCGCGAGAGATCACCAGGAGCATCGCGGGCATCGACGAGTTCTGCCAGAAGCACGGGGTCGACGCGTGGTTCCGACGGGGCGGTTACGTCTTCGCGGCCACCGGGCCGCGGCACGAGCACGTGGTCGAGGAGATGGTGCGCGACGTCGAGCGCGCAGGCGCACCCGAGGAGATGCGGGCGCTCAGCCGTGAGCAGGTGCAGGCGCGCTGCCAGTCGCCGGCCTTTCGCACAGGCGCGTTCATGCGCGACGGCGCCTCGGTGCAGCCGGCGCGGCTCGCGCGCGGCCTGCGCCGCGTGGTGCTCGAGAGGGGCGCGAAAGTCCACGAGGGCACCACAGTCGCGCGACTTGACAGCGGGCCGGTCGCGGTCACGGAGAAAGGAGTCGTCCGAGCCAAGCACGTCGTGCTCGCCGTGAACGCCTGGGCGACCACGTGGCCGCGCATCGGGCGGCGAGTGGCCGCGTGGAGCAGCTACATCGTGCTGACCGCTCCCGCGCCGGAAAAGCTCGACGAGATCAGCTGGACCGGCGGCGAGCTGATCAGTGACCTGCGCCAGTCGCTGCGCTACTTCCGGACGACGCCCGACGGCCGCATCGCGTTCGGCGGTGGCGGCGGCCGCGCCGCGCCGCGGATCGGGGAGTCGTTCACACACGACAAGGAGGCGGTACGCCAAGCGGCCGAAGGCTTCCGGCTCTTCTTCCCGAGCTGGGCAGACGTGCCGATCGTCGACGGCTGGGGCGGCCCGATCGACGTATCGCCGACCCACCTGCCGACGTTTGGCACGCTGCCGCCGGGCAACGTTCATTTCGCGCTCGGCTACACCGGCAACGGCGTGGCGCCATCGCACCTGGCGGGGCGCGTGCTGGCCGACCTCGTCACGAATACGGACTCGGACCTGGTGCACCTGCCGGTCGTGAATCCACGCGGCGCCAAGCTGTTCCCACCCGAACCCTTGCGGTCGATCGGGGCCCGGATGGTGCGCAGCGCGATCATCCGGTTCGACACCGCCGAGGAGCTGGGCGTGCGCCCGCACCCGCTCGCCAACGCGGTGGCGCGTCTGCCGCGCCGCATGGGGTACCTGCTGGGCCCTCAGTAAGAAAGCCGGTTTGACGGATCAGCCAACCGGTGTTAGCTTCGGCGCCAATTTTGTAACGAACGTTTCGCTGGGGGCCCAAAAGGAGGGGACGACTTGAGCACTGAGGACCACGCTCTTCACGCTGACGCCCAGGACCTGGCCCGATTCGGCTACACGCAGGAGCTCAAGCGCATGCTTGGCGTGTACTCGAGCTTCGCGATCGCGTTCTCCTACATCTCGCCTTCGACCGGCATCTTCACTCTGTTCATCCTGGGCATCGGCCTGGCCGGCCCCGCCTTCTTCTGGAGCTGGCCGATCGTTGTCGTCGGTCAGCTGATCGTCGGCCTGAACTTCGCCGAGGTCAGCTCGCACTTCCCCGTCGCGGGCTCGGTGTATCAGTGGTCCAAGTACCTCTCCAACCACACCTACTCGTGGTTCACAGGTTGGATCTACCTGTTCGCCGGCGTGCTGACCGTCGCCGCCGTCGTTGCGACTGTGCCTCTTGTGCTCATTCCGCTGCTCAACAGCGTGTTCGGCCTGAACATCGGCACAGATTTCGAAACCAACCGCAACGTTGCCGCGGTCGTTCTTTTGACCACGACTTTGCTGAGCATCTTCGGCGTGCGCATCGTCCAGATCGTCAACAACACGGGCGTCGTGTTCGAGATCCTTGGCATGGTGGTGTTCGCGCTGATCCTTCTGCTCTTCTATCACCACCAATCGGTTTCGGTGCTCACGGACGGCCAGTACCTGGCTGCCGGACCGACAGCTATCGGGACCTTCTTCGGTGCGATGTTCATGTCGTTGTTCGTGATCTACGGCTTCGACACGGCGAGCACGCTCGCCGAGGAGACCAAGAACCCGCGGCGCGAAGCCCCGCGTGCGGTGCTGGCGGCCATTCTGGGAGCCGCCGTCATCGGCGCGATCTTCCTCTTCGCCACGATCATCGCCGTGCCCGGCGACATGGGCAAGTTCGTATCCGACATCGGCGCCGGCAAGGATCCATTCCCGCTGGTGACGATCATCCAGTCGAACTTCCCCGGCTGGGCTTCGAACCTCTACCTCTTCGTCGTGTTCGCGGCGATCTATGTGTGCTGCCTCGCAATTCAGACCTCGACGATTCGCCTCGCCTTCGGGATGGCGCGCGACGGCAAGCTGCCGTTCGGCCGTCAGTTCAACAAGGTGAGCCCCACGCTGCACACCCCGATCGGCACGTGCATCGTGGTCGGCGTGCTCGCCGGACTGCCTCTGATCTACTACACCGGCGCCGCGCTCATCGCCATCGGCGCGACCGGCATGATCTACCTCTCGTACATCCTGGGCAACATCGCCATCTTGCTTGCGCGCTTCAAGGGCTGGCCGCAGGACAAGGCGCCGTTCAAGCTGGGTTCGTGGGGCGTGATCGTGAACGTGCTCGCACTCGTGTGGGGCATATCGATGGAGATCAACTTCCTGTGGCCGCGCGACGTCAGCGCCGGCGGACAGAACCCGCCGCTCAGCATTCTTCCCAATTTCACCGGCACCGGGACGCTGGGCATCCAGGGCCCGCTCGGCAACCTGCCGATCTACGAGACGACTCTCGCCATCATCCTGCTGGTCGGCGCGATCTACTTCTTCGCCGCCCAGCGCAAGTCGACAGTGACTCCGACCATCAAGCCGGCCGAAGGCACCGCAGAAGCGCCGGCCTAAGAAACCGTTTGAGGAACAACGCGCGCGCCGTCGTCATCGGCGGCGGTGTCGGCGGCGCGTCCATCCTCTACTGGCTTGCGCGCCTGGGCTGGAGCGACGTCGTGCTCGTGGAGCGCGCGCGGCTCACGTCCGGCTCGACGTTTCATTCGGCAGGCCTGGTCGGGCAGCTGCGCGGGTCGCTGAGCCTGACCCGGATGATGATGAATTCGGTCGACCTTTATCGAAACCTGCGCGATGAGGTAGGCCTTGAAACAGGCTGGCACGAGGTGGGCTCGCTGCGCCTGGCGTCGAGCCAGGAGCGCATGGAGGAGCTATCGCGCCAGGCGGGCTGGGCGAAAACGTTTGGGCTGCCGCTGGAGCTCATCTCGGCGCAGGAGTCGCAACAACTGTTTCCACCGATGTCGACCGACGGCGTGCTCGGCGCGGCCTACCTGCCTACCGACGGCTACATCGATCCGAGCCAGCTGACCTTCGCGCTGGCGGAAGGCGCGCGCCGGCGCGGAGCTGAGATCTGCGAGGAGACGCGCGTCACCGGCATCGAGACCAGGTACGGCGCCGTGAGCCGCGTCCTCACCGACCAGGGGCCCATCGACACCGAGCTCGTCGTCAACGCGGGCGGCATGTTCGCGCCGGAGATCGGACGGCTCGTGGGGGTGGTCGTGCCCATCATCCCGATGGCGCACGAATACCTGATAACCAAACCGTCAGGGCTGCGGCTGGACATGCCGACGATGCGCGATCCGTCGCTGCTCGTCTATTTCCGGCCGGAGTCGGGCGGCCTGGTGATGGGTGGCTACGAGCGCGACCCCGCGCCGTGGGGCCTCGACGGAATCGCGCCGGATTTCAACGGCCGACTCCTCGCGGAGGACTGGGATCGCTTCGAGCCGCTGATGCAGAACGCCATAGTCCGCGTGCCTTCATTGAAGGACGCGGAGGTGGTGCGACTGGTCAACGGACCGGAAGCCTTCACACCTGACGGCGAGTTCATCCTCGGACCGAGCGAGGTGCGTGGCTTCTGGGTCGCGGCCGGTTTCTGCGCGCACGGCCTCGCGGGCGCCGGCGGCATGGGCCGGCTGGTCGCGGAATGGATAGTCAACGGCCGGCCTGAGATCGATGCGTGGGAGATGGACTCGCGCCGCTTCGGCCGCCACTACCTTAGCCGCGACTACACGCTGGCGCGCACCGTCGAGATCTATTCGACCTATTACGACGTCAAGTACCCGGGCCACGAGCGCAGCGCCGGCCGGCCTTTGCGCACTTCGCCCGCTTATCTCCGCGAGCGCGAGCACGGCGCGGTCTTCGGTGAGAAGTCGGGCTGGGAGCGCATCAACTGGTTCGAATCGAACGTCGAGCGCGGGGACGAATCGCTGCGACCACGCGGGTGGGCCGGCCGGTTGTGGTCGCCCGCAATCGAAGCAGAGCATCGCGCGTGCCGCGAAGGCTCGGCGATCTTCGACTTCACGTCCTTCGCGAAGATCGAGATTCGCGGCGCGGGCGCCGCCTCGTTTCTCGAGACGCTCTGCGACAACCGCGTGGCGCGCGAGGTCGGCCGCCTCACGTACACGCAGATGCTCAACCACGACGGCGGCATCGAATGCGACTTCACCGTGACGCGACTGGCCGACGATCGCTTTCGCATCGTCACAGGCACCGCATTCGGCCGCCACGACCTGTCGTTCATCCGCGAGCACGCGCCCCGCGACGGCTCCGTCGAGGTCGAGGACGTCACCGCCGCCTATGCGTGCATCGGGCTGTGGGGGCCGAAGGCCCGCGAGATCCTGCAGGCGCTGACCCCCGCCGACGTATCGAACGCCGCCTTTCCTTATATGACTGCCCGGGAGCTGGCCATCGGTCCGGTCCCTTGCCTCGCCCTGCGCGTGACCTATGTCGGCGAGCTCGGTTGGGAGCTCTACTGCCCGACCGAGTTTGGCCTGCGGCTTTGGGACGCGATCTGGGAGGTGGGCGCCGCGAAAGGACTGATCGGCGGCGGCTACAAGGCGGTTGACTCGATGCGCCTCGAGAAGGGCTATCGCGTGTGGGGCTCCGACATCGGGCCGGAGGTCGATCCGTACCAGGCCGGTCTCGGGTTCTGCGTGAAGCTCGACAAAGGCGAGTTCAACGGCCGCGGCGCCTTGCTCAAGAAGCGCGAATCGCCTGCGGACACGCGCCTGGTGTGCCTGGTCCTCGACGATCCCCGCTCAGTCGCGCTGGGCTCAGAGCCGGTGCGCATCGCGGGCGAGATCGCCGGCCGCATCACCAGCGGCGGCTACGGCTACTCGGTCGGCAAGTCGATCGCGTACGCGTTCGTGCCGGCGCACGTCGCGACCGGCGTCGCCGTGGAGGTGGAAGTTTTCGGGTCGTGGATTCCAGGCCGCGTTTCGGCCGAGCCGCTATACGATCCGCAAGGAGTACGTGTCCGTTCGTAGACGCGTCGCGGTCATCGGAATCGCGGTGGCGATCATCGCCACGGCCGGCATCCTGTACATCAAGCCCGAGGCCCTGGACCGGACGGAGCCGCTGATCCCAAACACCTACCGCACCATCAACGGGCCGTACTCGATCGCATACGACTTCATCTCACCGACGAACGGCTGGGCTCTCGTCTCGACCTACACGGGCGAGTCCTCGACGTTTTTCATCTTCAAGACCACCA
>DATDML010000031.1:0-2382 GCA_036518815.1 Candidatus Dormiibacterota bacterium
GTCTTGCGGAGGCAGACCTCCAGGCCGCGTATGAGGTCGCGGCGCGTCTCCCGCGGCTCGATGACGTCGTCGATGTAACCGCGCTCGGCGGCGACGTACGGGTTCGCGAACCGTGTCGTGTACTCGCTCACCAGCTGCTGCCGGCGTGCCGTCGGATCGGAAGCGGTCGCCAGGTCGCGTTTGTAGATGATGTTGACCGCCGCGTCGGGCCCCATCACGGCGATCTCGGCTGTCGGCCACGCCAGGTTGAGGTCAGCGCCCATCTGCTTCGGCGACATGACGCAGTACGCGCCGCCGTAGTCCTTGCGCGTGATCACCGTCAGCTTCGGCACTGTGGCCTCGGCGTACGCGTAAAGCAGCTTGGCTCCGTGGCGAATGATGCCGCCGTGCTCCTGGTCGCGTCCCGGCAGGTAGCCGGGCACGTCCACGAACGAGATGATCGGGATGCCGAACGCATCGCAGAACCTGATGAAGCGCGCCGCCTTCACCGATGCATTGATGTCGATGGCGCCTGCGAGATGCTTCGGCTGGTTGCCGACGACGCCGACCACGTGACCGCCGAGCCGGCCGAGCCCGACCACTATGTTCTTGGCAAAGAAGGGCTGGACCTCGAGGAACTCGCGGTCGTCGAGCACGTGTGAGACGAGCACGCGCATGTCGTATGGCTTGTTCGGCGATTCCGGGACGATGCTCTGCAGCTCCTGGTCGGCCCGCTCGCGATCGTCACTGGTGGGCACGAAGGGCGGCCGTTCGTTGTTGCTCGAGGGCAGATAGGAGAGCAATCGGCGCACTCCGGCCGCGCACTCCGCCTCGGAGCGCGGCAGGAAGTGCGCGACGCCGGATGTCGCGTTGTGCACATCGCCGCCGCCGAGCTCATCGAAGGTCACGGCCTCGCCCGTGACCACGCGGATCACCTCGGGCCCGGTGATGAACATGTAACCCTGGCCGCCGACGATGAATATGAAGTCGGTGATCGCGGGCGAGTAAACGGCCCCGCCAGTGCAAGGGCCGGCGATGACGCTGATCTGTGGGATCACGCCGGATGAGCGGACGTTGCGATAGAAGATGTCCGCGTAGCCCGCGAGCGCGACCACGCCTTCCTGGATGCGTGCGCCGCCGGAATCGTTGATACCGATGATGGGCACGCGATTGCGCAGCGCGAGCTCCTGAACTTTGACGATCTTCTCCGCAGTGACCTCGCCCAGCGAGCCGCCAAAGACCGTGGCGTCGTACGCGTAGACCGCGACCGGCTTGCCGTCGACGTCGCCGAATCCCGCCACCACGCCATCGCCCGAGATGCGCCGCTCCTCCATACCGAAGCCCTGCGCGCGGTTGGTCGCGAACACGTCGAGCTCGACGAATGAGCCTTCGTCGCACAGCATCTCGATGCGCTCGCGAGCCGTCGCTTTGCCCGAGGCGCGGCGCTTGTTGGCCGCCTCGGTCTCGGAGTGGAGCGCCTGGTACCGCCGCTTCCGGTACTGGTTGATCTTCTGCTCGGACACGCTTGCGGCCTTGCGCTCGGGCGCCTGCACGTCCTGCAGGTCGGGCAGCGTGCGTCGCACCGGGGTGAGGCTCTTGGGCTTGCGGCTGGCGGCCATACCCGAACTATCCTAGGCGCGGCCCTCGGCCGGCTTGCGGAACACGAACAGGTTGTTGAGGCCCAGCTGGAAGTGCGAGTGCCTTTCGAGCTCGAAGCCCGCGCGCTCGAACATACCGATCGCCTTTGCCGGATCGAAGCCATAGTGCTGGCCGTCGGCCATGCCGTCGACAACGTGCACCGCCTTGAGCACGTGCAGGATGGTGTCGACGCGAGCCGAGGGTACCGTGACGATTACCCGACCTCCGCTGCGCAGCGAACCGAAGCAGGCGGCCGCGAAGCCGTCGTGCTGCGACTCGGGAATGTGCTCGACCACAGCGAGGGCGGACACGAGGTCGAATTCCCCTCCCGGTGGCAGCGACGACGGAAACATGCCCTGGACGTACGTGTATTTGCCGTCTCCGGCGGGCACGGGGTCCATGTCGATGCCCACGCCACCGGCCAGGCGCTGGTCGTAGAACCGAAACAAGGCTCCATCGGCGCAGCCGATGTCCAGCACGCGCGCCCCGTTTTCCAGGTACGGTCGCACCCGCTTGATCCGCTCGCGCTGCAACCGGTAGTCAAGCCATTTCACGGCGCCGCATAATCCTGCACGTAGTCGGGCTCTTTCGTCGCGTCCTGAGCATGCCGCTGCTGTGGTGGTCCATCGCTGCGGTGTTCTTCATCCACGACGTCGTGGCGAACCTGCAAACGGCCCAGCGTCCGGACGCGAGCTCCGTGCTACAGGCGGGCTCGCGGTGGCTGCACGACCCATCCGCCGTCTACGCGGAAACCGCCCGCTTCCT
>DATDML010000032.1:0-42280 GCA_036518815.1 Candidatus Dormiibacterota bacterium
AACTGTTCGAGACCGATGTTGCCGCCCGTGATGATGGTTGCGACTAGTTGGCCTGATAGCTGCGCGCGCAATTGCCTCGCTGCGGCCACACCCGCCGCACCCGCCGGCTCGACGACCAGCCCCGCATCGCGATACAGCCACCGCATGCCTTCGATCATTTCGTCGTCGCTGACCTTCACGATGTCGTCGACCGAGTTGCGCACGTCGTCGACGGCGGTCGCGACCGGGACGCGCACCGCGATGCCGTCGGCGATGGTGGTGACTTTTTCAGTGTGGACGACATGCCCCGCGCGCCATGACAGCTCCATGGCCGGAGCACCTTCGGCGACGACGCCGATGATGCGCGTGCTCGGCGATCGCTGCCGCATCCAAGCAGCGATGCCGGTAGCGAGGGCGCCATCGCCGAGAGGCACGAGCAGAGCATCAAGAGCGTCGGTCATCCCAGCCAGCTCCACTGCAATGGTGCCTGCGCCCTCCGCGATGGCAGCGACGGCGCCGTCCTCGACAAACATTGCGCCGACACTCTCGGCGTGCGCGCGGGCAGCTTCCTTCGCTGCGTCGAAGTCGACGCCCTCCAACAGCACCTCCGCACCGAGCGCGCGCATGCGCTGGATCTTCATCACGCTGGCGTTATCGGCGACGAAGACGGTCAAACGCACACCGCGCTTGCGTGCCGCGTAGGCCATGCCCTGCCCGAAGTTGCCCGCCGACGCGCACACGAATCCCCGTTCCGGCGACTTGATCCGATGGAAGAAGTAGTCAGTGCCCCGGCCCTTGAAGGACCGGATGGGGTTGAGGCACTCGACCTTGAGTACGAGAGCGACGCCAACCTGATCGCTCAGCGGCTCGCAGACGTACTGCGGGGAATGCATGAAGACCGGGTCGATGACCTGGGCAGCCTCGGCGATATGTTCGAGGGAGACAGCTTCACCCACGGTCGAAAAACGTAGCCTTTCGCGGGCTGGCGCGTTTCCTTAGCGAGGGACGCCGGTGTGACCCGGGTCCTCCCAAGGCTTATGGCGCCACCCTGACTACCCCCGGGGTGGCGCTTTCATTTACAGCCGCAGTTGTAAAAAGCCGCCGCAGACGACAAGCTGGATGCATGCCGCGCTCCACGGTGACGTTCGTCTGCGCCCAGTGCGGCGGTGAGACCCCGCGCTGGGCCGGGCAGTGCCCGTACTGCCAGGCGTGGAACACGCTCCAGGAGTTCGAGGTGCGCAAGCCGCCTCCAGGGCGCCGCGCCAAGGAGGCCCGCAGCGTGGGCTCGAGCCCATCTCCGGCAAGGGCCACGCCGGTGACCGAGATCTCGGCCGAGGCGGCGCCGCGACTGCGCCTCCAGTGGGGCGAGCTCAATCGTGTCCTCGGAGGCGGAATCGTGCCCGGCAGCCTGGTCCTGGTCGGTGGCGAGCCGGGCGTAGGCAAGTCGACGCTGCTCATGCACGCTGCTCACCAGGTTGAAGGCAAGGTCCTGTACGTCTCGGGTGAGGAATCCAACCAGCAGGTGCAGATGCGGGCGGCGCGGCTGGGGGCGCTGAGCGCCGACATCCTGCTGCTGGCCGAGAACGACCTCGACGTCATCGCCGACACGATCTCCGCCGAAGCGCCGCAGCTGGCGATCGTCGACTCCATCCAGACCGTGGCCGATTCCGCCATCACGGGGAGCGCCGGCAGCGTCACCCAGGTTCGGGAATCTGCCGCCCGGCTGATGCGCCTGGCCAAGGAGACGGGGGTTCCGATCTTCCTGGTGGGGCACGTAACGAAGGAGGGAGCGATAGCCGGACCGAGGGTCCTGGAGCATATCGTTGACACAGTGCTTTACCTCGAAGGCGACCGCCGGCAGGAGCTGAGGCTCCTCCGGGCCATGAAGAACCGCTTCGGCTCTGCCGAGGAGATCGGTGTTTTCGCCATGGGCGAGCGCGGCCTCGAGGAGGTGCCCGACCCGTCCGCCGCCATGCTGAGCGA
Organism: Candidatus Dormiibacterota bacterium; assembly: GCA_036518815.1. Lineage (GTDB taxonomy): Bacteria > Chloroflexota > Dormibacteria > Dormibacterales > Dormibacteraceae > CF-118. The sequence goes on from DATDML010000032.1 coordinate 1,963, forward strand.
GGGTGGAACCGCGTCGGCCGGAACCGCTGTAGTGGTGGTCATGGAGGGCACTCGGCCGCTGCTGATCGAGATCCAGAGCCTGGTCAACAAGCGCAACGACAGCATCCCGCCGCGCCGGGTCGCGAACGGGTTCGACGTCAATCGCGTGCACATGCTTCTTGCCGTGCTGGACCGCCGCGGCCAGACCCCGCTCGGTTCCCACGACGTGTTCGTCAACGTGGCTGGCGGCATCCGCATCACGGAGCCGGCCGCCGATCTCGGGCTTGCCCTGTCACTCGCCGGCAACCAGAGGAGCCAGCCAATGCCGGAAGGCCTGGTCGTCCTAGGTGAGCTGGGTTTGGCGGGCGAGGTGCGTCGCGTGAGCCAGACCGAGCGTCGCCTCAACGAGGCGGCTCGTCACGGCTTCACGCACGCTTTGATTCCGTCCGGTTCGCGAACCGGGCGGCCAGCCGGCCTCCACGTCAGAGAGGTCCGGACCGTGGCGGAGGCGATCTCCGTCCTATTTCCTAAACCCATCCGTTCCGGCGCATTCATAGAGGAGGCCGAAGTCCCGGTCTCCTGAGGAGGTTCCCGTGAAGCGTTCCGATGCCCTCGCCCTGAGAGTGGGGCTGGGGATCGGAGTCGTCGGTGGTTTCGTCCTTGGTTACGTGCTTGTCCGTCTGTCGGGCATCACGCACCAGGGATGGGTCCTGATCACCCTGACGACTCTGGAAGGCCTGATATTCGGTTATCTCGGCACGCCGTACGTCATGGGGGGATGGCGCGGGTTCAACCAGCGCATCCTCAACACGCCGCTGCCGGACCTCCTCAGCGGGTTGCTGGGCATGGTCATCGGCCTCGTGATCGCGGTGCTCGTCGGCTTCTTCGTGCGCGACGTCCCGCTCGGCTACTGGCTGTCGTCGATCCTGGCCTTGCTGCTGGCGGCCCTGGGCGCATCGGTCGGCGTGAGCCGGCGCACAGAGCTGGCCGCCCTTTTCTTCGGCGGCCCGGCAGTAGAACCGTCGCGACGCCGGATGCCGGCGGTGCTGCTCGACACGTCCGTCATCATCGACGGCCGCATCCTCGACATCGCCAAGACTGGTTTCCTCGACATGCCGCTGATCATCCTCAGCTCGGTGCTGCGCGAGCTGCAGCTCGTCGCCGACTCGGCTGATGCAATGCGCCGGCGTCGGGGGCGACGCGGCCTCGACGTGCTCACCGAGATGCAGAAGGTGCCTGCCATCGCGCTCGAGGTGGTGGATGACGACGCCACGCCGAGCACGGAGATCGACGCCCACCTGGTGCGCACCGCCAAGCGCCGTGGCTGGGGAATCATGACCAACGACTTCAACCTAAACCGCATCGCGCGCCTCGAGGGGGTGCGCGTCTTGAACCTCAACGAGCTCGCGCAGGCGATGCGCCCGGTGGCGATTCCCGGCGAGGAGATCATGGTGATGATCGCGCGCGAAGGCAAAGAGCCGGGGCAGGGAGTGGGCAGTCTCGACGACGGCACGATGGTCGTGGTCCAGAACGGGCGTCGCCTCATCAACCAGACCATCACCGCTGTCGTCACTTCGGTGATCCAGACGTCGGCGGGCCGGATGATCTTCGCCGAGCCGATGGGCCAGGATGGCCGGCGCTCGTCGCGCAATCGACCGCCCGCGCCGCGAGACGAGGACGGCAGCAAGTGAAGCCGTCGGTCGGCGTGATCGTCGCCGCCGCGGGCTCGGGCTCGCGGCTCGGCCGGGGCAGCAAAGCGCTGGTGCGGCTGCATGGACGGACCACGCTGGCGCGCGTGGTCGAGCTGTTCCTCGGCATGGAAGAGATCGATCGCATAGTGGTGGTGGGGCCGCCGAGCCGGCTGGAGAACGCCGAGGCGGAAGTCACGTCGCTGCATCCGTCGAAGCCCGTGACGGTGCGGCCGGGCGGGGAAAGCCGGCAGGCGTCGGTGCGCGCGGGCATCGCCGCGCTGGGGGAGTGCGACTACGTTCTCGTCCACGACGCGGCGCGGCCGCTGGCGTCACCGGCGCTGGTGCGGCGCGTGCTGGCCGCGGCCATCGAATCGGGCGCGGCGTTTCCGGCGATCGCCCCCCGCGACGCCGTCAAACGCATCGAAGGTCACCTGCTGGTCGAAAGCCTCGATCGGTCACGCATCGTCCTCGCGCAAACGCCGCAGGGATTCACGTACAGCCTGCTGGCGCGCGCGCACCGCGAGGCAGCGGATGCGGGACTCGTAGGCGACGACGACGCGCAGCTCGTGGCGGCGACAGGCCACTCCGTGACGGTCGTCGAGGGCGAGGCCTCGAACGTCAAGCTCACGACCCCCGAGGATTTCGGCGTGGTCGAGGCGCTGATAGAAGCCCAGGAATCCGTCACGTCGTGAGGATCGGCGTGGGCTACGACCTGCACCCTCTGAAAGAGGGTCGATCGCTGGTGATCGGGGGCGTGAACATCGACTACCGGCTCGGCCTCGACGGGCACAGCGACGCCGATGTGCTGACCCACGCTGTCATCGACGCCATCCTGGGCGCGGCCGGCCTGGGCGACATCGGCGCTCACTTTCCGCCCGATGACACGCGCTATGAGGGCGCGTCCAGCCTCGACCTGTTGGCCGAGGCTTCGCGCGTCGTCACCAACGCGGGGTTCCGCGTGGTCAACGTGGACAGCACGGTGGTGGCGCAGGCGCCGCGGCTGCAGCCGCACCTCGCGGAGATGTCGGCCAACATCGCTCGCTGCCTCGGCCTCGATCGTGGTGCGGTGAGCGTGAAGGCGACATCGCCTGAGGGTGTCGGCGCTATCGGGGCGGGCGCCGCCATCGCGGCTCACGCCGTCTCGCTGATCGAAGACCAGTGACTCTGCGACTGCACAACACGCTGACCGGCTCGAAGGATCCCTTCGCGCCGCTCGAAGAGGGCGTGGTGCGGATGTACACGTGCGGACCGACGGTCTGGAACTACGCCCACGCCGGCAACCTGCGCGCCTTCCTTTTCTATGACCTGCTGCGCCGGCACCTGCGGGTTTCCGGCTATCGCGTCGACCATGTGATGAACATCACCGACATCGACGACCGCATCCTCGACCAGGCGATGCACGCAGGCGCGACCATCGCCGAGTACACGCGGCCGTACGCCGACGCGTTCTTCGAGGACATGCGCAGCCTCCGCGCGCAGCCGGCCGAGCACAATCCGCGCCCGACCGAGCACATCCCGGACATGGTTCGGATGATCTCAACGCTGATCGACGGCGGCAACGCGTACGAGGCGGACGGCGACGTCTACTTCCGCATCGATAGCTTCCCGCGCTACGGCGAGCTGTCGCACCTCGATCGCGCGGGGCTGAAGGCGGGCGCGCGCGTTGCGACGGACAAGTACGACAAGGAGTCCGTCAGCGACTTCGCGCTGTGGAAGAAGGCGCAGCCCGGCGATGAAAAGATCGCGGCTGCCTGGGATGCACCCTTCGGTCGCGGGCGGCCGGGCTGGCACATCGAATGCTCGGCCATGAGCAAGCGGTACCTCGGCGACACGCTCGACATCCACGCCGGCGGCGTTGACCTGATGTTCCCGCACCACGAGAACGAGATCGCGCAGTCGGAGTCGGCCAACCATCACCAGTTCTCGCGCTTCTGGCTCCATTCGGAGCACCTGGCGGACGCCACGGGCGAGAAGATGTCGAAAAGCGCTGGCGGCTTTACGACGCTGCGCGACCTCGTCGCGGCCGGCCACGACCCACTGGCGATCCGATTCTTTCTCATCGCCAACGCGCATTACCGGTCGCGACTGCGGCTGTCGGACGAAGCGCTTCACGCCGCGTCCGAGCAGGTGCGGCGGCTGCAGGATCTCGCGCGGCGGTTGCGCGAGCCCGTTGGACGGAAGGATTCCTCGCACCTGGCTGAGCGCGCGACCGAAGTCCGGCACGCGTACCGCGAAGCGCTCGACGACGACCTGAACCTGCCCCAGGGCATGGGCCTCGTGTTCGACCTGGTGCGTGAGGCCAACGCCGCGCTCGATGCGGGCGAGGTGGGGGACGCCGCGGCGCGCGAGCTGCTGTTGCTCTTGGCCGACGTTGATGCGCATGTGGATGTGATCAGGCCCGATGACGCGGATCTGGCGGCGGAGGTCGAGGCCCTCATCGCGCAACGCGAAGACGCCCGCAAGGCGCGCGACTTCGCGACTGCCGATCGCATCCGCGAGGAGCTGCGCGATCGCGGCATTCTGCTCGAAGACTCGAAGGACGGAGTGCGTTGGCGCCGCGCCGCCCGCGTGTAGCCGAAGCGCGCGCGACCCCGGTCGTGATTCACGGCCGCAACGCGGTGCTCGAGGCGGCGCGAGCGGGCCGCGTCGTGAGGGTGCTGCAGGCGGCGGGGCTCGGTCACGACCCGCGGCTCGAGGAGCTCGGCCGCATCGCTCGGGTGGAGGTAGTCCCGGCTGACCGTCTCGATGCGATTGCGCCCGGTGTCAATCAGGGCGTGGCCGCCGAGCTCAAGCCGCGGCGCGAATGGACGTTGCGCGAGCTGCTCGGGACCGAGCCAAGCCTGCTCGTGGCTCTCGATTCGATCCAGGACCCGCAGAACCTGGGCGCGATCATCCGCAGCGCAGAGGTCGCGGGCGCGGACGGCGCGATCCTGCCCGAGCACCGCAGCGCGCCACTATCGCCGGCCGCGGTGAAGGCGAGCTCCGGCGCGAGCGAGCTGCTCCGGATCGCCCGCGTGTCGGGCATGCCATCGGCTATCGCGGAGGTGAAGCGCGCGGGCGTCTGGTGCGCGGCCCTCGATGTGCGCGGCGATACGTGGCCGTGGGATTTCGACCTGACGCAGCGGGTGTGCGTCGTTGTGGGCGGAGAGGGCCAGGGCATCCACCGGCTCGTGTTGGAGCGTTGCGACGTGCGCCTGAAGCTGCCGGTCAAAGGGCGCGTCGGCAGCTTCAACGCTTCAGCTGCGGCAGCCGCCCTGCTTTACGAGGTGACCAGACAGCGCTCCCTACACTGAGCTCGTGCCTGACCCAGCCGTAGGGCTCAATCGCGCCGTCGCGGACATTCCGTTGACCCGCGAAGCTCGGGACGACCTTCAGCGTGCGGCTGACGCGGCGGCCAATCGCGGCGCCACCGACGCCACGCCGCTCGACGTGCTGCGGGCGTTGCTCGGTAATCGCGGGTCGCTCGCGGTGCAGACGCTGCGGCGCTTGGGCGCCGACCCGGCTGCGGTGACGGCAGGGCTACCCGCCGACGGCAGCGCTCCCGCCATCCCGCTGCGCCAGCTGATCGTCAACGCCAACCGTGAGGCGCAGGTGCTCGGTCACTACCAGGTGGACTCCATCCACCTGTTGCTGGCGATGCTGTACAGCGACTCGCCGTCGACCGCCGCGCCGCTGCAGCAGGCCGGCCTGACCATGTACGACCTCCGCCGCAACCTGCAGACGGGCGAGCGGCCGGGAGCGACCGCAACCCCCGACCGCGCGCTGAGGCGAAGGCCGTGGCCGCGCCTGCGCGGCGCTGTCGCCGTCAGCCCGATCTTCCTGGGCTTGCTTGGTTTGTTCTTCGCCAGCGGCGTCCTGCTCTGGTTCGATCCACTGCCCCAGTACGTCAATCCATTGACCATCGCGTTTGTCGCCAGCGGCTGGATCGCGACGGTTTGCGTGCACGAGTTCTTCCACGCGCTCACCGCATACCTTGGCGGCGACACCTCGATGCCGAGCTCCGGCTACCTGACCTTTAACCCGCTCCGATACACCCACATCCTCATGAGCATTGCTTTGCCGGCGCTGTTTCTATTTCTCGGCGGTGTCCCCTTGCCCGGAGGAGCCGTCTATATCAACCGTGCCGCGCTGCGCAGCAAGCGCTGGGACACCGCAGTCTCGCTGGCCGGCCCACTGGGCACGCTGCTCTGCGGCCTGGTGATCGCAGCGCTGTTCGTGTCCTGTTTCCGGCTCGGCGTGATCACGGCGACGAACTTCCAGTTCTTCGGTGCCCTGGCTTTCCTCGGCACGATCGAGATGTACGTGCTGGTCCTCACCCTGCTGCCAGTGCCGCCGTTGGACGGATTCGGTGCCATCAGGCCATGGCTCCCATACTCGGTCCAGGCATGGGCAGGGCGCATCGGCTGGTACGGAATGATCCTGCTGTTCATGGCCATCTGGTATGTGCCGGCGATCGGCGCGCCCATCATCGGCGCGGGCGATTTCCTGGCCGGCCTTGCTGGATTCGATCCAGCCCTGGTCGCGGTGGGTGCCGGGCATTTCCGATTCCGATGAGCTCATGGACCGCCTGATCGTCGACGGCTACAACATCGTCCACGCGTGGCCCGACCTGAAGGGGCTGATACGGTTCTCGCTCGAGGCCGCGCGCGACCGATTGGTCGAGCGCATGGCAGTGTTCGCACAGGTGCGTGGCGCCGACGTCACAGTCGTCTTCGACGCGCACCGCACGACCGCCAAGGCCAACAGCACCCAGACTGTCGACGGTGTGCACGTTGTGTTCACGCGGAAAGGCCATTCCGCCGATCACGCCATCGAGCGACTGGCCTACGCGCTGGCGGATGGGAGCGATCCGATCACCGTGGCGACCTCCGATCGTTTTCAGCGCGACCTCGTCCGCGGCATGGGCGGAGCGGTGATCAGCGCCCTCGAGCTCGAGCGCCAGGTCATCGAGGCGGAGAAGGAGCTCGGCCGCTCGGTGGATCGATACTCGCGATGATCCGCCGTACCCGCATCGTCTGCACCATCGGTCCGTCGAGCTCGTCGCCGGCGGTGCTGCGCAACCTGATCCAGGCTGGCATGGACGTCGCGCGGCTCAACTTCTCGCACGGCGACCACGCCACCCATCGCAGGGCGGCGGCCGACGTGCGCGCGGCGGCGGAGGCCGTGGGCAAGCCGGTGGCGATCATCGGCGACCTCCAGGGCCCGAAGATCCGCACCGGTCCGCTCGACTCGTCGTTCCTGCGCCTGGTCCGCGGCCGTCCGGTGGTGCTGACGGGCGCGCCGAGGCGTGAGCCCAACGAGATCGAGGTCAGCCACGGCGAGCTCATCGATGCGGTGCGCCGCGGCGACCGCGTGCTTCTCGATGACGGCCGCATCGAGCTGCTCGTCAAGTCGGTGGCGAACGGGCGCGCCGAGTGCTCGGTGGCGCGAGGCGGTCTGCTCGGGGAGAGGAAAGGCGTTTCGGTTCCCGGCCGCACCCCGCCACTGCCGGCGCTCACAGAGAAGGACATGAGCGACCTCAAGCTGGCGGTCGAGATCGGGGTCGATTACATAGCGCTGTCCTTCGTCCGCCGTCCTGACGACGTGGTCGAGTGCCGCGAACACCTGGCGTCGCTCGGTTGCGGCGCGCCGGTCATCGCGAAGCTGGAGAAGGTCGAGGCGATCCGTGAGCTCGACTCGATTCTCGAGGTGGCCGGCGCCGTGATGGTGGCGCGCGGGGACCTCGGGGTCGAGCTGAGGCTGGGCGAGCTCCCGGCGGTGCAGAAGGAGGTGATCGACCGGGCCAACCGCTTCGGCGTGCCTGTCATCACCGCCACCGAGATGCTGGAGTCGATGGTCACCTCCAACCGGCCGACGCGCGCCGAGGCGTCGGACGTGGCCAACGCCATCTGGGACGGAACCGACGCGGTGATGCTCTCGCAGGAGACATCGGTCGGCGCGCACCCGGTCGATGCGGTGAAGGCGATGGCGCTGATCTGCCTTTCGGCGCAGAAGCATCCCGCTTTCGAGCGCCAGCGCCAGATCTGGCGCGAGCCGGGGCAGGTCGGCAGCGCCATCGCTCACGCCGCCGCCTCCAGCGCCGATGAGCTCGACGCGCGGGTGATCATCGCGTTCACCGAGTCCGGCACGACCGCCCTGCGGTGCAGCAAGGCGAGGCCGCACGTGCCCGTGATCGCGGCCAGCCCACACGAGGCCGTCTTGCGCAAGGCGGCCCTCTACTCGGGGGTGATCCCGCTGCATGTGCAGCCCGGCCGGGACACCGACGAGATGTTCGCGAACGCCACCGACGCCGCCGTTCGGGCCGGCTTCGTGCGCGAGGGCGATCGGGTCGTGATCGTGGCGGGAGTTCCGGTGGGCCGGCCGGGCCAGACGAACCTGCTCAAGGTGGAGACGGTTTAGACCGGCTGCGACTACAGTTTTCGGGTCTTGTACCCGGCAGCCGCCACTGCTTCGGGCGCCGTCGACAAATACGGGCCCAACTCGGCCGAGGTGACCGCCTTCATCGAGACGGTCGGCCGGCTCACGCCCGGCCAATGGCGCAAGGTTGTGGCCGCCAGGGAAGCTGTGGCGAAGGTGACCAGGGACGGGTCGGGCCAACCGGCCGAGGTCGTCCGCGCGCTCCTGGCTCGCGGGACCAACGGCGACGGTGCGCTGCCGGAGCCGTTCGCCAACGTCGCTTCAGACCTCGCGGGAGTGCTCGCCGGACGCTCTGACGAGGAGGCGGTGGCGGCGTGGCAGGCGGCATCGGCGCTCGTCCGCCGCCGGCAGCTGGCCGCTCTCACCTTCGCGGCGCATTACGCGCCGTTTGCCGCTGTGGTCCCGCTCGCCGAAACCGAAGAGGTCCCGCCGATCGTCCGCCTTTTCGCCAACGCCATGAAATGGCTCAGCGCGGGGCAGTGGGAATCGCTTGCGCGACCGTGGTCGCTCGATCGCGAAGCCTCCACGACATTGCTGCAAGCCGCGCACAGGAGCAAGGCCCGCGAGGCGGAGGAGTTCGTCGCGCTGGCGGCGATCGCAATGGCCGCCAGGCACATCGCGGGCGATTCCGGCTGGGCCGCGGTCAAGACCGCGGTGCACGGTGCGCGCGTGCTTGCATCGCGGGGCGAGCTGACGGCGGAGCAGACGGCCATCGTCTGGGCGCCCCTCGAGGACGCGATCCCGCTGCGCTCCCTCACCGAGGCCTCGATGCCGGATAAGCCCTCGAAGCCCCGAGCCAAGCAGGCCGAGCCCAAAAAGAAGCCGGCCCCGAAGGCGATGACCGGCTACGGCGCCAACAACACCGAGGTGACCGCGTTCCTCAAGGCGATTCCCGAGCTGACGGCGATTCAGTGGCTGCGCGTGCTGGACCGCCGGCAGCTGGTGGCGAGCGTCACGCGTGAGGGCGCGGACGAGCCGGCCGTGGTCGTGCGCTCGGTGCTGGCGGCGCTGAGGAGCACAGGTGAACTAGAGCTCGAGGCGCGCTGCGCGATTTACTCGGCCGTCGAGCGCGCCGCGTTCGCGCTCGCGGCGAAAAACCGCCTGGGCGGATCCGAGTTTGCCCAGCACTACGGCGCCCTGGCCGAGATCATCCCCGTCGGCGAAGCCGATGCCGACACGTTCGCGGGCCGCATCGGGGGGCTGAACCCCGAGGAGTGGACGCGCCTCAGCGCGGTTGCGCCGGCGGTCGACATCGCCGCGCTGGCGCCGTTCGTCAACGCCGGCGATGCGATGGCCGCGCACCTTGCCGTGCGCACCGATGCGGAAGCGGTCGTCGCGTGGCATGCCCTCGCCGCGTTGCTGCGCCGGCACCAGCTGTCGCCGATCAAGTTCGCCGTGTCGTACGCACCATTCGCGTCGGCGATCGCGGTGACCAAGCCGAAGGCGATACCGGCAGTCGTCCAGCGGTACCTGACCGCGGTCGGACGGCTCAGCGCGCACCAGTGTGCGGTGCTGGCCGAGCCATGGCTGCCGCCCGACGATGTATCGAGCGCGCTCGCGCGCGCGACAGCCGGCGGTGCGACTCGCGCCGCCGAAGAAGCCGCGGCACTGGCCGCGCTAGTCACCGTGCCCATGCGCGTCACAGGCGACGCCGGCTGGGCCGCGTCGAAGACGGCGGCGTACGGCGGGCGTGTCATCGCGGCCCGCTCGAAGCTCACGGACGAGGAGTTGCTGCAGCTCTGGAAGCCCATCGAGCGAGCGATCCCGATGGCATCGCTGGGGAGCCCATCGAACAAGTCGCGCTGAGACGCTGTTTAAATTGATCTGATGGCGACAAGAAAGAAAACGGCCGCGCGGTCGCGGAACAACAGCTCCAACTCCCACGATCCCAGCTTCAAGCGCGTGCTCGCCGTGTTCGCGCACCCCGACGATCCCGAGTTCGGCGCAGGCGGGTCGATGGCCAAGCTGGCCACGGATGGCGCAGACGTGACGTACGTCATCGTCACCGACGGTTCGCAGGGCGGCGAAGACCCCAAGCAGAAGGACTCCGAGCTGACCGCGATCCGGCAGCGCGAGCAGCGCGCGGCTGCGAAAGTGCTCGGCATCAAGAAGGTGGAATTCCTCGGCTACAAGGACGGCCACCTGTCGCACGACCTCAAGCTGCGGCGCGACATCGTGCGCATGATCCGCAAGTACAAGCCCGAGCTCGTGATAACGCACATCCCTGGTCGCGTGCTCGACGCGCCGATGGGTGGATCGCATCCCGATCATCTCGCGGTCGGTGAGGCCACGATGGCCGCGGTCTATCCGGATTCACGCAACCCGCGCGCGTTTCGCAGCCTGCTGAAAGAGGGTTACGAGCCGCACGTTGTGAACGAGGTGTGGATCCCTTACTGGACGCTTGGCGATTACTACGTCGACATCAGCAAGACGCTCGACAAGAAGCTCAAGGCCTTGCACAAGCACCAGAGCCAGGTCGCCAAGCCTGGCGCCGAATGGGACGTGGACAAGTGGATCACCAAGCGCAGTCGCGACATCGGCAAGAAGGGCGGCTATCGCTACGCCGAATCCTTCAAGCGGATAAAGGTGTAATACCCCACAAACTCAGAGGCTGCGCCGCGAGTTTGCGGGGACCCCTAAGTGAGCGTTCCGCTAGTCCACTCCTCTCTCAGCGCGTCCCAGATCACCTCGGCCCACGCCGCGTACTGCACGTCGCCCGGGTGCAGGTCATCGGCTGCGATCCATCCGGCTGATCCCGTATCGCGCGAGCTCACATCGGTGATGTCGATCCACAGGAAGTTGCGCGACGCGGCTTCTGCCTGCGCCACCGCGTTGAACTCGTCGGTCAATCTCTTCAGGCGCGCCGGATCGCCGAACTCTGTTGCCGCTGGAACGATGGACCAGTTGGGGATCGAGACTGCTGCGACTCGTGCGTGCGTCGCGGCGATCGCGTCGTAGATCTCGACCAGCGACTCGCGGTACTGGTCCACGCGCCGGCCCTGCACCAGGTCGTTCACGCCGATGAGCACGCTGATCAGCTGCGGGTTGAGATCCGCCGTGTAACCGAGCTCGCGCGCGATGAGGTCGACGGTGGTGAAGCCGTTGACCGAGGGATTGACGAGCTCGACGTCTTTGCCTGTCGCCTTTTCTATGCGCGCGGCGATCAACGAAGGCCAGTTGCGCGATTCGTGCGACGCGCCCGTGCCGATTGTGTACGAGTCGCCGAGCGCGAGGTAGACGAGGCGCTTATCGGTTGAGATCGGAGAGAGCGCTCCACACGTCGATCTTCGTGCGCACGCGGCGGATCACGTCGTCGGTGAACTCGGTGGTCGATGTGTGGCCGCCGAGATCCGCCGTGCGAACCCCGTCGGAGACAGCTTCGAGCGCCGACTCGTACACCGCGCGCGACGCCACGCGCGCGGCCTCACCTGTCATGTAACCGAGCAACGATGCGACCGCGAGGATCATCGCCATCGGGTTGGCGACGTTCTTGCCCTCGAGCGCCGGCGCCGTCCCGTGCGGCGCTTCCGTCATCGCCACGGCCACTGTGCCGTCGTCGTGAAAGGCGAGCAGCGTCGACTCCGCGCCGGCGATGGTGCCGAACATCTGCATGACCAGGTCGGAGAGCGTGTCGCCGTCGCGATTGAGGGCCGGGATGACGAGCGCCTCGCCGCTGGTGGTCAGCAGCATGGCGTACGTGGCGTCGATGAGCTGCGGGTCGTAGCGGACGTCGGCGTGGCGCTTGGCCGCCGCGTCGAGCTCCTCCTTGAACATGCCTTCGTAGACGGGGCTGACCGTGAACTTCGGGCCGCCGAACACGCGGGCGCCAAACCGCCGTGCGTGGGTGAACGCGTACTCGGCGACGATCCGGCACGTGCGCCGGCTGATCTTCTCGGTCCGGAACGCCCACTCCTCGAGGTCGTGGCCCTCCCGCCACTCGCGTGCTCCGTAGGCGTCGTCCACCGCCATGCGGATGACGGAGATGGGGGCGTGCACGCCGGCCAGAGGCCGGATGCCGGGGATGCGGCGCCCGGTGCGGACGATCACGCGGCCGTCGATCTGCTTGCGGAGGATGGCGTTTGGACTGCCGACGTCGCCGGTGCCCTCGGGGGTGATGGTGGCCGCCTTGATCCCGAAGCCGCACTCCCGAAGAGCGGCGGACGCCTCCTGCACAACCTCGTTCCGGGTGTCGCGGCGGTGAGCCAGCGAGAGGTCGAAGTCCCGCTGCATGACCTGGAAGCCGATCACGTCCCGCTCCAGGAGCCGGCGGGCCTGGAGCAGGAGCTCCTCGCCGGTCTGGTCGCCGTGGAGAACGGCGACGGTGGGCGCTGACATCCACCTAATATTGGCGCTCCCGGCGGTTCCGGGCCAGGTGCTCCAGAGCGTCTGCTAGTATTGACAAGGCCTAGGGAACCTAGGCTTTTTTCTTTCCCCCACCGAAGAGTCAAGCATGGAAGAAGTCATCACCCTCGCCTGCGGCGTCTGCAAGAGGCGCAACTACACCACCCTGAAGAACAAGAAGAACGATCCCGACCGGATCGAGCTCAGCAAGTACTGCCGGTGGTGTCACAAGCACACCCCGCACAAGGAGACGAAGTAAGCCCCGATGGCCGTCACAGCTAGAGGCGATTCGACCACCACGTCCGGCGGCAGCGGCCGCTTCATCCGCGAGGTCTACGACGAGCTGCGCAAGGTCGTCTGGCCGACCTGGGGTGAGCTGTACCGCTACACGCTGGTCGTGCTGGTGACCGTGGCCATCCTGGGCGCATTCATCGGCGGCGTCGACTACTTCATCGGCGAAGGCCTGCGGCGCTGGCTGTACGTGACGCACTGATGGCAGTCGAGAAGAGCGCGGCCAGCAACCCGGAGCCGGACGCCCAGTGGTACGTCGTCCACGCGTACTCCGGCCACGAGGAAAAGGTCAAAAAGAACCTCGAGAAGAGGATCGAGTCCATGGACATGCAGGACAAGATCCTGCAGGTGCTCGTCCCCATGGAGGACGAGATCGAGATCAAGGACGGCAAGCGCCGCCACGTGCAGAAGCGGATCTTCCCCGGCTACATCCTGGTGCGGATGGTGATGTCGAACGAGTCCTGGTTCGTGGTCCGCAACACGCCGGGCGTGACGAGCTTCGTAGGCTCGGCCAACAGCCCGGTGCCGCTCCAGGACAAAGAGGTTCGCGCCATCCAGAAGCAGATGAAGCAGGAGGCGCCCAAGATCCGGGTCGAGTTCGCCGTCGGCGAGTCGGTGCGGGTGGTCGATGGACCGTTCACGGACTTCCACGGCAAGGTCGACGAGATCAACCCGGAGAAGGGCAAGCTCAAGGTGCTGGTCAACATGTTCGGCCGCGAGACGCCGGTGGAGCTCGACCTGCTGCAGGTCGAGAAGGTCCACTAGTAGATAAGGACGCGAGGGATTGAGCAAGAAGAAAGTCCGCGCGGTGCTCAAGCTGGAGCTGCAGGCCGGCCGGGCTACGCCCGCGCCGCCAGTCGGCACGGCCCTCGGCCCGCACGGCATCAACATCATGGAGTTCACGAAGGCCTACAACGAGCGCACCCAGAGCCAGGTGGGCGACGTGGTGCCGGCCGAGATCACGATCTTCGAGGACCGCAGTTTCTCGTTCATCCTCAAGACGCCGCCCACGGTCAACCTGTTGAAGAAGGCCGCGGGCGTCGAGAAGGGATCGGCCAAGCCGAACCGCGAGAAGATCGGGCGCGTCACGCGCTCGCAGCTGCGCAGCATCGTCGAGGCCAAGCAGAAGGACCTGAACGCGTACCAGTTCGAGTCCGCGGTGAAGATGATCGAAGGCACGGCCCGCTCGATGGGCCTCGAGGTCGTGGAGTAGGGAAGGGATGCCGAAGAAGAGGGGTAAGAAGTACGTCGAGGCGGCCAAGAAGGTCGAGGCCGCGGTGGCCGGCAACGGCGACGGCGGGCTTTCACCTGAAGCCGCCTGCAAGGTGGTGAAGGAAGCTTCGATCTCGAAGTTCGACGCCACCGTCGAGGCTCACATTCGCCTCGGCGTCGATCCGCGCCACGCCGAGCAGATGGTGCGCGGCTCGGTCGTTCTGCCCAACGGCACCGGCAAGAAGGTGCGCGTGGCCGTGTTCGCGACGGGCGACAAGGTGCGCGAGGCGGAGGAGGCAGGCGCTGACTTCGTCGGCAGCGACGACCTGGTGAAGAAGGTCTCGGAGGGTTGGACGGATTTCGACGCCGCGGTCGCGACGCCCGACATCATGTCCAGGGTGGGTCCGCTGGGCAAGATCCTGGGCCCGCGCGGCCTCATGCCGAACCCCAAGTCGGGGACGGTGACCTTCGACGTCGCTCGCGCGGTGCGCGAGGTCAAGGGCGGCAAGGTCGAGTTCCGCTGCGACAAGTTCGGGATCGTCCACGCGCCGATCGGCAAGGTCTCGTTCGAAGACCGCCAGCTGCACCAGAACCTGGTCGCGCTGGTGGACGCGCTGCTCCGCAACAAGCCATCGGCGTCCAAGGGCCAGTACCTGCGGACGTTCTACCTGACGGCCACCCAGGGCCCGTCGGTTCCGGTCGACGTCAAGGAGGCCGCCAGGCTCCAGCTCGCCGGCTGACGCGCTGCGACCGCTGCGAAAAAGTAGGCGCTTCGGCCTGTCGGCGCGCCGCTCTGCGGGTTTTTGTCAACTCCTTACTGCGGAGAAACGGACGCTTTTCCAACGCAACCCTTGACGACAATCCAGAACCCAGTAACATTCCGCAGCAAGCCGGGGGGCTGAGCTCTTCTTCTTCTACTAGTCGGGCCGTCTTTCCAGGGAGTGGTTGGTGCCGCAGAGGGAGCCCCTCGGGGTGGTGTGGCGTACGCGCGGGCGTGCACGCCATTCCGCTTTCCTCACCAGTAGCGAGGTGCGATTCCTCTGAGCATCGCGCCGCTGCTCAAGCTGATCACCAGCGCCGGCTCGTTCGCCGCGCTGTCGGTGGGTGTGATCGTTGCGCAGACGCTTGGCACGTACAGCTCGTTGGCGCCGATCACTGCGCCGACCCCGCCCGTGAAGTTTGTGCCGACCACTCACATCACCGGCATCTTCATCGACAGCACCAAGGGCGAGGCCGTCATCACGATGACGCCGTTCACGTCGGACCAGGTGGCGGTGGCCCTCGGCGCCCAGTACGGAATGCAGCTCGTCGATTCGCAGATCGCATTCGGCCGCTACACGTTCACACTGCCGCAGATTCGGATCGGTCCTGGCCCCGCGCCGCATACGGCGACCGTTTACTTCCCGCCCTTCGCCACTGACGCCGACATCCAGGCTTACTTGAGCGCTAACGGACTGCAGGTTCAGTCGTGGACTTCGACCAGCGACCAGAACGGCCGCGCCGCGATCGTCGCGCTGCCGCAGATCAAGCCTGTGCTCGTCGACCCGATCAAAGGCATCTGGAAAGCGACGATCGCGCCGAACATCGACAGCGGCCGCGTGCAGGACTGGGCGAAGGCGAACGGCCTTCAGGTCATCAGCTATACACCGCAGACCGGCGTCGTTCTCATCCAGGGACCAAAACCGAAGCCCACATACAACGTCGTACGGCGCCCGGTGACGACGAGCACGAGCACCTCATCGCAGACGAGCAAGCTCTACATCGCGTTCAAGCCGGGCACGACTTTCAATCAAGCGCAGGCCGCGATCCAGCAAGCCGGCGGCCAGCTCACCAGTTACAACAGCCAGACCGAGCTCGCCGTCGCCAACGTGGCGGTGAATCACGTGAGCCAGGCGACCACCGCATTGAGGGCTACGCCGCAGGTCGCGTGCGTAGGCGGCGCATTGAACTCCTGCCCCAGCACCGTCGCGCCGTCGTCGGGCTCGAATGGATCGACGCAGACAGGCGACACCATCGCACCGCCGTCCACCACCACCGACACCGGCACCGGGTGGACGACCGATGTTCCCGCGTCGACCGGCACGACGTCAGCGCCGCTGCAGATGCTTGCCACCGCGACTGACGGCCACGTGTCGCTCACGTGGACCGCGGTAAGCGGCGCGCTGAGCTACCAGGTTTCGCGTGCGGCCGGAACGGACACGCCTTCACTGGTCGCCACGACCAGCGCGACATCGCTCACCGATGTCGGCGGCACCGCGGGGATCGTTTACACGTACACCGTCGTCCCGGTGACCGCGTCAGGTCCCGACCAGTCGAAAGTGCAGAACGCGACTGCGACATGGGCCGGCGTCACATCCGCGCCGGTGATCATCACGGCGAAGCCGGGAGCCGGCACCCTCAGCGGTTCGGTCGTGTTCAGCGTGAATGCGCGAACCGGTGACGGTGCAGGCACCGCGACCTGGTCCGTGGTATCGCTGGACGGCGCGACAGCGCAGGCCGGCAGCGCGAGCGCATCGCCGGAGAGCAGTGACCCGCTCACCTGGTCCGCGCAGTCGGTATGGGACTCGAGCTCGGTTGCGGATGGCGCGTACACGGTCAACGTGTCGGTGACCGACGGTTCGGGTCACACCACGACGCTGGCCACGCCGGTGCGCATCAACAACACGGCGCCGGCGGCGCCGACGGCGCTCGGCGCGACGCCGGTCGGCTCGAGCGTGGTGCTCACATGGCACCAGCCCGCTGCGGCGACTGGCGCCGCATATCTCGTGCAGAAGGACAGCGACATCGAACCGGTCGCGGCGGTCGCGACGGGATCCCTGTCCTGGACCGATGAGAACGCCGGCGAGGGTACCCACACGTACACATTGGTTCTCGAGGACGCGGCGGGGCATCGGAGCAATACGGTGAGCGCGACGGCAAGCGTTGCGAACAACGTCTCGCCGGCGAAGGCGCCGAAGGTGACGATCACGCTGCCCAACGGCAAGGTCCTATCGGCTGATGGCCCGGTCGACGATCGCGTGATCCTCGGTACCAACATGAAGGCGTCGAGCGGCGTGAACATCCAGTACGCGATCGACGGCGGTCAGTGGAACGACGTCCAGGGCACGTGGTCGTGCTCGCCTCAGTGCAGCGTCGAGTGGATCGTCGTGTCGCTGCCCAAGGGTCATTACCAGGTGCGAGCCGTCACCCCCGATGGGGTGAGCGCGCCGGTCGGCTTCACTCTCCGCGGCGGCGCCGGGTTGCCCGCGCCGAACGCGCCGATAGCGCTGATCACGCCCTTTGGCGTATCGCTGACCTGGTCGGCCGCGCAGGGTGAGCTTGCGCAGCGCTACGCGATTAGTCGCCGCAATGGCGGTTCGTGGGTGCTCCTCGATCGCGTGAAGGGCACGAGCTACATCGACACGACCGCTCCGGCCGGCGCGAACGATTACCGCGTGCAGGCGTACGACGGCGATGGCACGGTCGGGCCGGCGTCCGCCGCCACGACCATCAACGTGCCAACGATCGTCCGGACGGCGACATCGTCGCCGGCCGCAAACACGTTGAACGCGCCCACCGGGCTGCAGGCGCTGAGCGCAGCCTCCGCGGTGACGCTGATGTGGTCATCAGTGGCGGGCGCATCCACCTACACCATCGAGAGGGCGTGGCAGGTGGACGGTCCGTATGTCGCGCTCGGCAGCACCGCCGGCACGATCTACACGGACTCCGCGGCCATCGCCGGCGTCGCGTACTACCGCGTGCGCGCGGGGTCCAGCGGAACGACGTCTGATCCGTCAGCAGTAGTTTCGGCAACGCTCCTCCCGGCTCCGAGCTCGCCCACGGCGAGCGGCTCGGCCTTCGTGGTGGGCGCGGGTGGCTCGGCAAGCACCGACACGCCTGGGTCGATCACCCTGGGCTCGACGCAGACCGCGAGCTCGGCCGGGTCGACGCTGTCAGTGGTTGCCTCCGGGACCTCGAACACGCGTCTGGCCTCAGTGGAGCTGCAGACGCTGAGCTCCGGCACCTGGTACGCGCTCGGCCGGCTTTCGGCCTTCACCAACGGCCAGACCTGGATGGCGGCCGGCACCGTGGTGACCAGCGGTCTCACCGAGGGCAGCCACCAGGTTCGTGCGGTTGGGCTCGCGACCGATGGCTCGACGCTGAGCGTCACCGCGCCGTCGACCCTGAACGTCGTCCACACCGCTGCGGTCGTGAGCGGCGTGGCCAGCGCGATCTCGAATGACAGCGTGAACGTCAGCTGGACCGCGGCGCCGACGGCCACGAGCTACAACGTCTACCGCGCCAGCGGAACCGGCGGCTTCGCGCTCGCCGCGAGCGACGTGACCGGCCAATCCTTCACCGACTCCTGGCTGCCCGGATCGCAGGCCACGAGCTACGTGGTCACCGAGACCGACGCTTACGGCAACGAGAGCGCGTTCTCGACCACGACGCAGGTCATGACGCCTGCCGCCTGGAACTCCGCCGCGCCGGACATCTCGGTGCTCACGCCGATGGCGGCCGAGCGGCCGGAGCAGGCGCTCGTCGACCTCGCGGCCTCCATCGCCTCGCACAACGGCATCGCCTTCGTCGGGTTCTTCTACGCCCCGGTGGGCGGCGGGCCCTGGACGGCGATCCCGAACGTGATGCCTGTCACTCCCGGCGCCCCGGTCGTGCCCGGCGGCCCAATCCTGGCCCCCGCCGGCGTGATGAGCTGGGGCACGGCATTCGCCACGACCGCGCTGGCGGCCGGCAAGTACGTATTCCGCGCCGTCGCGACCGACGTGAACGGCCACACGACTCAGCAGTTCGATACCTTCGTGGTCGGGGTCGCCGGCGCCCGCGGCCCGCCAACGGCGGGCTTCACGCTTTCAGTTGCGCCCACAGCGACCGGCATGCGCCTGAGCTGGACAGGTGTCACCGGTGACTTCTTCCAGGTTCGCCGTTCCAGCGACTCCAGCCCGAGCTTCATCTCGCTCGGCACGACCATCTCGAGCACGATGCTCGACTCTGCGGTCCTCCCTGGCCACAACTACCGCTACCAGGTCGTCCGCCTCAGCCCGGCGAGCGCCTTCACCCCGATCGTTTCAGCGTCCTCGCCCGTGGCCACCGGCACCGCCTCGTCGATCGATGGCACGGTCGGCGTCTCGGTCCCCTCGGCCAGCGCCGGCAAGGTCTCGCTCGCGATCGCCCCGGACAGCACGCCGCCCGCGCTGCCGTCCGACATCTCGGCCGCCGGGGCCGCGTACGACGTCAATGCGACCAGCTTCGCCACGGGCGACGCGGTGCACCAGCTGGACCAGCCGGCGACCCTGACCTTCGCGGTCCCGTCGAACATGACGCAGCAGCAGGCGGAGACGCTCTCTGTCTTCCATTACGACGCGACCAGCGGGACGTGGCTGCGAGAACCGACCACACTGGACTGGCCGCACCGCCAGCTCGTCGCGACGGTCACGCACTTCAGCCTCTTCACCGTCGGCACGACCTGTGTCGACCTGCTGAACGATCTCTGCTACATCGACGCGGCCGCCGCGGTGATCAGCCTGGCTGAGCCCACGGGTCTCGACACGCTGAACATCAGCGACAGCGGCGGCTTCATCCACTTCTCGTCGACCCTCGGCAGCTACACGTTCACCACCGCGCGAAGCGCCATCACCTCCCTGGTCGTCAACGCCGGCAAGTCGAACGTCGAGATCAGCGGCAACCTCAACGGCCTGAGCGGCACACTCGAGGTCGACGCCACCAGTATCAAGGTCGACAGCGGCGTCAACGTCGGCGCCTCGGGCGCGATCAACTTCAACGCCGTCTACCAGGGCAACGGTCACAGCGTGTTCGGCATTACGAGCACGATCGTCGGCGTCAACGGCAAGATCGAAATTGACGGCGCCACGCTGAGCGGCGCTTCGATCGACCTGGAGGCGCAGTCGAGCACCTTCGCGACGACGGTGAAGAGCAACGGCGGAGCGAACCTCACCACCGGGACGTTGAACGTCGACTCCACCTATTGGTTCGACTCCAGCGGCAAGTTCACCGTCGACGGCATCACCGGCACCTGCTCTTACAGCGGCAAGACGAACACCTCGTTCACCGGGGTTTCCTCTTGCTCCGGCGTCCCGGCCGAAGGCGCTGCCGTGCGCACCGACATCAACGAAACCGGCAGCGGCACCGGCATCAACCACGCGGTGCTGCAGCTGATCTACCAGTCGTCGGTTGACATTCACGGCGCGTCCAGCCTGACCGCCACCAGCGGCAACGTGACGCTCGCCAGCAACACCACAGTCAACGCGACCGCCAACGCCGACGGCGGCCCCGACCTCGGCACCTGGAACTCGGTGACCGCCTACCACAAGGGCGATGTGGTCACCGACCCGAACGACAACAACCGATACAGCGCAAAAGCTGACGTCGGGCCGAGCGGAACGTCGCCGAAGGACGACTCGACCAACTGGGAGAAGGCCAACACCAAGGACGCCGCGGTAACCGTGGCGCAGGTCCTGGCCAACGCCAAGAGCCAGCTGTCCGACACCAGCTCCATCACCGCGAACAGCGGCTCGGTGTCGATCACCTCCAACCTGACCACGAACATCACTACGACTGCCGATGCATCGACCGCCGGCTCCGGCGCCGGCATCGGGATCGTAGTGCTGACCACCGACTCCGAAGCATTCATCGACAGCACCAACTCGCTGCCCATCAGCTCGCTCGGCCTGACGATCTCGGCCGACACCAACAACACAGCGCCCAACACGGCCAAGGCGAGCGCCGCCGGCGCCTCGAACAGCAGCGAGGAGCACGACTCCAACAGCCCGAGCTCAGAGCTCGACTCCAGCAAGCCGGGCTACAGCGCCGACTCCGCCAACAAGGGCGACGGCAAGTCGAAGACGGGTGAGGGGAGCCAGCCGTTCTCCGCGGCGTTCGCGGTCACGGTGCTGGTGGCGACGACCAAGGCCTACATCGCGCCCAACGACCAGACCTCGGTGCACACCATCGACGCGGGCGGCGGCGGCCGCACGGTCCAGGTGCACGCGGGCGCCACCAACAACGCCTCAGCCATCGCGGACGCGGGCAACGTCAAGCTCACGCCCGACGCGCCGACGTTCGACGACCTGTCGACGGCCGGCTCGCTGACCGCGGGCAACACCTACTACTTCAAGGTCAGCGCGATCAACCCCGGCGCGAACGCGACGGTCAGCCCCGGCGGGGACGACGTCTCGCTCGGCACGCTCAACGTCGCGTCGACAGCCGGCTTCCAGAGCACGGGCTCGTTCACGGGCTCCGGTGTCTCAGGCACATGCACCTACACCGGCATCACCGCAACGTCGTTCACCGGCATCACGGGCTGCACCGGCACCCCGGGCAACGGCACGATCGTGACCGGTGCCGACGAGAGCCCCGCAAGCGCAGAGTCCAGCTACAAGGTCCCGACCGGGAAGACCGCGGTCACCGTCAAGTGGCACGCCATCCCGAACGCCACCGGCTATCGCATCTACCGCGGCGACACGAGCGGCGAAGAGAAGCTGGTGGCCACGGTCGGCAACGTGACCTCGTACGACGATCTTGGCGGCGCGACCACCACCGCCCCGCCTGACGCCGACCCGGCGTCCGGCATCGGCATAGCGGTCGCCGTCAACGTCGCCGTCGTCAATACCGACGCGTACCTGGCGGGCAACACCAGCGTGAACGCCGGCACCACCAACATCGAGGCGCTGGCCGGCGGTGCTTCGGGCTTCACGGCCCACGCGACCTCCGGCGCCGGCGGCACGAGCGTCGGCGTGGCGGGGTCGATCGCGGTCAACGTGGTGGTGAGCAACACCATCGCCGAGGTCGAGACCCCGACGCCGGTCGAGGTCGGCGGCGACGTGAGCATGAACGCGACATCCAACCTGCTGAACAACGCGACCGCCGACGCCAAGCAGGCGGGCGACGGCAAGACCAGCGGCATCGGCGCCTCGGTCGCGGTGAACGTGGTCAACGACACGACGAGCTCCGGCCTGCCCGACGGCTCGGTGCTGACCGGCGCGCACAACCTGAGCGCGAAGGCCGCCGGCTCGGACCGCATGATCACGGTCGCCGACGGCGGCGCCTCCGCGGGCACCGGCAGCCTGGCCCTGTCGGCCGAGGTGGCGATCGCGATCTCCAACATCACGACGACTGCCTCGATCGGCACCGGCTCGGCGATGACCATCACCGGGGCGCTGACGGCCGGCGCCACGCAGAACGCCTCCACCACGACAACCGCGAACGGCTCGGCCACCGGCGGAGGCACGGCCGCGATTGGCGTGTCGCTGGCGCTGGTGGTCGCCAACCACATAGTCCAGTCGCAGCTCAACCGCAACCTCACCGCCGCGGGCAACGTGAGCTTCATTGCCAACGGAGCGTCTGCCAACGACACCGAGGCGAAGGCCAGCGCCGCGGGCGCACCCGACAAGGACGGGGCATCCGCGAGCACGACCGTGAACGGCGCGAGCCAGAGCCTGGGCAGTGGCAGCCTGACCGTCACCGACGCGAGCAAGTTCAAGGCCAGCGGCACGTTCAAGGTCGCCGGCGTCTCCAGCGCCTGCACTTACAGCGGCAAGACAGCCACGTCGTTCACCGGGATCACGGGCTGCTCGGGCACACCCGACGACGGCGCCGCCGTGACGCAGGACGACAACTCCACCGACTCGAGCGGCAAGGATGTCAACGGGAAGGCCGACGACAACCTGAAGCTCGGCAACGACACGTCGAAGGACTCGGACAACGGCAAGGACTCCGGGAAGTCGAGCACGCCGAAGGCCGAGAGCGGTGAGGACGGCGGCACCACGGTGACCGTGGCGGCGGCGGTGAGCATCGCGGTCATCACGGCGCACGCCACGGCGACCATCGCGAACTCGATAACGCTGAGCACGACGGGGTCGCTGAGCCTGAGCTCGAGCGAAGACGTCGACTCGAAGGCCACCGCGGACGGCAGCGCCACAGAGGCCAAGACCGCAAACATCGGCGCCGCGGTCGCCATCAACGTGATCAAGCACCAGAA
This sequence comes from Candidatus Dormiibacterota bacterium, assembly GCA_036518815.1. Classification (GTDB taxonomy): domain Bacteria; phylum Chloroflexota; class Dormibacteria; order Dormibacterales; family Dormibacteraceae; genus CF-118. The sequence goes on from DATDML010000032.1 coordinate 24,886, forward strand.
CGAGGCGAGCGCCGGCACCGGCGACGCGATCACCGCCAACGGCCTGAGCTTCAGCGCCTCGATGAACAAGTCAGGGCCGGACAAGGGCAACTGGTCCACCGGCACCGATTACGCGAAGGGCGACGTCGTGACCGACACGTCCGACCACAAGCGTTACGTCGCCAAGAACGCGATCGCCAACGACACCACCGCGCCGCACAGCGACGCGACCAACTGGAAGCTGATCAACACGTGGGTGATGGGCACGACGTACGCGGCGGGCGACGTCGTCACCGACAGCGACGGAAAGCAGTACGTCGCGCAGGGCGCGCTGCCGAACAACAGCACGGCGCCCAGCTCGGATGCGCTGAACTGGCTGCCGCTGAGCAGCGAGCCCGACGGCAAGAACACGCTCGACACCGAGTCCACCGCCGGCGCAGGCGGCGGCAAGGTCAGCGTCGCCGGTTCCCTCGCGCTGACGCTGGCGGACTTCGAGACCACAGCCGAGATCCGCTCGACCGGTGGCGGCGGCGTCATCCTCGGCACGAACGACCTGAGCCTCTCGGCCGACTCGTCGGTCTCGACCACGAGCAAGGCGATGGCGAAGTCGAAGGACAGCAAGAAGGTCGGAGTTGGAGCGGGCGCGGCCATCGCGCTGACCAACGACATCACGAGCGCGCTGATCGACGCCGGCGCCGTGATCTCCGGCGCGCAGAAGGTCACGCTGAGCGCGTCCGGCGAGGACGAGATGACGACCTACGCCGAGGCGGGCACCGCCGGCGCCGAGGGGTCGACGCTCAGCCTGACCGCCGACGCGGCGATCGCGCTGCAGAAGGTGTGGACGACCGCGAGCATCGCGGGCGGCACGCTGGAGACGCTGAACGCATCCGGCGCGGTGAGCCTGAGCGCGTCGCAGAAGGCGAGCGCCACCACCACCGCCAAGGCGAACGCGGTGAACGGCACCGTCGTGATCGGCCTCGCGCTCGCCCTCGCCATCCCCGACGACCAGGTGCACGCGAACATCTCGCGCACCGTCAGCGGCACCACCGTCACGCTGGCCGCCGCGGGCTCGTCCAACGACGTGACCGAGTCCGACGCCAGCGCCACTGGCGCCAAGGGCAAGGGCGACGACACGTCCGGGAAGGACGTGAACGGCAAGGGCGACGACCAGGTCAAGAACGCCAACCAAGAAGGCAGCGACAACACCGGCAAGACCTCGGACACGTCGGACACGAGCAAGGGCAAGGCCGAGACATCTGACAAGAACGAGGACGGCGGCAACACGGTCACCGTTGCGGGCGCCGCCTCGATCAACATCGCCAAGTCGATCATCGACGCGTCGCTCGCCAGCACCGCGCACGTCACGGCGACCACAGGCGCTCTGACCGTGAAGACCCTCGCCAACGCTGACGCCAAGGCCACCTCCAGCGGCAAGGCCGACGAGGCAGGCACGGTGGGCATCGGCGTCGGCGTCTCGGTGAACGTCTTCGACCTGACCAACATCGCGACGATCAACAACGCGACGGTCGACGCGAAGGGCCTGGACATCGAGGCCGGCATGCTGGTCAACGGCAAGGACCGCATCCAGCGGTTCGACGGCAAGGACTGGCAGACGATCGACGTCGGCGAGAGCTTCCCCGAGTCGCCTTCCGACGGCGACTTCTTCCAGCTCACGAAGGGCGTGCCCGCGACCACCGCGGTCGACGGCGACAGCCAGAACCTCAGCGGCGGCACGCTGAAGGTCAAGTCGACGGCGAACTTCGGCTCGAGCGGCACGCTGAAGATCGACGGCATCGACGACGCGTGCAACTACACCGTCACCGACGGCACGCACTTCTCGCTCACCGGATGCACGACCGGCACGCCCGACGACAAGGTCTCGGTCACCATGACCACCGCGACCACGGTGAGCGGTGGCGCGCAGGACCTGTCGGGCGGCACGCTGGTGGTCGCATCGACGAGCAACTTCGAATCGGGCCCCGGCAAGTTCGCGGTCGACGGCATCGACGACACCTGCAGCTACATGAGCACCTCGGGTGGCAACACCTTCAACGGCGTCACCGGCTGCAGCGGCAAGCCGAAGGACGGCGCATCGGTCACGCGCGTCGCCAAGGGCCCGGGCGTCTACAAGTGGGACGGCTCGTCGTCTGACTGGCAGTTCCAGATCAAGGGCATCCCGACCGGCGACGCGATGCCCACGAGCCCGGCCGCCGGCGACTACTTCCAGGTCACCAAGGACGTCACCGTTCCGACGACGCTGTCGGCGGGCCTGTACAAGTGGAACGGCTCGATCTGGGTCTCGCTCGGCGACGGTACGACCTTCCCGGCCACGCCGAGCACCGGCGACTACTACCGCCTGGCCGAGCACGACGTCGACGCCGAGGCCGAGTCCGGCGCCGGTGGCGACAAGTCGAAGGTCAGCATCGCCGGCGCGCTCGGCCTGAACATCACCTCCAACCACACCGAAGCCCTGGTGCCGGGCGGCGCCACGGTCACGCTGCACACCAACGACCTGACGCTCAAGGCTTTGAGCAACGAGGAAGACGGCGCCAAGGGCGACTCCAAGGCCAAGGCGGGCAAGGTCGGCATCGGCGCCTCGGCCGCCATCAACGTCCTGACCCACAACATCACGCGGGCTGCGGTCGAAGACGGCGCCACCGTCAACTGCGACGTCGCCGGCTGCGGCAAGCTCGAGATCTCGGCCGACTCGCACCACGACGTCGGCACCGAGGACAAGGCGGGCTCAGAGTCGACCGGCGCTGTGGCGCTGGCCCCGGCTGTGTCCATCGCGATCGTCGAGGACCAGACCGCTGCCTATCTCGGCGCCGGCGCCTCGCTGAAGTTCACGGGGGCGGCCACCATCGCAGCGGGTGAGGACCTGAGCTCGAAGCTCGAGGCGAACGCCGCGGCCGCGGGCAAGAGCGTCGCCATCGGCGCGGCCGTGTCGATCAACCTGATCGAGCCGACCACGCTGGCCAAGATCGCGCGCGACCTCAACGCGGGCTCGATCACGGTCAGCGCGTCGACCGACTCCTCGAGCGAGGCCAAGACTCTGGCCAGCGCCCAGGGCGAGAAGGACGGCGACAAGGACTCGGGCAAGCAGTCGAACGACCAGGTCGACAACAACGGCAACACGTCGGGCCAGACGCCGAAGGACGGCGGCGGCAACTCGACGCCGCAGGCCTCGGATTCGACCGACAAGGGCAACTCCGACTCGAGCAGCGAGTCAGGTGACTCGGGCGGCGGCGTCAGCATCGCGGCCGGCATCTCGATCAACTGGGTCATCTCGAACAACACCGCGACGATCACCGGGGTGCACCTGCAGTCGACGGGCTTGATCAAGATCAGCGCCCAGAACCACACGATGGCGAACGCGTTCGCCATCGGCGTCAGCTTTGACCTCGAGCACTCCGACACCGCCATCGGCGCGGCGGTCGGCCTGAACGTGGTCACGGCCAACAACACGGCGAACATTCCGACCGGTGCGACCGTTGAGGGCAACGCCGTCACGGTCGAGGCGATCACCCCCGCGGGCAAGCGCAACGACTTCATCTCGTGGGGCCTCGCGGCCGCCGGCGGCAAGGAGGACGCATCGGTCGCCGGCTCGGTGGGCGTGCAGGTCCTGTTCCTCCACTACTTCGCCTCGATCGACGCGGGCGCGCATGTCACCTCGACGGACACGCTGACGGTGAACGCGACCGATCCGGTCGGCCTGCAGACGCTGGCGCTGGCCGGCGGCCTGTCGACTGAAGGCGACGCGGTGGGCGGCGCGATCATCGTCAACGTCCTCGAGATCAAGACCAAGGCCTGGATCGACTCCGGGACCATCAGCAACATCACGCACGTCGACGCGACGAACGCCTCGTCGATCTCGGCCACCTCCTCGATCGACCCGATAGTGCCCGACACGAGCGTGACCAAGATCACGCTGCCTGCGATCAGCTCGGTCGCGGTTGCGGGCGGCGCGGGCGGCGGGGACGCGGCGGTCACCGGCTCCGTGATCGTCGACGTGTTCGACCTGCAGACGCAGGCCTACATCGCCGACGGCGCGCAGATCAACCAGACGACCCACGGCGGAAGCGGGCAGACGATCAGCGTCTCGGCGACCGACCACACCACCATCAAGAATGTGGCCGGCGCCCTCGCGCTGACCACGGGCGACGTCGGTGTCGGTGTCGGCGTCGTCGTCGAGGTGATCAAGAAAGAGGTCAGGGCTTACATCGGCAATGCCGACGTCTACGCGGGCGGCAACGTCGACGTGACCTCGACGTCAACCGAAGCGATCTTCGCGATCGCGGTCGAAGGCGGCGCCTCCGAGGAAGCGGCTGTGACCGGCTCGGTCATCGTCTACGACCTGATCCAGGGCACGTCGATCGACACGACTCACGGCACGCGCGCCTACATCGCCGCCGGCGCGACCGTCCACTCGGGCGGTCACGTTCACGTCGGCGCCACGGACAACGCCGACAAGCTCGAGATGTACGGCGGCAACATCACGATCGGCGGCAGCGCCGGCGTTGGCGCGACGGCCGTGATCCTCGTCCGCAACAGCGTGGTCGACGCCTACGTCGGCGGTGGCGCCGACGTCCAGGCGACCGGCGGCGACGGCCTGCAGGTGACCGCGAACCAGACCGAGAACCTCGTCTTCATAGCCATCGGCGGTGCCGGTGGGGAGGACGCCGGCGTGGCCGGGTCGGTGGTCGTCGATGACATGCACTCCACGACGCTGGCGCACATCGACGGCGGTGCGATCATCGCCGGCCCGACGCTGGCCGGCAGCGCGGGCGCGGGCGTGGCCGCGACCGACACGACCACCATCCTGTCCGTGGCCGGCGCGCTGGCCATCGGCGGCACGGCGGGCGTCGGCGCCGGCATCGACATCGAGGTGATCAACAAGGACACCGAGGCGACGATCGCGAACCTCGCGAGTGTCAACGCCTTCGGCGACGTGACGGTCGACGCGACATCGAGCGAGAACATCACGTCGATCGCAGTCGGCGGCGGTTTCGGCGGCGACGCTGCGGTGAACGTGAACGTCGGCGTCTCCGTGATCAACGTCACGACCGACGCCACCATCGCGGGCGGGCCGTCGTCGCTGGATGGCGCTCTCGTCACCACCACCGGCAACGTGCGGGTGGCGGCCAACGAAGCCCTCTCGGAGAACGCGATCGGCGGCAACCTGTCCGCCTCGGGCACAGCGTCCGTCGGCGCGGCGGCCGCGGTGCCGGTGGTGACCAAGAACACTCACTCCTCGATCGGCGATCACGCGCGGGTCAACGCGGCCGGCGGCGGCGGCCTGACGGTCAAGACAGGCACGTTCACCGTGAGCCCGGTGGACACGCGGTTCGACTCGTCGACCGCGGTCGATGCCGACGGCAAGACGCTGCACCTGGGCTACGCGCACGGCCTGGCCGAGAACGAGCGCGTGCTCTACGACAACGGCGGCAGCCAGAGCATCACCGGTCTGACCAGCGTCGAGGACTCCTCAACCCAGGTCTATTACGTGCACGTCGTCAACAGCACGGACATCGAGCTCAAGACGACCGCGAGCAACACCACGGCCGGTGGCAAGCTCACGTGCGGCACGGTCGTCTGCGGCCTGTCGGCGCCGGCGACGCGCGGTGAGGGTCACCGCATCGTTCCGACCGACAAGGCCGGCGTCCGCGAGGACCTCTCGCCTCGGTTCAACCCGGCGACCGACGTCGACACGAGCACCGACCAGATCACGCTGCGCTACGACCTCGGCGTCGCCGACAGCCCAGGCCACCCGCAGAAGGTCGTGTACAGCTCCGGCGGCGGCGACGCGGTCGGCGGCCTCGTCGACGGCCAGACCTACTGGGTGCACGTCGTCTCGTCCGGCAACCCGACGGTCGTCAAGCTGTCGGCGAGCGAGGACGACTGGAAGAACTCCCGCTACATCGACCTGACCGGCATTGGTACCGGCCGATCGCACAGCATCGTCAAGAGCGGCGGCACGCCATCTGGTGATGCCAGCGAGACGGGCCCGCGCACGATCACCGCGCCCGACGATGGAACGACGTTCCACGGCGTCGCGGTGACAGCAACCAACAGCGACGACCTGGCGGTCGTCGGCGTCAGCGCCGGCATCGGTGGCGAGGCCTCGGTCAACCTCTCCGGCGCCGTCGCGGTGGTGACGACTTACACGTCGGCATCGATCGGGCGATCGGCGCATGTGAACTGCGGCAACGTGTCCTGCTCGACCAACGTCGGCAGCCCCAACGCCGGCCAGTCAGTGAGGGTCGCCGCAGCGAACCAGTACCACGAGCTGAGCATCGCGGCCACGCTGGCGATCGGCGGCACGGCCGGCGTCGGCGTCGGCGTCGGGGTACGCGTCGTGCATCTGAACACCGACGCCTTCATCGACAGCACCGCCGCGGTGCGCGCCGCCAAGGACGTCAGCGTGACCGCGACCGACAAGAACGCAGTGATCGGTGTGACGGCCGGCGCCAGCGGCGGCGAGGTCGGTGTCGCGGGCACGCTCAGCGTGACGTTGATGAACACCCACACCTACGCGTACGCGGGCAACACCGGTACGCCGCCTCCGGCGTGGTCGTCACTCTCGACCTATCACCAGGGCGACAAGGTGAGCTACCTCGGCCACGCGTACGAAGCGATCGACACGGTTGGCCCATCGGCGACCAACCCATCGGTGTCCAGCCACTTCATCAGCGACGACGGCCCGACGGTCGTCGCCGGCAACAACGTGATCATCACCAGCAGCGACGAGACCAAGCTGTTGGTCATCACGGCCAGCCTGGCCGGCGGTTACGTCGGCGTCGGCGTGGCGGTCGGCGTGGCCTCGCTCAGCAAGGACACCGAAGCGTTCATCGGTATGAACAGCCACGTCGACGGGCTGGCGAACTCTTCAGCTCAGGCCGGCCTGTATGACGGCAGGTTCACCGGCGGCGGCGACTTCGAGACCGCGAGCGTCGGCGGCGTCGCCATCGAAGCCGCGTCCAAGGAGAACTTCTTCGCCATCTCGGCCAGCGCCGGCGGCGGCTTCGTGGGAGTCGCCGGTGGCGTGGGGGTGACCCTGCTGCACGTCACCACCACCGCCTTCGCGGGCAACGGCGCGCAGATCAACCAGCTGGGCACCTTCAGCACCACGCAGTCGGTCACCGTGGTGGCGGTCGACGACTTCAAGTCGTTCACGATCGCCGGCGGCATAGCGGGCGGGTTCGTCGGCGTCGCCGGCGGCGTGGACATAGGGTGGGCCATGTCGAGCGTGTCCGCCTTCCTCGGCGCAAGCAGCAGCGTCAATGCGTCGGCCGACGTGACGGTGGCCGGCCTCTCGAGGAAGAACGTCTCGACCCTCGCCATCAGCATCGGCGGCGGCTTCGTGGGCGCGGCCGGGTCGGTCTCCGTCTGGACGATCGGCACGGAAGGGACGAGCAGGTACACCGACGCCACGGGCGGTCCGGACAAGGGCACGTGGACGTCGCACCCCGACCTGGGCGTCTGGAACGGCGCCACCTCGTACAGCACCGGCGACGTGGTCAAGGACCCGGGTCAAAGCAACCACCGCTATATGGCGACCACCAACAACCCCGACCACAGCAAGCAGCCGCATGACAACCCGGCGCAGTGGTCCACGACCTACAACGAGGGCGACGTCGTCACCTACAACAGCAAGAAGTACGGCGCCAAGGTGGACGGTCCCGATCCGACAATGTCGCCTGACACCAACCCGTCCGAGTGGGAGAGCGACACGGACGCGCTGGCGTCGCAGTCGCCGCCTGCCGGCACGGACCGGGGCGACTGGAACTCGGGCACCGCCTACGTGACGAACGACATCGTCACCGGATCAAACGGCAGCAAGTACCAGGCGACCAGCAACAACACCAACATGGATCCGACGATCGCGGCGAACACCGACGGCGACGGTCCGTGGACCGGCTACTCCGGCGGCGGCAGCGCGCAGGACAGCGGCGACAAGGGTGCGTCGGGCAACGACGAGAACGGCGCGCCCGGATACAAGAACGTGCTCGAAGGCACCAGCTCGTCGGCGCCGCCGGCGTGGGTGATGGGCAGCGCCTACGCCCTCGGCGCGAAGGTGAGCTTCGGCGGCCACGACTACAAGGCCAAGACCGCAATCGTGACCGCGCCGGCACCGGCCTGGGTGAGCGGCACCGCTTACCTGAAGGGTCACGAGGTCAGCTTCGGCGGGAACAACTACATCGCGAAGAACAACATCGTCAACGTCACCATCGACCCGGCCACGAACACCGGCGAGTGGTTGCTGGACGACCCGAACACGGATCCCGCCACCAACACCGGGCAGTGGCTGAACGACGACGGCGAGTTCGCGACCAACGACCGTGTGGGCGGCAAGATGAGCGACGCCACGACCTCGATCGGCGCGGCTGCGCCGGGTAGCAGTGTCGTGTCCGGCGCGCTGGGCTCGTCCTTCCCCGCCGGCACCTCGGCGGAGATCTACGGCACCGTCTACGCCACTGGCGCTGTGCACGTCAGGGCCAATGACAACCTGACGGTCTTCGGCGTCGCCGGCGCGGTCGCCGGTGGCTTCGTCGGCGTCGGCGTGGCGGTAATCATCCTCACGGTCCAGAGCAACACCGACGCGGGCATCGGCGGCAACGCCAATGTCACAGCCTTGACCGGAATCCTCGAAGTCACGACCTCGATGAACGAGAACTTCTTCGGCCTCGCCCTGGCCGGAGGCTTCGGTTTCGTCGGGCTCGGCGCTCAGGTCATCGTCGTCAACGACACCAGCGGCCAGAACGCGCACATCGAGACCGGCGCCATCATCGGCGGCGCGGGCGGCGGCCTGTTCGTGACCACCAACGCGTACAGAAACCTCCAGGTTCTGGCGATCGGCGTCACCAGTGGAGCCTTCTCCACCGGCGCCGCCATCGCCGTCGCGACCTTCGATGGCGATGCGCTCGCCAGCATCGGCAATGTCGCGGTGACCGCGTACGGCGTCACCGTCTCCGTCAACGACTGGCTCAGCGCTCCGATGTTCGTGGTGTCGGTGTCCGGCGGCATCGGCGCAGGCATGGCGGGCGCGATCGCGTTCGTCACCGTGGACGGCAAGGCGAGCGCGAGCTCAGGCGCACACGGAACCGTGGGTGCCGGCGGCTACAGCGTCACCGCCAGCGGCTACCACAACGTCAGCTCGAACACGATCAACGTGGCCACAGGCATCGGCGCCGGTGGCGTGACGGTTGCGCGCGCCGAAAACAACCGCAGCACCGAGGCGACGACCACGTCGGACAGCAGCGTCGACACCTCGAGCGGCGCGGTGACGGTTTCGGCGACGGCCGGCAACTACGCGACCGCCACGGCGCCCGGCGGCACTACCGGAGGCGTCGCGATCGATGTGATGAACCCTGTCGCCGAGGTCTCGGGCCACACGACCGCCAGCCTGGGCGGCAAGATCAAGCATTCGACGAGCGTCACCGTGCAGGCCGAGGGCGAGAACACCGCCAACGCGCAGGCGGAGATCCTCAACATCTCGATCGGCGGCTTCAGCGGCGCCGTCGCCCACGCCAACGTCAACCCGTCCGCCAACGTCGACGCCGCGATCGCATCGGGCGCCGAGGTGACGAGCTCGGGCGCGGTTCTGGTCGACGCCGAGTCAGCGCCCAACGACGGCCAGGGCGTCTGGAACGGCGCGCACAGCTACAACAACGGCGACATCGTCATCGACCCGACCGATCACTTCCACTACCGCGCCACGACCAACAACCCGAGCCACGTCCTGCAGCCGCACCAGAACGCCCCGCAGTGGAGTGTCATCGGCAACATCGCGATCGCCCACGCCGACGGCCTCGGTGGCGGCGTGATCAGCCTCGGCCTGATGATCGCCAGCGCGACCGACGCAGGCGGCGTGCGCGCCCACCAGGACGGCAACGTCAAGGCTTCGTCGCAAGCGACCGTGCAGGCGATCGGTCTCAACTACGCGGAGGGCAAGACCACCGTGATCAGCGCCGGCGCGTTCGGCGGCAACGGCGCCTTCGACGACTCTGAGATCACCAGCGACGCCGGCGTGGAAGCGCTGTCGGCGACGGGCGCACAGACCACGAGCAGCGGCGCCGTGACCTTCACCGCTCTTTCGAACAACCACGCCAACACGTACAGCGCCCTGGGCGCCGGCGGCTTCCTGGGTGCGTTCAGCGTCAGCGAGCCGACGGCCAAGATCGGCGGCGCCACGAACGTTGCGGTCGACGGCAGCATCACCGCCGGCGGCAACGTGACGCTATCGGCGACCAGCGCCAACAACGCAGAGGTCAAGACCGAAGCGCTCTCGGTCGGCTTCGTCAGCTTCCTCGGTGTCTCCGCCAACGCGCAGGTGACCTCGGACGCCACCACCGACGTGTCGGTGGGCAAGAGCTCGCACGCGGCGGCTCACGTCTCGGCCCCGGGCTTCGCGGTGCAGCTGTACGCGACTTCGCAGAACCACGCGACGGCGACGGCCCGCAGCCTGGCCGTCTCGGCCCTCGGCATCGCGTTCGAATCCGGCAACGCCAGCATCGGCGGCGAGACCAAGGGCCTGTTCGACGGCACCATCCCGTACTCGGGCATCGGCCTCCGCACCGGCAGCCTGCTAGTTCAGACGCGCGGCCAGAACACCGCCGACACCACGATCAAGATCCTCGGCATCCACCTGCTGGGCGGCGGCACGGGCGCGAAGACCCGCGCTGAGATCCAGGCCGGCGCGGACGTGGTCGCGATGGCAGGTTCGGACGCGGCGATCAACGTCAGCGGCGGCGTGACGCTCGACGCCCAGCTGAACAACGACGGCGCGGGCCACTTCAACTTCGCCAACGCCCTGACCACAAGCTTCGGCGGCGGCGCCATCGACGCGGGCGACTACACCGCCAAGGCATTCATCGGCGGCGCGGTCACGGCCGAGCTGGACGGCTCCGTCGGCCACTCGGGCAGCATCACGCTGACCGCGATCGGGACCGACGACACCGAGGGCGAGACGCACTCGTTCGGCATCGGCGCCTTCTCGATCGCCATCGCCGGGGTGGACTCAGAGGTCATGCCGGGGGCCAAGACGCAGGCGATCATCGGCACCGGCTCGCTCGACTCGACCGGCGCGATCGACCTGACGGCCACCTCCCACAACACCGCCCACGCCAAGTCCGACGCGGCCAACATCGGCCTGTTTGGCGGCGCGGTCGCGATGCCGATCGGGCAGGTCCGAGGCGCCACCACCGTCGAGATCGGCGCCCAGATCAACACCGGCGACAGCGTCGACATGGAGGCGGAGTCGCACAACAACGCCACGGCCGAGTCGGAGATCGTCACCGTCGGCCTGATCAGCGGCGGCGGCGCAGGCACCGACGCCGAAGTCACCAACGAGGCCAAGACGGAGGCCCTTGTCGACAACGGTGCGTCGGTCAACGTCAACAACGGCGTGACCGTGATGGCGACCTCGACCAACCACGCGACCTCCACGCCTTCCCAGGTGGCGGCCGGCGGCATCACGCTCGTCGACCTGGCTCCGACCGCGATCGTGGGCGGCGACACCAAGGCGTACGTCGACGGCGGCGTCTCCGCAGGCAGCCTGCTCATCCAGGCGCGCGGCCAGAACCAGGTTTCCGCGCCGGCCGACCTGTTCAACTTCGCCCTCGGCGGCGGCAGCGGCGTGGACGCGGTGGCGACCATCACCTCCGATGCGACGGTGACGGCGCAGACCGACGTCGACTCCTCGATCGACGTGGGCGGTGCGATCACAGTCGATGCGGGTCTGGTCCCGGACGGCTCGAACCACGCCAACTACGCGACAGCGAGCGTGGGCGCCACCGGCGCCGGCGGCATCACGGCGGGCGACTACGTGTCGAAGGTGACCATCGGCGGCGGGGTCGACGCCGAGCTCGACGGCGCGGTGACCGGGTCCGGCTCGATCAACGTCTACGCCAACCAGAACGTCGGCGCCGGCATCGCCATCAACGACGCCGAGGGCAGCACCTCGGCCGCGAACGTCGGGCTGGGCGCCGTCTCGGTCTCCGGCGTCGTCACGTTCATTACCACCACCGCCGCCACCACGGCCAAGATCGGCTCGAAGGGCATCGTCTCCAGCGGTCTGATCCAGGTGCTGGCGAGCTCGGCGAACACGGCCAACACCACGAGCGACGTCTTCGCCATCGGCGCTTTCGGCGGCGGCTTCTCGCGACCCAGCGCGAAGATCGCTGCGCCCACGAGCGTCGAGATGGACGGCCAGGTCTCCGGCGGCACCGGAGTGAGTCTGCAGGCGACCAGCAACAACTCGGCGACGGTCAACACCCAGGTGATCGCCGCGGGCGGCATCGCCGCCGGTCTGGCTGGCGCCAAGGCAGACATCACCTCGGACGCGGGCACGAGCGCTACGGTCGGGTCGACCGGGAGTGTCGACGAGACGCTCGGCGGCGTCACCGTGGGCGCCCAGTCGACCAACGTGGCCACGGCCAACGACGACTCGGTGGCCGGCTCGTTCCTCTTCGCGGTGACCGACATGACTGCCAGGGCCGACGACGAGGCCGGGGTCAGCGCCTCGTTCGGTGGCACGCTGACCAATGCCACCACGCTCAACGTCAACACGAATGGGAACGACACCGCCTCGACCGACATCCACGTCATCTCGCTCAGCCTGGGCGCCCTTGCCGCGTCAAGCGCGACCTCGATCATCGGCGGCGGCAACTCGGCGTACATCGGGACCGGCGCCAGCATCAAGAGCGGCGGCACGGTCATCACGGTCAACGCTCAGCAGGCGAACGAGTCCGACGCCGGCGCGCACGGCGGCGCGGGCGGCGCCCTGGGCGTGGCGGTGCTGACCGGCACGTCATCGGTCACCAAGTCGACGCTGGCGTACGTCGACGGCAGCGCGACTGTCGGCGACAACAGCGGCAAGCCGGCGGCGCTGACCATCACGTCGTACGACGCGTCGTCGGCCAACTCGTCCGCGGACTGCGGCACGGGCGGCATCGCGTCTTTCGGCGGCACGGACGCCGAGTCCACCGTCACGCCGACCGTCAAGGCTTACATCGGCTCGAGCGACACCGTCAACGTGACCGGCGACATCTCCATCACGGCGACATCGGCTCACGCCGAGGGTCACTCGCGCGCGACGTCCTTCGGCGGCGGCATCGCCCAGATCGGCGCGGCCAACGCGCACGCGACCTCCAACCCGACCGTCAACGCCTACGTCGGCTCCGGCAGCACCGTCAACGCGGGCGGCAACGTGAGCATCGAGGCCGACTCGCACAGCGACGCCACGGGCACTCCGCTGCAGGACTACTTCAACGCCGACGCCAACGCCTGCCTGAGCCTGCCGGCGCCCTGCGTCGACACCGGCTCGGACACGATCACCTTCACCCGCCACGGCCTGACCACGGGTGACGCCGTCCTCTACGTGACCAATGGCGGCAACCTGATCAACGGCCTGCAGGACAACACGATCTACGACGTGATCGTCATCGATCAGAACCACCTGCAGTTCGGCGCCACGTTCTCCGCCGGAACGGTCAACGGGGACTCCCTCGGCGCCGGCCACGCGGGCGTGGACTCCGACCGCAACATGATCCGGTTCGCCTCGCCGCACAACCTGCACACCGGCGACCCGGTCATCTTCTCCGGACCCGGCGGCATCGGCTCGCTCAGCGGGACCCTCTACGTCCGCAGGATCGACGACTTCACGATCGAGCTGTACAACTCACTGAGCGACGCCAACGACGCGGGTCTGAACGTCGACCCGACCACCGATGTGAGTGGCGGCAACATCAACGGCAGCAACCCGTTCAGCTCGGGTGAGTTCGTCACCTACCTGGCGCCGCAGGCCCTGACGTTCAACGCCGGCGCGATCAACCGCGACCCGAGCGACGTCAAGACCGCAGACAGCAGCCAGCACGACATCTTCATCGGCCCGGTCATCGCCCACAACGTCGAGGCGGCCGACGGGCTGTTCACCGGTGAGAAGGTCATCTACCGCACGAACAGCTCCGACCTGGTCGGCAGCCTGAGCAACGGCGGCGCTTACTACGTGATCGTCGTAAACGACCACGTGATCCGGCTTGCCGACAGCTACTGCCACGCCGTGGGCTGCGACCCCGACGGCCAGGACGACAATTGCTGCGGCAACCCGCACGACGACATTCCCGTGACCGCCCTGCCGATCACGCCGCCGGCGAGCTCCAGCGGCGTCCAGGAGCTCGTGCCCGCGCCGATCGGCGGCCTGACCAACGGCTTCACGTACAAGGTGGACGCGTCCAGCAACTCGGGCACGCTCGTGCTGGACAACCAAAACGGCACCGGGCCGATCACGCTCACCTCGAAAGAAACTCACATGATCGGCGGCAGCTCCACCGACGTCACCGTCATCGGCGGCGACTACTGGAGCAGCACTCACTCCTTCTTCAAGGCCGGCATCGCGCTGTCGCCTTCCACCGCGGACAAGGTGGACAAGCTGCGCATCGACCTGACCGGCCCGCTGCCGGGCGGCCTGAACTACCTGTACGAGCCGGTGTTCACCACGCCGCTCACGTCGCTGCGCAAGTACAGCCCGCCCGTTGGCAACGGCGTCACCGATGCGGACGCGGAAGGCGGCGGCGGCGGCGCGGTCTCCGTCAACGTCCCGAATGCCGTGGCCGACAACACCGTCAAGGTCAAGGCTTACGACGCGGCCACGACGCTGACCGCGGGCGGCAACGTGAGCATCACGACGAGCGCGATCACGAACGACGCTTCTACAGCGCAGAACGGCTCGGGCGGCCTGATCGCGGCCGCCGACGTGAACGCGAACATCAACGTCAACGTCGACAACTACGCGTTCGTCGGCCAGGACATCGGCCCCACCCAGATCACCGGCGACACGCCCGGTAGCAAGCAGGTGAACGCCAACGGTCAGAAGCTGACCGCCGGCGGCAACGTCCTGATCTCCTCGTCGAGCCACCAGGATTCGTACACGCGGGCGCACACCGACAGCGGCGGCCTCGGCGACTTCAGCCACGCGAATACGAACACGACCGTCAACGAGTACACCGCGGCCGTGATCGGCGCGGACGCGAACGTCGAGGGTCTGACAGTGGCGGTGGACAGCGATTCGAGCGCCGGCCACGACGGTCGCGCCGAAGCTCTGACCATCGCGTTCATCGGCAGCGCCGACGCGCACGAGAACTACGTCGTCCACTCCAACGACACGTCGCTGATCGACGGGCAGAACCTGACCAACACGCTGGTCAACGGCCACGACGGTGTCGACGTCCGCGCCTACCACCACGACGAGACGCGCAACACCGACAACAACGATGCGACCTGTATCTGTATCGGGCCGAGCGACGGCGGCAACGGGCCGGACGTGCACTTCGGCAACTTCGGCCTGGCCCACCAGGGCGTCACGGTCACCGCCGGCCCGCGCCTGATCCACGGCGTCAACGAGAACGACGCGAGCCTGGACACGCCGCTGGTCACCAACGGCGACAACCACCTGGCCCTGTACGTGCAGGCCGAGGACCTGGGTTCGGTCGCCGACGACAACAACCCGACGCGCTACATCAGGTGGGACGCAAACGTCTTCATCTACGCAGGCCCGAGCCCCTATCTCGAAGTGGGCCTGAACGGGTTTGTGACCAAGGCCGTGAACATCACCGCCAACGGCATCGCCAACCCGCCCGTGCCCGGGACCGACCTGTCGGGCGCGGGTCACATCGACGTGGGCGACATCGTCAACAACGATGTCGGCGACATCTACATGCAGTCGTCGGGTGGCAGCATCGGCAACAACTCGGTCGAGCCGACGTTCTCGTTCCGCGAGAACTACGAGCTGGTCACGATCATCAACCACAGCTCGCTGCCGCTCTGGATCAACAACATCCAGGTGAT
Source organism: Candidatus Dormiibacterota bacterium (assembly GCA_036518815.1). Lineage (GTDB taxonomy): Bacteria > Chloroflexota > Dormibacteria > Dormibacterales > Dormibacteraceae > CF-118. Next base: position 40,708 of record DATDML010000032.1, read on the forward strand.
CAACCCGAACGCCAAGCCTCAGGTGACCCTGAACGCGCCCGGCGGCTCGACGCAGCACACGACCCCGTTCTTCCACATCGTCCAGAACGCGTTCCCGACTCTGGTCACCATCCACGGCACGTCGTCGGCGCAGATCCTCATCAAGGGCACCGTCGACAACCCGATCGGTGACACCGAGCTGACGAACGACGGCGGCGACATCCTGGCCAACACGGCGCGTGGAGCCGTCGTCGGCGGCCACACCTCGCTGGTGCGCAGCAATGTCCTCCACATCAGCGCGCCCGGTGGGAACATCGGCAACGCCGGCGGGAACTACCTGAACGTGGACCTGGTCCAGTGGGACAACGGCACGCTGACCTTCACGGCCGGCGCGCACGGCGACATCAACCTGGACATGCTGACCTCCGCGCGCAACCCGGCCATCGTCGACCCCGCCTCGCAGACGCGTGTCAGCGCGCCCAACCAGTCGCTGACCGGCGCCGCGAACACGCTCAACGTGACGTCGACGGCCGGCTTCGGCGCCACGGGCAAGTTCACGGTCGGCGGCGCGACCGGGGTCTGCTCTTACACCGGTTTGACGGGCACGTCCTTCACCGGCGTCTCCGGCTGCTTCGGTGTGCCGGCGGTGCAGGCGACCGTCACCAACGCCGACACGATCGGCATCGGCAACATCGTCGCGGGCAACAACGTGAACATCCGCCTGCAGACGACCGAGTACGTGACGAGCGACAAGAACCTGCCGGGCGTCAACGTCACCGCGACGTCGGGCGTCAGCAGCCCGCCGTCTTACTTCAACCAGTTCGAGCCCGACACCGGCTCACCCGGGACGTTCGACCGCGGCGCCTTCAACGACGTGCACCACTCCGTGAAGAGCACCTACCTGTTCAGCCTGGTCGACTCGGGCTCGATCACGACGAACGGCAGCATCAACGTGTTCGCCGCGAACGACGCGCCGAGCGCCACCAACACCAACGTGATCGCGCTGGTCAACGTGCATGGGCTCGGCAACGTCAACGCGGACATGAACGGCTGGGTCACCTACACCGAGCAGACGGGCAGCATGCGCGTCGGCCAGGTCAAGTCGACGGACGACGACGTCACGCTGATCGCCCCGACCTCGATCTTCGACGCCCCGGTCGGCAGCCCGAACCCGCCGACAGCCGGCACGGGCGACCCCGGTCCGGACGTGATCGGCGTCAGCATCAACCTGATCGCGCAAACGGGTCAGATCGGCCAGAACGTCAACTTCTTGGAGATCCAGTCGTCGATCGACCGGTTCGGCGTTCTGAACGCGCACGCGCCGGGCATGATCCGCATCACCGAGACAACGGGCGACCTGCACGTCGACACCGTCACCACATGCTTCGGCAGCCACCTGACGACCTGCAACGACGTGAGCCTGGCAAACAGCTTCGGCAACATCACCGACGGCCACAACGGCGGCCTGGGAGGGTCGACGCCGAACGTCATCGGCAACAACGTCGACCTGCTGGCGCTCCACGGCAGCATCGGACTGCCGACGGGCACGCAGGACGCTGAGGGCGGCACCGACCTGAAGATCAACTCGGCCAAC
>DATDML010000033.1:0-3389 GCA_036518815.1 Candidatus Dormiibacterota bacterium
ATCGACTGCAGCGGCTGGTCGAACTGGCTCGTGATGAAGGAGTGCACGCCGCGGCGATCGGTCGTGAGCTCCTGCTGCCACGCGATCTCGTCGTAGTAGCGAGTGCAGCGGTAGCAGAGCACGCAGCGCTCGCGGTCGAGCGCGATGTTCGGCGAGAGCGGGATCGGCTTTTTGAAATGCAGCCGCGGCCCGTCGATGCGGCTGATCGGGTAGCCGTGCCGGAAGGTGAAGTCCTGCAGGGGGCACTCGCCGCCCTTGTCGCAGACCGGGCAGTCGAGCGGATGGTTGACGAGCTCGAACTCGAGGATCTCGGCGCGCGCCTGCACGGCCATCGCGCTCTGCGTCTTGATAACCATTCCTTCGGCCACCGGCGTCGTGCACGCGGTTTGCGGTCGCGGCGGTCCAGGCGCGATGTCGACCAGGCACAGCCGGCATGCGCCGACCGGGTCGAGCTTGTGGTGGTAGCAGAACACCGGGATCTCGACGCCGATGGTCTTGGCGGCTTCGACGATGAGCGTGCCGGCCGGCACCGTGACTTTGTGGCCGTCGATGGTCACGTTGACGTCAGGCATTCGCCATCACCTTGCCGACGTTGCATTCGTGGCGCAGCGCGTGGTCCTCGTATTCGCTGCGGAAGTGGCGGAACGTCGAGTCGATGACCCACCCCGCCGAGTCGCCGAGGCCGCAGAGGCACCGGCCGTTCTGCAACGCGTCGGAGACCTGGCGGAGATTGTCGAGCTCCACCTGCGAGCCCTGGTTGGCCAGGATGCGCTCGTACATGCGCACCGCCCAGTCGCCGCCGATGCGGCACGGCGTGCACTTGCCGCACGACTCGTGCGCGTAGAACTGCAGCAGCCGGTGGGCGGCTTCGATGATGCAGTGGCTGTCGTCCATCACGATCACGCCGCCCGAGCCACCCATCGACTTGGCGGCGGCGAGCGCTTCGGCGTCGCAGGTGGTGTCCAGCATTGACTCCGGAAGCACCGGCGCCGATGAACCGCCGGGCCAGAACACCTTCACCTTGCGGCCGTCGGGCGGACCGCCGGCGAGCTCCATGATGATGTGCCGGAAGGTCTTGCCGATCTCGACCTCGTAGATCCCTGGCCGCTTCACGTTGCCGCTGACCGTCAGCAGCCGCGTGCCCGGGTTCTTCTCGGTGCCGAGCTTCGCGTATGCGGCGCCGCCGTTGTTGATGATCCAGGGCACGGTGGCCAGTGTTTCGACGTTGTTGAGCAGCGTGGGCCGGCCCCAGGCGCCCTTGACCGCCGGGAAGGGAGGGCGCGAACGGGGCTGCGCGCGCTTGCCTTCGAGCGATTCGAGCAGCGCGGTTTCCTCGCCGCAGATGTACGCGCCGTGCCCGCGGTAGACCTGGATGTCGAGCGGGAAGTCCTTGCCCATCGGCTTCGGACCCAGGTAGCCCTTCTCGCGCAGCTCTCGGATGGCCTCGAGGAGCATCCGGTAGGGCTCGTCGTACTCACCGCGAATGTAGATCCACGCCTGGTTCGCGCCGACTGCGTAGGCCGCGATCATGATGCCCTCGAGCAGCATGTGCGGACAGTTCTCCATGATGTAGCGGTCCTTGGCCGTGCCCGGCTCGGACTCGTCGGCGTTGACGACGACGTACTTCGGCTCCGGCGTGTCGCGCTTGATGAAGCTCCACTTCACGCCGGTGGCGAAGCCCGCGCCGCCGCGACCGCGGAGGCCCGACGTTTTGACCTCGTTGGTGATGGCCGCGGGCTCCATCTCCAGCAGCGCCTTGCGCAGGGCGGTGTAGCCGCCCGCCTTCGATTCGTAAACGTCGAGCTTGTGCAGGTCGGCCGTGCCGAACCAGCGCGTCAGCAGGTTGCCGTTCGACTCGCCGTGCGTGCCGCGGAGGTCAGCCATCGGACTTCTTCTTCCGCGGGGCGCGCGGTTTGGATGTCCCCACCCGGCGCGGCTCTGCCGCGCCGACCTCCCCACTGCGTGGGGAGGAGCCTTTCCGCTCGGCGATCAGGGAATCGAGCTTCTCCAGCGTCAGGTCGTAGTGGTATCGGTGGTCGAGCCGCATCATCGGCGCGTACTCACACGCGCCGAGGCATTCGACGCCCTCGTAGCTGAACAGCCCGTCCTTCGATACCTCGCCCGGTTCGCTCACGCCGATCGACTTCTGCACGTGCTCGACCAGCTCGTTCGCGCCGCGGAGCATGCAGCTGAGGTTCGTGCACATGTAGAACCGATGCTTGCCCACTGGCTGCAGGTGGAACAGGGAATAGAAGGTCGCGACCCCCTCGACATAACCGGCGTCGAGGTTCAGCGCGTGCGCCACCTCGGTCATCGCCTCGGGCGTGAGATGGCCGAGCTCCTCCTGCGCGAGGTCCAGCGCAGGCATCACCGCGGAGCGCGGCTGCGGAAATCGCGCGGGCAGCTCGCGAATCTCTTCCAGCACGTGCGCGGAAAGCGCGCTCATCTGTCGACGTCGCCCAGCACCGTGTCGGCGGTGCCGATGATGGCCACCAGGTCGGCGACCATGTGGTTCAGCGCCATCCGCTCCAGCGCCTGCAGGTTCACGAACGATGCGGAGCGGAACTTCACGCGGCGCGGCTTGTGCGTGCCGTCGCTGACGATGTAGCACCCGTTCTCGCCCCGGCCCGACTCGACCGCGACATACGCGTCGCCGGCCGGCACCGAGTAGCCCTCCGTGAAGAGCTTGAAGTGGTGGATGACCGCCTCCATCGACGTCTCGAGCTCCTCGCGGGGCGGCGGCAGCATCTTGCGGTCGTCGACGTTGACCGGCCCGTCGGGGAGCTTCTCCATCGCCTGCTTGATGATCTTCACGGCCTCGCGCATCTCTTTCATGCGCACGAGGTAGCGCCCGTAGCAGTCGCACATGTCCGACGTGGCGACCTCGAAGTCGTATTTCTCGTAGCCCGAGTAGGGGGCGACCTTCCGCAGATCCCACGCGACTCCAGAGCCGCGGATCATCGGCCCGCTGGCGCCGACGACCCTGGCTACATCGGGGGCGAGCCGCCCGATGCCGATGGTGCGCGAGCGGAAAATCGGGTTCATCGTCAGCAGGTCCTCGTACTCGTCGACGCGCCTGGGCATGTCGATGACGAATTTCGCGAGGAGGTCGAGGAAGCGGGGCGTCGCGTCCGCCATCACGCCACCGGGCCGGATGTAGGACGTGTGCATTCGGAAGCCCGAGATCTCTTCGTTCATGGCGAGGATGGTTTCGCGCTCGCGGAAGCAGTACATGAGCACCGATGAGGCGCCGAGTTCGATGCCGCTCGTGCCGAGCCAGACTAGGTGCGAGGAGATGCGCGTGAGCTCGGACATGATCACGCGCAACGCCTGCGCGCGCGGCGGCGCCTCGACTCCCATCAGCTTCTCGACCGCCAGCGCGTAGGCGA
>DATDML010000034.1:0-7067 GCA_036518815.1 Candidatus Dormiibacterota bacterium
ACTTGCAGGCGTAGTCGTAGATGGGCATCGCGTGGGCCTCGGGTCTGCTGCTCGCCAGTGAATCACAGGAACCCAGGCCGGCGACAGGGACCTTGAAGATCTCGAGGTCGGTGCGACACCGTGACGCGATCGCGACGGGAACGACCAGCGCCTCGAACGAGCAGCGGCCTTTCGTGTTCCTGGTGCGGATAAGTTGCGCCGAGCTCCCGCTGTGTACGCGCGCGACCCCGTCCGGCTCGGCGAAGAGGATCGGTCGCCTGCCAGCTGGGTCACCTCGCGGCTCCGTGCATTCGGAGCAGGTGCTGGAAGACGAACCCAACCACGCCCGCTGCGATGATGATCAGCGGCTCGGGGATCTTTCGCGCCTTGATCAGGAGCGCCAGCGTGGCCAGGCAGATGCCGGCGGTGGGGAGATCGATGATGGCTCGCTTGCCGAGGACGTACGCCGCACCCGCGATGGCGCCGGCTGCGGCGGCGGTGACGCCGGCGACGAACGCCTTCACCTTGACGTTGGCCGACCAGCGCCGGAAGTGAGGCGCCGCCAGGATCACGATCAGGTACGGGGGCAGGAAGACGCCCACGGCGGACACCAGCGCGCCGGCATAGCCCGCGACCAGGAAACCGATGAATGCCACCGTGATCACCACCGGCCCCGGCGTGATCATCGCGACCGCGACCGCATCGAGGAACTGGCGCTCGTTCAGCCAGTGGAATTGATCGACCACGCCGCCGTGGAGGAAGGGAACGATGGCGAGGCCGCTCCCGAACACGAACGCGCCGGCCTCGGTGAAATACCAGCCGATGCGCCACAGCTCGCCGGCGGCCGGACCGTGCAGCCCGCTGAAGAGCCAGGGCAGGGGAACGAGCGCGGCCGCAGCCGCCGAGCGGGGCCAGGCCTTGGCCAGCAGCGCCACGACTCCGCAGCCGAAGAAGATCCAGATGATCTCCTTCTCCGTCCAGCCGGTGAAGACCGCGCTGATGGCGAAGAGCGCGATGAGCACCGGGTCCTTCCGTACCGTCGTGCGCGCGAGCTTGTAAGCGCTGCGCGCGATCACGGCGATGACTGCGGCGCCGATGCCGTAGAAGGCCGCCTGGATCCAGGGAAGCCCGCCGTAGTGGACGTAGAGCAGCGAGAGGGCCAGGACCATCAGGAACGAGGGCCCGATGAAGGCCAGCGCGACCAGCGTGGCGCCGGCAACGCCCCCGCGCACCCAGCCCAGATATTTAGCCAGCTGCGCGGCGAGCGGCCCCGGCGAGAGCTGCGAGAGCGCGAGCCCCTCTGCGTAGTCCTGCGGCGCGAACCAGCGGCGCTCCTCGACCAGATCGTGGAGCATGTGTCCCGCGAGCGCGATGGGTCCGCCGAACCCGAACGTCCCGAGACGAAGGAAGTAGAGGAGAAGCTCCCGCATCGAGCAGGGGACGGTCTCGGCAGGGGTCGGTCCGCCGTTGCCCGGGGGCGGCCGTGAGCTCGCCGGTTCGCCGGGTGCTGTCGTCATCTCGCGCTCGCAGGGTGGATGGTCATGGCGCCAGATCTCAGGCCGAGGTCGGATTCAATTGCAGCAGTGCCAGTTGACAGTCGATACGCCTGCACTATAACCCCCGCGTGCCGGAAAAGGACAAGGCCGCACGCGCGCCTGGTTGGCTGCTGCTCATCCACCAGATCCCGCCCAAGCCGAACTACTTCCGGGTGAAGATCTGGCGCCGTCTGCAGAAGCTGGGTGCGGTCGGGATCAAGAACTCGGTCTACGCGCTGCCCTCGAGCGAGCAGGCGCAGGAGGATCTGAACTGGGTGCTCCGCGAGATCGTCGAAGGAGGCGGCGACGCGTCGCTGGTCGAGGCGCGCCTGGTCGAGGGCCTCAACGACGAGCAGGTCAAGGAGATGTTCCGCTCCGCGCGCGACGCGGATTACATGCAGGTCGCGAGCGATGCGCGCGAGTTGTCGAAGAAGCTCCCTCGAAAAGGAGAGATCGCCGACGAGAAGCGGGCCGAGCTGGAGGCCGCGCTCGCCCGGCTGCAGAAGCGGGTGGGCGAGATCGCCGCCATCGACTTCTTCCATGCGCGCGGCCGCGAAGCGCTCGACGGGCTCGTTCGCGAGTTGGAGAGGAACCTCGCCGAGCGGACTCCCAGATCGGAAGCGCCGCCGGCTGCGGCGCTGGAGAAGCCGCAGGGCGCGACCTGGGTGACCCGGACCGGCATCCACGTCGATCGGATGGCGAGCGCGTGGCTCATCCGGCGCTTCATCGACGAGAAGGCGAGATTCAAGTTCGTGACCGCGCGGGAGTATCGCCACCAGGCCGGCGAGTTGCGCTTCGACATGTTCGACGGCGAGTTCACGCACCAGGGCGAGCTCTGCTCGTTCGAGGTGCTCTTGCAGCGTTTCCAGCTCACCGACGCTGCGCTGCGGGCGATCGCCGAGATCGTCCACGACATCGATCTCAAGGACGAGAAGTACGGCCGGCCTGACAACGCCGGCTTCGAGCACCTGATCAACGGCATCGCGATGGCCCACCCCGAGGACGAAGTGCGCCTGCAGCGGGCCAGCTTCGTGCTGGACGATCTCTACGAGTACTTCAAACGAAAGCGGCGCGGAGGAGAACCATGAGGGGCCGCACGTGGATTGTCGCGTTGGTCGCCTCGTCCGCGCTCGCGCAGGAGAAGCAGATGACGACGTTCAACTTCGACTCGGACACGCCGGGTCAGCCGCCGAAGGGATTCGAGCTCGCGCTCACCGGCAAGGGCAAGCCGGGCAGGTGGGTGGTGCAGGCGGTGAGCGATGCTCCGAGTGGCAAGAACGTGCTCGCGCAGACCGACGGCGACGACACGGACTACCGCTTTCCCATCGCGTATACCGGGCCGGACCTGAAGGACCTGCGCCTCTCGGTCAAGTGCAAGCCGGTCGCAGGCAAGGGCGATCAGGGCTGCGGGATTCTCTGGCGCCTCAAGGACAAGGACAACTACTACATCACCCGCGCCAACGCGCTGGAAGACAACGTGCACCTGTACCACGTCGTCAATGGCAAGCGCGCCCGCTTCGAGGGCTGGAACGGCAAGGTCGCCTCCGGCGTCTGGCACGAGCTTGCAGTGGAAATGATGGGCGACCACATCCAGGTCTTCTTCGACGGCAAGAGGGTCATCGACGCCCACGATGGCACCTTCAAGGACGCCGGCAAGTTCGGAGTCTGGACGAAGGCCGACTCGATCATCCAGTTCGACGATCTCACGGCCACGCCGAAGTGAGGAGCTCCATGCATGCGGTCAAGCCGTTGCCGTTCGCCGCGTCGAAGCTGCGCGGCCTCTCAACGCATATGCGATCGACTACGGACGCGGCGGCGGCGAAGTACGTCGACGCCTTCTTCCAGAACATCCAGTGGGACGAAGTGAACCGGCGCCTGGAAAGCGCTCAGAGGAGAAGCACATGATCGTCGCGTTGTTGCTGGTGGCTGCCGCGGGGGCTGCGCCGGAGTGGAAGCCGGTGCAACAGGTGTTCGGGTTCGACGGCAGCGCGATGCCGGGCGGCGTCATCCGCTTCAACATGCCGCGCTCGGACCTGCACGTGACCGTGGGTGGCACCGAGGTGAAGCCCGGGCTCGCTCTCGGCGGCTGGGCCGCGTTCGCCCCCGTGGGCAAGGGCGCTGCGATGATCATGGGCGACCTGGTCCTGACCGTCGACGAAGTGCCTGCGGTGACGAACGCGCTCCTGGACGGGGGCGTCGAGGTCACGGCCATCCACAACCACCTGCTCGGCGAAACGCCGCCGATCTTCTATGTGCACATGGGAGGCCACGGCGATCCGGTCAAGATGGCGCGCGCGGTGGTGAAGGCAGTCGGATTGACGAAGACGCCCATGCCGCCCGCCCCCGCCGCCAAGGGCGAGACGGATCTGGGCTTCGACCAGTCGGCCGTCGAGAAGGCGATGGGAGCGAAGGGAAACGTGAGCGGCGGGGTGCTGCACTTCAACGTGCCGCGGGCAGAGAAGGTCAGCGAGGGCGGCATGCCCGCGCCGCCGTCGTTCGGCATGGGCACCTCGATCAACTTCCAGCCCACCGGCGGCGGCAAGGCCGCGATCGCCGGCGACTTCGCCATGACCGGCAAGGAAGTGGAGCCGGTGCTCAACGTGCTCCGCCAGAACGGCATCGTCGCCACCGCGCTCCACAGCCACGCGCTCGACGACGTGCCGCGGCTGTTCTACATGCACTTCTGGGCGAACGACGACGCCGTCAAGCTGGCGCAGGGCCTCGGCGCGGCGCTGTCCAAGACGAACGTCAAGAGATAGGGCGCCCCGATGCAGGATGCGTTCTCCACACGGATCGAGGAGACGTTCCCCTGACCTTGGCGCTCGTCGCGCTGGCCGGGTTCGTGTCGTGGTCGATCAGCACTGCCGCGGCCGGCGGGGGTGAATTCATCTTCATCTCGGCGGTGGCGCTCCTTCTCGGAGGACGCGCCGTCGCGCCCGTCGTCACCCTGGGCAACCTGTTCGCGGTGCCATCGCGCATCGTCATCTTCCGCAAGACCATCGATTGGCAGATCGTGCGCTGGTTCCTGGCCGGCGCGGTGCCGGGAGGACTGCTCGGCGCCTGGGTGTTCGCGCACACCAGGGCGCAGTGGCTCCAGATCGTGGTCGCGCTCTTCCTTCTCAGCGCTCCCCTGCAGTACCGGTTCGGCGCGCGCGAGCGCTCGTTCCGGGCGCGTCTGTGGTGGTTCCTCCCCGCGGGGCTGGCCGTCGCGTTCCTCTCCGGGCTGATCGGAGGAATGGGCCCTGTGCTCAACCCGCTGTACCTGAATTACGGCACCGTCAAGGAGGAGATGGTCGGCACGAAATCCGTCAACTCCTCGGTGATGCACGTGGCCAAGATTGGAACGTACGCGACGCTCGGCGCCATCCAGCGAGAGTATCTCGTCTATGGCCTCGTCGTGGGCCTGCTCGCGATTCCCGCCAACTGGATGGCCGCGCGCTGGCTCCAGCGCCTCTCCGCGAAGACGTTCCGCGTCCTCGTCATCTGGCTGATGGCCGCGAGTGGCGCGTTCCTCCTCTGGGAGCAGCGCGCCCTGCTGGGAAGGCTCGTCGGATAGCTGAGATGGTTGGACGCAAGTCCTTTTCGTGAGCGGCAGAGGCAGCCGGCCGTGGAGTGGTGTCGACGGCTGATCAGCCTGAGATTCGCGGGTTGGCTACCGCATGACCCTCATCCGTCGGGGGCTGCCTCGGTCTAGCGGGCGGACGTGGCGGCGTCAGCCGCTGTCCATAGCTATTGCGAGGGTTCCCCTTTGGCCGGCGCCGCGGCCGGCTGCCTCTGCCGCTCAGTTCCTCAGGCTAGGAGTTTCTTTTGCTGGCCGATCGCCCAGACAAAGCCAGCCAGCTCACGCGCGATCGCGGTGATGACTTTCTGCCGGCTCATCCCGCGACCGCTCAGTCGGCAGTAGCGTTTGTGCAGCCGCTCCTGCGCCTTCCAGGCGATGCGCTTTACGTCCGGTGACGCGCCACCGCCGCGCTGGCGGATCGCGCGGCTCATCGCGGGCCGGAAGCGGTACGCCCAGGCAGACTCCGTGAGGATGCGTCTGACGTGCGCGTTGCCCGTCTTTGTGATCGCACCGCGTTTCTTCGTCTCCCCGCTCGAGTGCTCGGAGGGCACCAGCCCGAGGTAGCCCATCAGCTGCGGCGCCGTCTTGAATCGGCGCATATCGCCGAGCTCGGCCGCGAGGATGACGGCGGTGACGAGCTGGATCCCGCGCAGCGCCTGGAGGGCATCGACGAGCGGCTTTCGCGACCAGCTCTCCACCAGTTCGCGGATGTCGTTGGTCAGCCTCTCCACCCGATCGCTGCTCTCCTCGACGGCATGCAAGTAATCGGTGAGCACGCGCTGCTGCGCCTGCTGCTCGAATCGCTGTTGCCGCACCCACTCCAGGTGCTTCGTCGTCCAAGCGGTCTTACCCGGATAGATCCGGCCGTGCCTGAGTAGGAACTTGGAGAGGTGATGCCGCGCCGTTCGCTCGGCCCGCTTCGCATCTTCGCGAGCGCGCTCGAGGTCCCGCATCGCCTCCGTCGCGGCGTCCGGTACGGTGACCTCGGTAAGGTCGCCCGACCGCAGAAAGCGCGCCAGTTTCACGGCGTCACGCCGATCCGTCTTTACGCGGCTGCCGACCTGCACCGGCACGAGCGACGGCGCAACGACCCGACACTCGATGTCTGCCCGATTCAAATCGCGGCAGAGCCCATACCCGGTCGGGCCTGCCTCGTAGCAGCACGACAGCCGTCTTCCCCTGCCAAGCTTCTTCAGCCGCCGTATCAGTGCCGCCGTGTCATTCGGCACAACCGCGACGAGCGAGGGATCGCTCCCGCTGCTGTCTGCTATTGCGATCGCGATGCTGTCCTTGTGGACGTCCAGACCGACGAAGCGCACCATTTGCATGGACCAGCCTCCCGCTGTGGCTCTGCGCAGCTCTCCACAAGGTGGGTCGCGTAACCCACGCTCGCGTGAGCGCTGGTCCAACCATGCTGTCTACTCCTTGTGCTGGTGCTTCTTCTCCTTCGACTCGGAGTGATTGCGGCGCTCGACCACCTTGCCGCTCTCGTCGAACTCGAGGTCGGTGCCCTTGTTGCCGGAGACCACTTCCGCCTCGTAGCGGGTCTGCCCGTTCTTTTCGGTCTCCTTCTTGATGTTCTCGATCTTCTTTCCCTTCGCTTCCTTCTGCAGCGCGCTCCTCACGGCGTCCGGAAGCTGATCCATGGTGATGGCCTGATGCTGCTCGCCCGCCTCTTCCTTCTCGTCGGCGAACAGCGGCATGGCGACGAGACTCGCTCCGATCCCACCGATCACGGCCCACTTGCGCAGCATGACGTGCTCCTTTCGCACTGCGCACAGGTTGTGGACGGCACTCGCCGGTTCCTACCGGCGAGGCTGGCCCTGCTCAGTCGGGAAGCGCCGTTGCCCACGGCGCATGCCCGGCGGCCTCGAGAAGGCCGGCCGCTCGCTCAAGCAGGAGGGCGCCGCGTGGAAGCGACTGGCAGCGCCGTCAGTCGAGCGGCGTGTTCCCCGTGTATCTCAGGATGTAGAGACCGCCCGTGGCGCGGT
>DATDML010000035.1:0-8191 GCA_036518815.1 Candidatus Dormiibacterota bacterium
GGCCTCGCGGCCGGCGCCCGGCCCGCGGACGAAGACCTCGATCGAGCGCATGCCGTGCTCGAGCGCCTTCTTGGCCGTCGCCTCGGCGGTCGTCTGGGCCGCGAACGGCGTCGACTTGCGGCTGCCCTTGAAGCCCTGCGCCCCAGCGCTGCCCCAGGCGATGACGTTGCCGTCGACGTCGCTGATCGAGATGATCGTGTTGTTGAACGTGCTCTGAATGTGAGCCTGCCCGTTGACCACGTTCTTGCGCTCGCGGCGCCGGGTGCGGACGACCTTCTTCTGCTTGGCCACTGCTACTTGCCCGCCTTGACCTTCTTCTTGCCCGCGACCGCGCGCTTCGGTCCGCGGCGGCTGCGCGCGTTGGTCCGCGTGCGCTGGCCGCGCACCGGCAGGCCGCGACGGTGCCGCTGGCCGCGGTAGGAGCCGATCTCCGTGAGGCGCTTGATGTTCATCGCCACCTCGCGGCGGAGGTCACCCTCGATGAGGATCTCCTTGGCGGTGGCGAGGCGGTCGATGACCTGGCGCAGGCGGGCGATCTCGTCCTCGGGGATGTCCTTCGTCCGGCGGTCGCCGTCGATGTTGGCCATCTTCAGGATCTTCTTCGAGGTCGTGTCACCGATGCCCGTGATGTAGGTGAGGGCGACGACCACGCGCTTCTGCGGCGGGATGTCGACGCCGGCGATTCTTGCCATCCTTACTCCCCTACCCCTGTCGCTGCTTGTGTTTCCACCCCACGAAATCTTCGATTTCGCGGGGACCCCGGAGCGGTTCTGACAGCCGCTGTGCTCACGTTCATCCCTGTCGCTGCTTGTGTTTGGGCGTCTTCGAGCAGATCACGCGCACCACGCCGTTGCGCTTGATCACCTTGCAGCTCGGACACATCTTCTTGACCGACGGACGTACCTTCATCTCCAGATCTCTCGAATCCGCCCCCGCGACCGGTCGTCGGTCGCGAGCTCGACCCCCACCCTGTCCCCGGCGAGAAGCCGGGTGAAGTGGGTGCCGGCGCGATCGGCGACGTGAGCGAGGACCTTCGCCCCGTTCTCGAGCTCAACCCTGTAGACGCCGTTGGGAAGAGGCTCCACCACGACCCCCTTCACGAGTGGGGGGCGTTGGGGCACGAACGCCGAGTATACCAAAGGCCAGGTGGAACTCAGTCGAACGCTCCTTTGGTGAGTACGACGGGCCCCTTTTCGGTGATAGCGACGGTGTGCTCGAAGTACGCGGAGAGGGCGCCGTCCGCGGTGCAGATCGTCCAGCCGTCGGGCTTCATGAAGACCTCGTGCGTGCCGGCGTTGACCATCGGCTCGATAGCGAGCGTCATGCCGGGCTTGAGCCGGGGAGGCGTGCCTGGGACGCCGAAGTTGGGCACCTGCGGATCCTCGTGCATCTGCCGCCCGATGCCGTGGCCGACGAACTGGCGGATGACCGAGAAGCCGGCGGCCTCGACGTGCTGCTGGATCGCCGCCGAGATGTCGCCGAGGAAGCCCCCGGGCCGCGCCTTGTCGATGCCGACGTAGAGGGCCTCTTCCGTGACCTTGATCAGCCGCGCCGCTTCCGGTGTGATCTTGCCCGCGCCGACCGTTATGCCGACGTCGGCCCAGAACCCCTCGAGGATCAGGCCGAGGTCGAGGCTCACCAGGTCGCCGTCGGCGATCTTGCGGTTGCCCGGGATTCCGTGGACAGCCTCGTCGTTGACCGAGACGCAGATCGACTTCGGAAAGCCGTTGTAGCCGAGGAAGCCGGGGGTGGCGCCGCCGTCGCGGATGAGGCGGTCGGCGATGCGGTCGAGCTCGATCGTCTTGACCCCGGGCTGGCACGCCTCTTTCAGCGGCGGGATCACGGACGCGAGGAGGGCGCCGGCGCGGGCCATCAGGTCGATCTCGTGGGCGGTCTTGAGGTTGATCATGGCTTTTGCCGTTCTGTCTTGGCCCCATCCCCGGCCTTCGGCCGGGACTTCCCCATCAATGGGGACGAGTTGCCGTTCATCGGGGCGGTGACGGCGGCGAGGATCTGGCTGCTGATCTCCTCGATTGTTCCCCTGCCGTCGATCTCGGAAACGAGGCCCTCGCCCCGGTAGTGGTCGAGGACCGGGACCGTCTTCTCGAGATAGACCTCGATGCGGGGCCGGACCGCCTCCGGCTTGTCGTCCTCGCGCTGAACGAGGGCGGTCCCATGGATTGCGCACGCGGCCGTGCCAGGTGGGTACGTGCGCTGGCAGCGGGGGCAGACCAGGCGGCCCGACAGACGTCGCAACAGCTCGTCGACCGGCACCTTCAGGTAGATGACCCGGTCGAACCCCCTGCCCAGCTCAGCCATCAGCTCGTCGAGCGCGACCGCCTGCGGGACAGTCCGGGGAAAGCCGTCGATGATGAAGCCCGGCTCGCAGTCGGGCTGGCGCAGGCGGTTCCGGATCATCCCGATCATGATCTCGTCCGAGACGTACTGGCCGGCGGCCAGGATCGGCTGAGCCTGGAGGCCGAGCTCTGTGCGGTTCGCAATCTCAGCCCGCAGCATGTCGCCGGTCGCGATGTGCGGGATTCGGAAATACGCGCGCAGCACGTTTGCCTGAGTCCCCTTGCCGGAGCCAGGGGCGCCGTACAGCAGCAGGTTCACTTGATGAAGCCCCGGTACTGCCTCATGACCAGCTGCGTCTGCAGCTGCTTCATCGTGTCGAGCGCCACGCCCACGACGATGAGGATGGCTGTGCCTCCGAGGTACATCTGCTGCTGATTGATGCCGGAGATCTTCGACGTCGCGATGGGCAGGATGACGGTGATGAACCCGAGGAAGATCGCACCGACGAACGTCACCCGGTTCATCACGGCCTGCAGGTAGTCCGCGGTCGGACGTCCCGGCCTGATGCCCGGGATGAAGCTCGAATAGCGTTTGAGGTTGTCGGCGACGTCCTGCACGTCGAACGTGATCGCCGTGTAGAAGTACGTGAAGCCGAACGTGAAGAGGAAGTAGAGCGCGTTGTAGCCGATGGCCATCGGCACGTTCGCGGTGCTCGGCGAGAAGTTGCCTCTCACCCACGCCGCGGCCTTGTAGTACCACGTGTCCGGCGGCGCGCCGGTGAAGTAGTTGGCCACGATGGTGGGCAGGAACATCACCGAGATCGCGAAGATGATCGGGATCACGCCCGCGTGGTTGACGCGAAGCGGCAGGAAGCTCGCGCGCCGCCCCACCTCGCGGCCTCCGGCGACGCGCTGGGCCGACTGGATGGGGATCTTCCGCACCGCCTGCTGCACCTCGATGATGACGCCGGTCATCACCAGGGCGATGAGGCCGAAGATGATGAACGGCACGTAGTCGGCGAGGCCGCCGCCGGTGCTGTTGGCGCCGAACACGGCCGCCAGACCCTGCGGGCCGCGGCCGATGATGCCGGCGAAGATGATCAGCGAGACGCCGTTGCCGATGCCGTACTCGGTGATGAGCTCGCCGAACCACATGAGCATCACCGTCCCCGCGGTCAGGACGAGGATGATCTGCAGCCGCTGGAACCACTCCAGCGGGCCGAGGATCGCCGGTTGCGTGTTCTGGAACAGGACGGTGAAGCCGTAAGCCTGGCCGGCGCCGAGCGCGACGGTGAGATAGCGGCTCCAGCGCTGGATGCGGCGGCGACCCATCTCGCCTTCTTTCTGGATCTCCTTGATGCGCTCGGAGATCACCGTCATCAGCTGCATGATGATCGTGGCGTTGATGTACGGGTTCATGCCCATCGCGACGATGCTGAACCGCGACAGGCCGCCTCCCGAGAACAGGTCCAGCAGTCCGAGCAGGGCCTGGTTGTTGAACAGCAGGCTCAGCGCGGTCTTGTTGGCTTCGGGGATGGCGATGTTCGCGAAGAGCCGGAAGATGACCAGGATGCCGCCGGTGAAAAGGATCTTGTTGCGAAGCTCGGGCAGCCGGATCGCGTTGATCAACGCCTCGAAGAGGTTCATCGCTTACTCCGAAGCTTGCGGCTTCTCTTCGCTGTTTTCCGGTTCCTGCGTCTGACCGATGACCGTGACCGTGCCGCCCGCCTTCTCGATCGCCTCGCGGGCGCTGTTGCTGATCGCGTGGGCCTCGACCGTCAGCTTGCGGTTGATGCCGCCGGCGCCGAGGATCTTCACCTCGCGACCCGCGCGGACGAGGCCGGCCTCGGCCAGCGCCTCGGCGTCGACCTTGGCGCCGTCTTCGAAGCGGCTCAGCTTGGACAGGTTGACGACCTCGTAGACCTTCTTGAACCGGTTCTTGAAGCCGGGCAGCTTCGGGATGCGCTGGGCGAGAGGCATCTGGCCGCCCTCGAAGCCGAGGCGGAAGCCCTCGCTGCGCGCGTTCTGGCCCTTCTGGCCGCGACCCGACGTCTTTCCGCGGCCGGACCCTGTGCCTCGGCCGACGCGCTCGGGCCGGCGGTGGGCGCCGGGTGCGGGCTTGAGGTCGTGGAGCTGCACGGCGGCTAGTGCCCCCTCTGGGCATGCCCCACTGCGTGGGGACCCCGGGCAGGTTGACGGCTGACCTTGCTTCTGAACATCCGCATCAATGACCTCGTTGGTGTTTCTTCGTGCTGCGCGCGCGCCAGATCTTGTACTTCGAGCGCTGGGGCCGCTCCCACGGCTCGCCTTCGACGGCGACGAGGAACGCGACACGCCGCAACATGCCGCGCACGGCGTCGTTGTCGGGGAGCTCGCGGGTCTGGTGCATGCGCCGGAAGCCGAGCGACTGGACGGTGGCGCGGATCTCCGGCCGGGCGCCGATCGGCGACTTCATCAGGGTGGCTTTCAGCATCGCCCCTCCGGCGCTGCGCGCCACCTCCCCACTGCGTGGGGAGGAGTTGCCCCGTGTCTTACCTTCAGCCACGTTCCGCTCCGGTCGCCGCGCCGACAGGCACGGCGTCGTCCTGCTTCTTGGTCGCACCGTAGGCGGCGGCGAGGCGCTTGCCGACCATCTGCTCGACGTCCTTGCCGCGAAGCTCCGCGACCTGCTGCGCCGTCTTGAGCTGCTGCAGCGCCGCGAGCGTCGCGCGCACGGTGTTGATCGGGTTGTTGGTGCCGTGCGACTTGGTCAGGATGTCCTTGATGCCGGCTGTCTCGATGACCGCGCGCATCGCGCCTCCCGAGATCACGCCCGTGCCGGGCGCGGCCGGCTTGAGCATGATGCGGGCCGACCCCCACTTGAGGTTGACCTCGTGCGGGATCGTGGTGCCGACCATCGGCACGGTGATCATGTTGCGCTTGGCGACCTCCATGCCCTTGCGGATCGCCTCGGTCACCTCGCGCGCCTTGCCGATGCCGGCGCCGACGCGGCCGTTCATGTCGCCGACGACGATCAGGGCGCTGAACGAGAACTTGCGGCCGCCCTTGACGACCTTGGCGACGCGGTTGACGCGGACGACGCGATCCGCGAGCTCGGAGCGCTCGCCCCGATCGCCGTACCGTCCGCCACCCATCTGTCTGGACATGCGTTAAAACTCCAGTCCGGCTTCGCGCGCGGCGTCCGCGAGCGCCTTGATCCGGCCGTGATAGAGGAAGCCGCCGCGGTCGAAGACGACGCTGCTGACGCCAGCGTCCCGAGCCTTGGTCGCGATCGCCTTGCCGACCTCGGTCGCCTGGGCGACACCATTGCCCTTCGCCTTGAGGCCGACCGTGGACGCCGACGCGAGCGTGCGGCCCGTCCCGTCGTCGATGACCTGCGCGTAGAGGTGGTTCAGGCTGCGGAAGACGGCCAGGCGCGGCCTCTGCTGCGTGCCTGCGACGTGCACGCGGACGCGCCGGTGGCGGCGCGCGCGGCTCTGCTTGCGGTCCTGTCGCTTGATCATGCGGTCGCCTTGGCGCCCTTGCCAGCCTTGCCGGGCTTGCGGCGGATCTTCTCCCCGCGATACATCACGCCCTTGCCCTTGTAGGGCTCGGGCGGCCGAAGGCCGCGGATGTTCGCCGCCACCTGGCCGACATCCTCGATCGAGATGCCGTTGACGGAGAACTTCGTCGGGTCCTGGACCTCGATCGAGACGCCCTTCGGCGGCTTGAAGCGGATCGGGTGCGAGTAGCCGAGGTTCAGGACGAGCTCCTCGCCCTGCTTGGCGACGCGGTAGCCGACGCCGACCAGCTCGAGGTGCTTCGTGAAGCCCTTCTCGACCCCTTCGACCATGTTCGCGACGAGGCTGCGCACCAGGCCGTGCAGGGCGCGGTGCCGGTAGTCGTCCGACGGGCGCTCGAAGACGAGCGTGCCGTCGTTCTGCTTGACCGTGATGTCGGCGGGCAGGGTGCGCTCGAGCTGTCCCTTGGGACCCTCGACCTTGACATGCCCAGGCGCCACCGTCACCTTGACGTTCTTCGGCACCTGGACCGGCAGCAGACCGATTCGCGACAACTTCTCTATCTGGCTCCTATCACCACACGTACGCGAGGACTTCGCCGCCGAGGCCCTGGCGGAGGGCCTGGCGCCCGCTCATGACTCCCTCGGCGGTGCTCAGGATGGCGATGCCGAGGCCGCCGAGGACCCTCGGGATCTCGGTCTTGCGCGCGTACACGCGCAGTCCGGGGCGGCTGATCCTCTTCACGCCCGAGATGACGCGCGTGCGGTCCGGGCGGGACTTGAAGATGATACGCATCGTCTGCGTCGACCCGTCGGCCTCGACGTCGAAGCCCGCGATGTAGCCCTCGTCCTTCAGCACGCGGGCGATCTCGAGCTTCAGCCGCGAGGCGGGGACGCGCACCTCGGCATGGCGGGCCGCGTTCGAGTTGCGGATGCGAGTGAGCATGTCGGCGATGGGATCGCTGACGACCCCGGCCGCCGCGGCCTTCTTCGGTGCTGTCTTGGCGGGCGCCTTGGGCGCGGTTGCTGTTGCCATCATCATCACCAACTCGACTTCGTCACGCCGGGGATGCGTCCCTCGGCGGCAAGCGTCCGGAAGCAGATGCGGCACATGCCGAAATCGCGCAGGAACGCGCGCGGCCTGCCGCAGATGCGGCAGCGGTTGTGGTACCGCACCTGGAACTTCGGCTTTCGCTTCCAGCGCTCGATCGACGATTTCTTGGCCAAATCCTCTCCCTCGTTTATCTCTTTCTGAACGGCATACCCAGCCGGGTCAACAGGCTTCTCGCCTCGTCGTCGCTGCGGGCGGTGGTCACGATGCTGACCTCGAGCCCGCGCAGCTTGTCGATCTTGTCGTAGTCGATCTCCGGGAACACGACCTGCTCGCGCAACCCGAGCGAGTAGTTTCCCCGGCCGTCGAAGCCGTCCGGGCTGACGCCGCGGAAGTCGCGGATGCGGGGCAGCGCGACGTTGAGCAGCTTGTCCAGGAAGTACCACATGCGGCGGCCGCGCAGGGTCGTCTTGATGCCGACCGTCTGGCCCGCGCGAAGCTTGAACGCGGCGACCGACTTCTTCGCCTTGACGAGCTGCGGCTTCTGGCCGGTGATCGTCTGCACGTCGCCGACGGCGGCGTCGAGCGCCTTGTCGTTGTCCTTGGCCTCGCCGATGCCGATGTTGACGACCACCTTCTCGATCCGCGGCACCTGCATGACGTTCGCGTAGTCGAACTCCTTGGTCATCTGCGGCATGATCGTGTCGCGGTACGTCGTCAGCAACCGCGGCGGCTGCTCCGACTTCGTGCCGGGCGCCTTGGGTGCGGTTTCCTTCTTCGGCTGCTGCTTCGCTTTCGCCACTTTGCCTCTACTGGGCCTCCGTCTTGCGCACGCGCTCGTACGGCTCGCCGCAGTGCCGGCACACGAGCACGCGCGCGCCCGACTCGAGCACGGTGTGCTTGGTGCGCGTCGGCCGGCCGCAGGACGGGCAGACGAGCATGACGTTGGAGTAGTCGAGCGGCGCCTCGAAGTCGACGATGCCACCCTGGGCGAC
Source organism: Candidatus Dormiibacterota bacterium (assembly GCA_036518815.1). GTDB lineage: Bacteria > Chloroflexota > Dormibacteria > Dormibacterales > Dormibacteraceae > CF-118. The sequence continues at coordinate 7,843 of DATDML010000035.1, forward strand.
CTGGACGCCGCCGCGGCGCTGGCCGGCCTTCGTGTGCCGCTTGAGGATGTTGACGCCCTTGACCACGATCTTGTGCTGGTCGGGGATCGTGCGCAGCACCTCGCCCTGCTTGCCCTTGTCCTTGCCGGCGATGACGATCACGGGATCGCCGGGCGCAAGGTCGAGCCAGCGGCGCTTCGGTTGGGGCTTGTTCTTGAGCACTTGGGTTAAAGGACCTCCGGGGCGAGCGAGATGATCTTCATGAAGTTGCGCTCGCGAAGCTCACGCGCGACCGGTCCGAAGATACGAGTCCCCCGCGGGTTGTTGGCCTGCGCGAGGAGCACGGCCGCGTTCTCGTCGAAGCGGATCA
>DATDML010000036.1:0-4535 GCA_036518815.1 Candidatus Dormiibacterota bacterium
ATCTTCCTGCGCGCAGGCGAGAGCGAGCGAGTCAAGGCGATCATGGAGCGGTTCTCGCTGTCCTCGGAGGACGAGGCGCGCAAGCGCATGCGCCAGTCCGACGAGAACTGGACCGCCTACATCCGCCAGGTCTACGGTCACGACCGCATCCACCCGGCGCATTACGACATGGTGATCGACACCGGACGGCTCGGCTACGACGGCACCGTCGCCGCCGTGCTGGCAGCGCTCGAGGCCCGCAAGCCGATAACCTAACCAGCCGATGGTTCACTCCTTCGGCTCCCGCACGTCCGGCGTCGACGGCTCGAGCGAGGGAGGCCGGATCAACACCGTCAGCATCCCGGGCGCGCTCGTGATCTACGGCGTCGCCCTGCTCGGACGGCTCCAGCGCGCGAACCCCAAGCTGAAGATGAGCGTCGCGCCGGCGCTGGTCGACGGCATCTGGAATCTGGAGCTCAGCTACCAGGGCGACGCGCCGCCTGCCGGGGTCCCCGACCGCTGGCACGGTCACCGGATCGCGCTGAAGAAGGTCGAGCCGCCACCGCCGCCGGCGCCGCCTCCAGCGCCGCCCGCACCGCCCGCATCGCCCGCATCGCCCGCATCGCCCGCGGCGCCGGCGCCGCCCGCCAAGAGTGGCTGACCGCTTCGGCCCCGACTCGAGCGTCCACGACGTGGTCGCAGCGCTCGGCGACCGGGGCCGGGACCTCCTTCGCCGGCACGGCTACGAGGTGGGCGAGGGCTTCGTCGACGTGCTGTCCCAGTACCAGTCGCTGGAGCACGCCGCCCGGGCGGACCGGTTGAGGGACCTGCCGGGCCTCCTGGAAGAGCTCAACCAGGCGGCGTGAGCGCCGCCAGGCGCTCGGACGCGCAATTTACATTCTCTTGACCTTCCAATTTCCCGAACAGCGGGTGTAAGCTGCCACGAAATTCGGTCCTGGGCCGTTATACGCGTCGAGGTTTACGTCATTGCAGCGATCGAAGTTGGAATCGGACAAGGGCAGATGCGTCTGCGGCCGGCGACTCAAGGACGCCGCCATCTACACCTACCGATCGCGGTCGGACCGCTTTCTCTTCCACCGCTGTGAGTGCGGCACGGAGTGGACCGAGCACCTCGCCGACATCGACCCGACCGATCCCGTGACCTCGGACGAGGTGATCGAGGTCCACCGGCGGCTCGCCAAGTTCGAGGGCTCGATCGCGGATCTCCTCCAGGCGCACCCGACGTCGTAGCCGGAGGGTGATCCCTCTCCCGCGGCGGCGGGAGAGGGCCACGGTGAACGCTTAGAAGGAACCTCTAGCCGGCGGCTGCGTGAACGGTGTCGAGCAGCTCCTGAGCCTGGACCATGAGGTCGTTGACGTCACGGTCGTTGTGATGCGTGGTCGCGCCTGGCGCGGTGAAATCGAGCAGCGCGATCATCTGCGAGGCGAGCGCGTTGCGCTGAGCCGTCCACGACTGGATGGTCGCATCGGCGTCGAGGTACTGCTGGTCGCCGGCCGAGCTGCTGAGCATCGCCTGGGTCGCGAACGCCGCGCTGTCGAGCCCGAGCTGGCCGACGGGCGCGTTGATCTGCTTGTAGAGCGCTGCGAGCCTGTCGAGGTCCTGCCGCGTGCCGGTCATGATCTCGGTGATCGGGCGGCCTGCGTGCACGTAGTCGTCGTTGAGGCCCGCCAGCGCCATCAGGGTGGGCCGGATGTCGGAGTGGTCGGTCCAGAGGTCGTCCTTGACGCCCAGGTTGCGGACGCCAGGCCCGACGACGCCGAGCCACGTCACGTTGATGTCCTGGCCGATGTCGCCGTGGTTCCAGGCGAAGGCCGGGTTGATCGTCACGCACGGCAAGTTGCAGTTCCTTGCCCCCGCGAACAGGAAGTAATCGGGGTTGGCGAACCATGTGAACGTCGGCGTGCGCGCCGGGTCGGCGGTGACCATGTGGAGGAGCTGCATCTCCGCCGGGTCGGCCATCGCACGAGTGATGTTCTGCGTGGTGCCCGTGTACGGATTGACCGCTGTCAGGGCGCCGGTTGCGCGTTCGAACGTCCGCGTGACCGCGGCGTCGTGCGCCGGGTTGCCGGTGATGTAGACGGTCGGAGCGTCGTCGCTGTGCACGGTGAACGGTGTGGTCACGCCCTGCTCCGTGGCCAGCAGGCCGGCCATGTTGGTGTTGACCTCACCGACCTGATTCGGCCCGTAGACGCAAGGGATGCTCACGCCGTCGCAGCCGGTCTGCTGGACCCCGACGAAGTGGTCGCCCTCGTCGGCGGTGAAGGTGAAGATGGTGTTGCTCTTGTTGATTCCGTCCGCGGCGAGGCGGCTGAAGAACGCCCCGAACGCGTCGTCGTAGGACTTCAGCGCCGCGACGTAGCCGGCCTGGCCAGGCCCGTAGGCCGGACCGCTCGGGTGGGCGTCGTGCGCGTCTGAGATGTACGCGTACGTGACGGGGACGCCGTGCTCCTGCATCGCGGCGACGTACGACAGGGAGACGGGCGCCTCCATGCCGTCGAAGCCAGGGAAGCCCACGTGGCCATGGGGGTCGCCGATCACGTTGCCGTTGAGGTCGGTGAGCGGACCGCCCGGGTTGATCTGCGGCGCCACGTACCGGTGGCCGAACAGGCCGCTGAACCCGTTGTAGCCTCCAGGCTCGTCGGGCAGCCGGTCGGGCTCGCCGCCGTTGGCGGATGAGCAGGTCGGGTTGCCCTGCGCGCAGTGGATGGCGATGCCGACGAAGTCGGCGAACGCCTGGGCTGGGTTGGAGGTCACCTCCTGCGCCTGCGGCGAGCCGGCGCCGAAGACGGTCGGGATGTCGGTCGCAGTGTTCTCGAGCTCGATGTTGGCGGTGCCGACGCCGCCCACGTTGCAGCCGGCGCGTGTGAACGGCACCCACGGCGCGGGCGCGTTGTGGCCGTCGGCGGTGAGCATGTTGTACCTGGTGTCGGTCGGGGTCGACGTCGTGGGGTCGAACAACGGGTCGGTCCAGTAGGCGAAGGAGACGCCCAGGCTCGTCGTTCCGTTCGGATTGAAGTAGCGGAAGCTGTTGGACACCGGGACGCCCATGCGGTCGCCGTAAGTGCCTGTGAGCGCGGTGAGGATGTCGGTGGCGGTGTGGGAGATGAGCGGCGTGTGCTCGTTCGTGAGCAGCGTGCCGTTCGAGTTGATGAAGTTGAGCAGGTTCGGCATCTGCTCGAGGTCCGACGGCACGTTGGGGTTGTCGCGGCTGAAGTGGGTGTTGTCGAAGACGATGTTGATCACGTGCTGGACGCCGTTGCCGAGCTGGCACGCGGACGCCGATGATGCCTGCGGCGCGGCCGCGCTTGCGCCGGGCGCGGCGGCCCATGTCGAGCCGATGGCGAGCAACGCGATGACGACGAGCCGAACCAGTCGTTTCATTCCAAACCCCCTACTAGCTCGAACAGCCGACTGCGAGCGGGCCCCCTCGACCCGCGGCGCCAACCTAAGGCGGCGCGCCCAAGCGCCGTTTAAGCCGGATTTAAGGTATTGGCCGACTTGCGCGGTGTCAAGGGTGGCCTGGCGACGAAGACCAGCTCGACGCCATCGACTTCGTCGATTTGCTCGCCGATGTGCTGGAAGCCGAGCGTTCGGACGACGGCCAGCGAGGCGGCGTTCGCGGGCGCGACGCTCGCGTAGACCTCGTCCTGGCCTTGGGCGAACGCCCACTCGACGAGCGCGGCGGCCGCCTCCTTGGCGTAGCCGCGACCACGGAAGGCGGTGAACACGGTGTAGCCGATCTCTGCGCGCCCGATAGTCGCCGGCGGGCCGTGGAAGCCGCAGTGACCCACGAGCTGCAGATCGTCCCGCGTGACCATGAAACGCGCCATCCACTCTCGCTGTGCCGGCTCCGCCTCCATCCGCCGGAGCTGGACGGGGAGGAAGCCAGACAGGTCGTCGAGGGTCGGAAACTCAGCTGGAAAGGGCAGGCCCATCGCGACCTGGGCGTCGTCTCGACGCCCGTCGAAGAGATGACGGACGACCTGAACGGGGATCGGCACGAGGTCGAGGCGAGGCGTGTGGATGGGTGTGACCACGGCGATGGTACTTTGATCTATCGACGGGGGAGAGTGGACCGGCGGCGGCCGGCGAACGGCAGCACCTAGAATGCGTGGTCTGTTCCGGGATAGCTCAACCGGTAGAGCAGGCGGCTGTTAACCGCAAGGTTCAGGGTTCGAGTCCCTGTCCCGGAGCCAACTCCGAATATGCGCCTGGCAACTATTGCTTGACAGCCAGGGCGCTTACTACAACCGCACTACAACCGCACTACAACCGCACTACAACCGGCGCGCGGGACAGTCTCAATTGCTTGGCGTTGTGTCGCCAATCTGACCGCCCGGGCCACCAGCTCGGGGCGACGGCACAGGCAGGCGTTCGGCCTCGCGGTCGAGCAAGGCTGAGGCGGGCACCACAACAGTCGGCGCTGCCGCAGCCGGGCGAACGTCCGAAGGCTGGATCCAACGAAACGCAATGCCGGCGACCATTAAGCACAATGCCATAGCTGTCCACGCCAGGGGTCTTTGGCTCGGCGTCC
>DATDML010000037.1:0-10339 GCA_036518815.1 Candidatus Dormiibacterota bacterium
CCAGTCGCGCTTCGGCGATCCGCGCCGCTCGTTCCAGGTCGAGGAGATCGACACGCCGAGCCCCGGCCCCGGCCAGGTGCTCATCGCGGTCATGGCCGCGGGCGTGAACTTCAACAACGTGTGGGCGGCGCGCGGCCAGCCTGTCGACGTGATCGCGCAAAGGCAGAGAGCGGGCGGCAAAGAGGACTTTCACGTCGGCGGCTCGGACGCTTCTGGCATCGTCTACGAGGTCGGCGAGGGCGTGACCCACGTCAAAGTCGGCGACCACGTCATCGTGCACCCGGGCTACTGGGACGCCAACGACCCCTGGATAAAAGCCGGCAAGGACCCGATGATCGCCGGCTCGGCGCGCATCTGGGGCTACGACGCCGAGATCAACTTCGGCTCGTTCGCGCAGTTCTGCCTGGCCCAGGAGCACCAGGTGCTGCCGAAGGCCGAGCACCTCACGTGGGAGGAGGCCGCCGCGCCGACGCTGGTCGGCACCACCGCCTACCGCATGCTCTTCGGCTGGGCCGGCAACACGCTCCAGAAGAACGACGTCGTCCTCATCTGGGGCGGGTCGGGCGGGCTGGGCGGCCAGGCCATCCAGCTGGTGAAGATCGGCGGCGGCATCCCGGTCGCCGTGGTGTCGAGCGCCGACCGCGGCGAGTACTGCATCAAGCTGGGCGCCGCCGGCTGGATCAATCGCAAGGACTACAACCACTGGGGCGTCCCGCCGCACTGGGACGACAACGCGGGCCAGAAAGAATGGATCGGCGAGGCGCGGCGCTTCGGCAAGGCGCTGTGGGACGTCATCGGCGAGCGCCGGAACCCCGCCATCGTCTTCGAGCACCCGGGCGAGGCGACGGTGCCCACCAGCATGTTCGTTTGCGAAGAGGGCGGCATGGTCGTCATCTGCGCCGGCACCAGCGGCTACTCGGCGATGGTCGACGTCCGCTACCTGTGGACGCGTCAGAAGCGATTCCAGGGATCGCACGGAACGAACGACGAGCAGGCGAAGGCGTTCAACGACCTGGTGCGCGCGAAGAAGCTCGACCCATGCCTTGGGCGCGTGATCACTTTCGAGGAGCTGCCAACGGCCCACTACGAGATGGGAGAAGGCGAGGCGCCGCCTGGAAACACCGTCGCCCTGGTCGGCGCGCCACGCCCAGGCCTTTCTTGACTTCAATTCGGGGAGCGACTATCTTTCGAAAACTATCGAAGTTCCGTCGGCATAGGGAGGAGGTTCGATGAGACCAAGCCCGGCGCGTTTGCTGGCTCTGATAGGCGGTGCGGTGATGCTGCTCACAGCCTGCGGCAGCAGCTCTTCACCCGCCACCTCGTCCTCGGGACCATTGACCCCCGCGCAGACCAAGGGCCGCACCCTCGTCCTCGCCGGATGGGGCGGCGCGTGGACCGACGCGACCAAAGCCTTCGCGAATCACTTCGCGCAGGAGTACGGCGTAACCATCCAGTACCCGTCGTTCGACGACCCGGAGATCACGTTGCAGACGCAGGAGCAGGCTGGGTCGGTGCAGATGGACGTCGTCGACAGTGCGTCCTGGATCAGCTACAAGAAGGGCATCCTCGCCGAGTTCCCGCAGTACCTCCAGGACACGATCAAGGCGAACGTCGACCCCGTCTGCATCTCGGCCTACTTCATCGGCTGCTATGGCGCCACCGCTGACGTCATCGCGTGCAATCCCGCGATCGTTTCGAAGTGCCCGACCAACGCCAAGGACTTCTGGGACGTGCAGAACTTTCCCGGCCCGCGCGCGATCGATGGCGTGACTCCTGACGCGGCGCTCCTGTTCGCGCTTCTCGCCGATGGCGCCGACAAGACGAAGCTCTACCCGATCGACATCAACCGCGCGATCAACAGCCTCAAGAAGATCAAGCCGCACGTCCAGGTCTGGACCACCTCCGGCGGCCAGATGCAGCAGGTGCTGGTGAACAAGGAAGTCGGCATCGAGTACGCGTGGAACGGCCGCGTGTTCACAACCAAGAAGAATCAGCTCCCGAACCTCCAGGTTTCATGGGACGACTCGGTGGTGTCCAACCCCACCCAGGGAGGCCTCGCGGTGGCCAAGGGTTCGCCGAATGCCGACCTGGCGTTCACGTTCCTGAACTGGTGGGTCCAGCAGGCGCAGTACCAGGCCGACTGGACTTCCGCGCTCACCTATCCGACGCCCAACAAGAAGGTCAACTCGCTGCTGTCTGCGGATGTGCTGGCAGCGATGCCATTCGCCAAAGACCACACCCAGCCCGTGCTGGAGGACGCCGAGTGGACCTACGAGCACCAGACCGAAGAGGAGAAGGCTTTCCAGACGTTCCTCACCGGGAGCTGAGCTAATTGGCCGGCAGTCGGGGCATGGCGTTGTCGCGACCGGCTGCCGGCCGATTCCTACCTGCGTCGCTGCCGTGGCGGCGCAACCGCCGTAACTGGAGCCCCCAGCCGTCGGCGTGGGTCGGCCTGCTGCTGGCGACTCCCTTCCTGATCGTCCTCGTCCTCTACGTGATCTATCCCTTCGTGCGCCTGTTCCAGACCGCGATCGGCGACCCGAGCGGCTGGCAGAACTTCCAGTTCTTCTTCTCGAACAGCGCGAACATGCTTGTCGTCCAGATCACATTCCGCGATGCGGCGATCGTCACCGCCATCAACGTCATCGCCGGTGGATTGATGGCCTGGGCGCTCAAATCGACGAAGAGCCGCATCATGCGCTTCGCGCTGCTGTCGTCGATCTTCGTGCCGTTCTGGATGGGATCGGTCGTGAAGATTTACGCGTTCACAGCGCTGCTGGGCCGCGCGGGCGTCATCAACACGATGCTGCAGAACCTGCACATCACGCGCGAACCGCTGCACCTGCTGTACACGCAGCCGGCGGTCGTCGCGGGCATGGTCTACCAGATGCTGCCGATCGCTGTGCTGCCGATGTACGTGGCGTTCACGTCGATCGACACCGACCTCATCATCGCGGCCGAGGGCCTTGGCGCCTCGCGCGCGCGGGCCCTCCTCGATGTGGTGCTGCCGCTCGCGGTGCCCGGCATCTTTGCGACGCTGGTGATCAACTTCGTGCTGGCGCTCGGTTTCTACCTCACGCCGGTGCTGCTCGGCGGCCTCACCTCGCCCTTCACAGCGACCCTCATCCAGCAGGACCTCTTCGCCTACTCGGACTTTGCGGATTCGTCGATCGGAGGTTTGCTGCTGCTCGCCGGCGGCATCGCGTCCGTCGCGCTCGGCTACATCCTCGTCGGCAAAGAAAGGCTGAGGCGCGCGATCAGTGTCTAGCGCTCAGATCGCCCTCAGCACCCTTCTCCGCTGGCTGAGCTCCGCGATCGTCGTCCTCCTCATCGTCTTTCTTTTCGTGCCGGTCGTGATCGTCGTCATCCTGTCGTTCTCCAACGCCACGGTCCTGCAGTTCCCGCCGGAGCAGTTCGGCGTGCGCCAGTACGTGGCCTTCGCACAATCGGATTACTGGCGGAGCTCGGTGGTGAAGTCGCTGGAGATCGCCTTCCCGACCGCGCTGGTGGCGGTGCTCGTGGGGATGCCCGCGGTGTTCGCATTCAACCGCACGCGGCTGCCATTCCGCGAAGGGCTGGAGTTGAGCGGCCTGGCGCCGTTTCTGCTGCCAGGCGTCGCCTACGCCATCGCGCTTTTCGCCATGTACGCGCAGTTCCACATCGTCGGCACGACGGTCGGCCTCATCCTGGCCGACTCGGTCATCGCCCTGCCCTACGTGGTGGTGATCGTGGGCGCGGCCATCAAGCGCGTGTCACCGGACCTCGAGCTGGTGGCCATGAGCCTCGGCGCCTCGCGGGGCCGCGCGATGTTCGGCATCACGTTCCGCCTGGTTCTGCCGGCGATCCTCGCGGCTTTCGTGCTCGCGTTCCTCGCGGCGTTCGACGAGGCGACCTTCGTCAACTTCGTCGGCGGCCCTGACCTCGTGACGCTGCCGAAGGCGATCTTCGACTCGCTGCGCCTCGGCGTCGATCCGCTCATCACTGGCATCGCGACCATCCTCATGGCCGTCACCGGCCTCGCCATGACCGGCGCGGTGTTCCTTCGGCGCACATGAACAAGAACGCCGTCGGCCTGCACCTGAAGGCTCTCGCGAAGTCCTACGGGCCGGTCGAGGCGGTCAAGGGCGTCGATCTCACCGTGTACGACGGTGAATTCCTCACGCTGCTGGGGCCCAGCGGTTCCGGCAAGACCACGATCCTCCGCCTGATCGCCGGCTTCACGCTCCCGACTTCCGGTCAGATCCTCATCCAGGGCCGCGACGTGTCGCGCATGACGCCAGCCGAGCGCGGCATCGGGATGGTCTTCCAGCACTACGCCCTGTTCCCGCATATGACGGTGGCCGAGAACATTTCGTACGGGTTGAAGATGCGTGGCTGGCCCGCGGCAAAGCGCGATTCTCGCGTGCGCGAGATGGCCGAGCTGGTCGGCCTGCATGGCATGGACAAGCGGCTGCCGCGCGAGCTGTCTGGCGGTCAGCAGCAGCGCGTCGCGCTGGCTCGGGCGCTGGCGTTCGAGCCGACGCTGCTGCTGATGGACGAGCCGCTCGGCGCGCTCGACCGCGAGCTGCGCATCCGCATGGCCGCCGAGCTGCGCCGCATCCATCGCGAGCTCGGCACGACCGTCGTCTACGTGACGCACGACCGCGAGGAGGCGATGACGCTGGCGGATCGTGTGGCGATCATGCACCTGGGCCTCATCGACGCCGTCGGCACGCCGCACGACCTGTTCTCGGTGCCGCCCACGCGCTTTGTCGCGAGCTTCTTCGGCGGCCACAACCTGGTGCCGGCCGAGCTCACCACCCAGAGCACCAACGGCCACGTGCGCGTGACATGCCTGGGCCAGGACGTCGAGGCCACCTCCGGCGCAGACCTCAGCGGCTCGGGCCATGTGTGGGTCGTCATCCCGGCGCCGGCTGTGCATCTCGGCCACACCGCATCGCCGAATCTCAACATCGACGCCACAGTCACCGAGACGCTCTACGTCGGCGGCTCGGTGCAGGTCACGTGCGACATCGCCGGCACCGGCAAGCTGCTCGCCAACCTGCCGGTCGAAGACGGCCTTGGCCTGAAGGTCGGCAGCAAGGTCGAGCTGCTCGTGAAGTCCACCGACCTGGTGGCCGTCGCCCGCGAAGCCGAAGCTCGCTCAACGACCACCGCACTGCCCGCACCATCCGCCGCCACCGAGGAGGTCGACGATCTTGCAAAAGACATCTGAGCCCGCGACGAAGCTGACGCTCGAGCCGGTCTTCAAGCCGAAGTCGATCGCGGTAATAGGTGCCAGCCCGAGCAACCAGTGGGGCAAGCAGGCGCTGCAGAACCTGAAGAACATGGGCTACGAAGGCAAGGTCGCCGCCGTCAACCCGAAGTACACCGACATCATCGGTTACGAGTGCTACCCGTCCGTGAAGGACATCCCGTTCGTGCCGGACGCGGTGCTGATCAACGTCAACCGCGAGCGCACGGTGCAGCTGGTCGAGGAAGCCGCGGAGGCCGGCGCGAAGTCGGTGGTCATGTTCGCGATCGGGTTCGCCGAGGCCGGCCCCGAGTGGCGGGCGGCTCAGGAGCGAATCGTCGCCGCCGCGCGTGACGCAGGCATGGTCGGCATCGGGCCGAACTGCCAGGGCGTAATCAACTTCGTCCAGCCGAGCGCGATGTGGATGGGCCCGGTCTATCCGTACCCCGCGGGCTCAGTCGCGATGTTCGCGCAGTCGGGTTCCGTCACCAGCGCGCTCGCCAACAACAAGCGCGGCGTGCGCTGGAGCCACATCGTGTCGTGCGGCAACGAAGCCGTGTCGGGCGCGGCCGAGCTCATCGGGTATTTCGTCGACGACCCGCACGTCAAGGTCATCTGCGGCTTCATGGAGACGATCCGCAACCCCGAGCGCTTCTTCCACGAGTGCGATCGCGCACGCGAGGCGGGCAAGCCGGTCGTGATCTTCAAGTCCGGCCGCAGCGAGGCGGGCCAGAAGTTCGCGACGGTGCACTCCGGCGCCCTGGCCGCGCCGTACCGCATGTACGACGAGCTGTTCAAGCGCCACGGCGTCCTGCGCGTCGACAGCACCGAGGAGCTGCTCGAAACGTGCATCGCGCTGCAGAGCCCCAAGAAGCCGGCCGGCGGCCGGCTGGCGGTGGTCACGGCGTCCGGCGGCCAGATCGAGCTGAGCCTGGACGAGGTCACGAAGTACCCGGCGGCGTTGTCGCTGCCGGCGTTCGAACCTTCCACCAAGGACGCTCTGCGCGAGATCCTGCCCGAGTTCCTCGCCACCAACAACCCGCTCGACTACTGGGGCGTCGCCGACTACATCACCGCATACCGCCAGATCCTCGAGCTGCTGGTCAGGGACGAGAACGTGGACGTGGTGGTTGGCGTGTCCGACCCGAACTCCGGGCCGACCGGAGAGCCTGACCAGGAGTCGCAGGCCTACGACGACATCGTCGCGCTGGCCGGCACGACGCAGAAACCGATCGTGTTGATCACGCCGATGGACGGCGAGCCCAAGCCGGAGCCGGTCGAGGAGCTCATCCCGCACGGCGTGCTGCTGCTGTCGGGCTTCCCCGAGGGCTACCGCGCGCTGGAGCGGCTGGTCACGTACCAGAAGCCGGCGGGGCGAACCGCGCCGGCTGCGCACGTCGATGGCGACGCGCTGCGGAAGTTCCTGCACGGCCGCACCGCGCCGTTCGGCGGGCAGGCGGCGCTCGAGTTCCTGGCCCTGGCCGGCATCCCGACCACCGCCGGCGCGCTTGCGGGCAGCGGGGAGGAGGCCATCAAGGCCGCGCGGAAGCTGGGCTACCCGGTGGTGGTCAAGAGCGGCGATGAGGGCGCGCTGCACAAGACCGACAAGGGCGGCGTGCACCTCAACCTCGACAACGAGGAGGCTGTGCGGCACGCCGCGGAGCTGCTGGTGCAGGGCGGCGCGCAGAACGTACTGGTGCAGTTCCAGATCCGCGGCGGCGTCGAGCTCATCGCCGGCCTGCAGACCGACGCCGCGCTCGGCAAGTTCGTGCTCGTCGGGCTGGGTGGCGTGCTGACCGAGATCATGAACGACGCCGCGATGCGGCCCGCCGGTCTGCTGGATGGCGACGGCGAGCAGATGCTGCGCGAGCTGCGGATGTACCCGCTGCTGGAGGGCGCCCGTGGCGCGAGGCCCGCCGATCAGAAGGCGATCGTCGAAGTGCTCGCCCGGCTCGACGCGGTCGGTCACGCACTGGGCGGTGCGATCCAGTCGATCGACATCAATCCGCTCATCGCGCTGCCGAGCGGGGTCATGGCCGTCGACGCGCTCATCGTGCCATCGCCAGGGGTGTGAGCACAGGCACCGAAGCAAGCCGTCTGGGGGCCCTTATCCGAGCCCGGCCGAGCCGGCCGATCCTGCTGATCCTCATCGCGACGCTGTTCAACACGATCGGCTACCAGGTCTTCATCCCGATCATGCCCATCTTCCTCACGAGGCACGGGGCGTCGCCGTTCCTCGTGGGCTTCGTGTCAGCGGGCGCTCTGCTGACGTACGGCCTCGGCAATTTCCCGGCCGGATGGCTCGCCGACAGGTTCGACCGGCGTCGGGTCGTCGCCCTCGCAACCCTCGCATATGCGAGCTGGTTTGTCATATATCTCTTGCCTTTGCCGCTTCCGGTCTTCGTGGTGTGCCGCTTCTTGCACGCGTGCACCGGCGCCTTTTTCACGCCGGGTGCGCTCGCGCTGCTGGCCGACCTGAGCCCGCGCCAGCAGGTGAGCCGCACATTCGGCTTCTACCAGGTGTCGACGATGAGCGGCCTGCTGCTAGGTCCGCTGATGGGCGGCGTGCTCGCGAGCTGGAGCCTCAACTTCGTCTTCATCGCCGCGGGCACGGTGTGCGTCATCGCCGCCATCCCGATCTGGTTCATGGTCCCGCCGCCGGCCGAGCAGCACGCCGAGGCCGCGGTCACCGTCGACGTGCAGCCGTCGACGGTGCGCAGGCTGCTGCCGGCGATCACCGTCGGCTGGGCGCCCGAATACCTGCAGGGCATGCTGACCGCGATCTGGAGCCTCTACCTGCTCTCGCGCGGCGCTGCGACCTGGCAGATCGGCCTGTCGTTCACGCTGCTGGCGGTGCCCTCAGTGCTGGGCTCGATATCGCTGGGCGACCTCATCGACCGCCATGGCGCCAAGCTCGTGATGATCATCTCGCTGGTCGGCCTCGCGCTGGTCGCGCCGCTGGCCGGACTGCTCACGGCCGTGCCGCTGCTGATCATGCTCATCGTGGTCGAGGGCCTGTTCATCGCTGGCGAGCGCCCGGCCATCTACAGCGAGGTGACGCACCGCTTCAGCCCTCGCGAGCAGGCCCGCGCGCAGGGCTTCCTGCAAACCGCGCTGATCATCGGCGACACGGTCGGCGCGATCGTCGGCGGCTCGCTCTACTCGACCTCGGCGGTGGCCGCGTTCTCGACCATCTCCGTCATGTGCGTGGTCTCGCTGATAGGCGTTCGCTTTCTGTGGAGCGCCCGGCGCGCTTAATGAACTACCATCTTCCGCGGATGCCCAGCCAGACGGAATCGACGTACGCCGAGATTTTCAACGCCCTCAGCGAGCCAATTCGCATCGAGATCGTGGGCATGATCGCGGGCACCGACGAGCTGGCCTGCACTGTGCTCGACGAGACACTGCCGATCTCGAAATCGACGATCTCGTACCACATCAAGATCCTGTACCACGCGGGATTGATCTCGGTGCGGAAGGACGGCCGCTACTACTTCTACCGCCTCAAGCGGGAGGTCTTCGACCAGTACGTCGACGGCTTCCTGGACCGGTTGGCGACCGCCCGACGTTCCCGAAAGAAGGACCTGGCCGCAGCCCGCTAGTCTCGCGACTGTTCGACAACCTTCTAACTATCATTTAGGCGCCTTGATCCTCAGCGCGGGGTTCATCTACGGCCTCGGCGCCGCCATTGCGTTCGCGCTGGCCGATCCCGGCGCGGCCTACCTCTCGCGACGCATGGGCGCGCTCGGCGCGACGCTGCTGGTGGCCATCGGCGGCCTGCCGCTGATCGCGCTGGGCACGGTCGTCTACAACGAGCCACTCGCCACCAGTGTCTCGGCGACCCTGGTCGCGCTCGGGCTCGGCGTGGGCGCGGCCATCTCGTACGTCGGCCTGTACTACGCCTTCGCGGTTGGGCCGCTCTCGGTGGTCGGCCCCATCACGGCACTGTTCGGCACGGTCACGGTGCTGTTCGCGGTGCTGTTCCTGGGCGAGCGCCTGACGTTCGGTGAAACGGCCGCGGTCATCATCGCGGCCACTGGCTCTGTGCTGGCAGCAGTGGAGCTGAAGGGCGGCGGCAAGCTGAAGTTCGTCGGCGCCGGCCCGCTGGCCGCGCTCGGCGCGGTGCTGCTGGGCTCGGCGGTGACGGTGATGATGCAACACCCCATTCGCGCGGATGGCTGGGTGCCGACGGTCATCGGGGTCCGCATCGGAGTGTCGATCGCCGCGGGCATCGGGTTGTTCGTGGTGTCGCGGTACTGGCCGGGCATGGCAGGTCTCGATGGGCCGAGCTCCGGCTTCACGCTGCCGCGGCGCTTTCTGGGATTCATCTTTCTGATCGGCTGCTTCGACGCCGCCGCGTTCAGCTCGTTTTCGATCGGGTTGTCCGCGGCGCCGGCCTGGCTCGTCGCGATCGTCGCGGCCACGAGCCCGATGGTGCTGCTGGTCGGCGGCCTCTTCGTCCTGCGCGAGCGCCTGCGGCCGCTGCAGTGGGTGGGCGTGGCCTTTGTCTTCTGCAGCATGGCGATCATCGCCCTCGGCTGATATGCGCACCGGCATCGCGCTGCCCGACGGGATGCCGCTGACGGAAGCCGTCGACATCTGCGTCGAGGCCGAGCGCCTCGGCTACACCGACGTGTGGTCCTATGAGGTCGACGGGTACGACGCGTTCACGCCGCTCGCGGCCATCGCCCCACGCACCGAGCGCGTGCGCCTCGGCACCGCGGTGGTGCCGGCCTCGACCCGCCCGCCCGCGCTGCTGGCCATGACCGCCGCATCGCTGCAGAACCTGTCGAACGGCCGGTTCTGTCTCGGCCTGGGCACCTCGACGCCGACGATCGTCAACCGCTGGATGGGCATCGCCTTTCCGCCGGGGCTCGCGCACATGCGCGCCACCGTCGGGGCCATCCGCGCCATAGCCGCCGGCGAGAAGGTGAACGGCTTTCGTCTCGAGCACGGCCCTGTGCCGCTGCCCATCTACGTCGGTGCGCTGGGCCCGCGGATGATGGAGCTCGCCGCAGAGATCGCCGAAGGCCTCATCCTCGCCTCGATGACGCCCGAGCACGTTGTGCGCAACCACACCCTCGACGTGGTCCTGACGGTGCCGGT
>DATDML010000038.1:0-7033 GCA_036518815.1 Candidatus Dormiibacterota bacterium
AAAGACACGATTAGACAAGTCTAACGACGGCCAAAAAGAGCCCTCCGAGGTCATATCCCGGTACCTCGAGGCCATTTACTACATGTGGTCCGAGGGCGAGCCGCTGCGCAGCGCCCGCCTGGCGGACTGGCTGGGAGTTACTCGGCCGACGGTGACGATCGCGCTGCGGCGGATGGCGCGCGACGGCATGGTTCGGCTGGGACGGAGCAAGGAGATCGAGCTCACCGCGGTCGGCATGAGGGCGGCCGAGGCGATCGTCCGCCGCCACCGGATCATGGAGCGCTGGCTGACCGACGGCCTGGGCCTGGACTGGGTGACGGCCGACGAGGAGGCGGCGCGCCTGGAGCACGCAGTGTCGGAGGTCGTGGAGCGCCGGCTCTACGAGGCGCTGGGGCGGCCGCGCACCTGCCCGCACGGGAACCCGATTCCCGGCCACTCGAAGGCGGCGGCGAGGGAGGTGCGTCTGGCGAGTCTGGCCAGCGGCTCGGGCGCGGCCGTCACTCGCGTGTCAGAGGTGGCCGAGCGGGAGGCGCCGCGCCTGCTGGCTTATCTGTTCGATCGGGGTCTGGTGCCGGGGCGCAAGCTCAAGGTCGTGGAGGTCGACGACGTCGGCCGCACTTTGCGCGTGAAGGCGGGCGACGGCGAGGTGACCCTGAGCCACGAGACGGCCGCGAAATTGTGGGTGGTCCCTTCGTAGCCCCTAGGCAGGCTGGGGTTGCGCGCAGAACGCGCACCGCTTCGCGCCGATCGGGATCTCGCTCTGGCACTCGGTGCACTTCTTGGTCGTGGGATCGGCCGGCGGCTCCTTGCGCGACCGCGCCACGAGTGCGTTGACCGGTAGAACCACGAAGTAATAGATGACCGCGGCGACGATCACAAACGCGAGCAGCGCGTCGATGAAGTCGCCGTAGAGAAACTTGCTGTTGTTGATCGTGAAGTAGAGCTTCGAGAAATCGGGCTGGCCGCCGAGCGCGGCGATGAGCGGCGTGACGAGGTCCTTGACGAACGCCGTGACCACAGCACCGAACGCGACGCCGATGACCACGCCGACCGCGAGGTCGACCACGTTTCCTCGCAGGAGGAATGCCCTGAAGCCTTTCATCGTGGACCTCCCTTCAACTCGAAACTGAAAGCACTACTTTGCCGAACTGCTCCGCATCGTCGAGTCGCTGCAGTGCTGACTCGACCTCGTTGAGCGGATAAACGCTGTCGATCACCGGGCGCATGCCGCGATCGATGGCTTTGAGCACCGACTCGAATTCACCGGCGTTGCCCATGGTCGATCCCAACAGAGAAACCTGACCGAAGAACAGCCGCGGCATGCTGATTTCGGCCTTCGTGCCGGAGGTCGACCCGCACGTGACGATGCGGCCTCCGATCGCCAGAGAGCGCATCGATTCACGCAGCGTCGCGGGCCCGACGTGCTCGAACACAACGTCGGCGCCGCCGCGCGTTGCGGCCTTGACGTCGGCGCTGAAGTCGCTGGAATCGAACACCGCCTCCGCGCCGAGCTCGCGAGCGCGTCGCCGTTTGTCCTCCGAGCGGCTGGTGGCAAGCACGCGAGCGCCCATGTGACGCGCGATCTGGATCGCCGCGACGCTTACGCCGGCGCCCGCGCCGATCACGAGCACTGTCTCGTCGGCGCGTAGCCGGGCACGCGTGTTGAGCATCCGCCAGGCTGTGAGGAACGTCAGCGGGAACGCGGCCGCTTCCTCCCACGTGAGCGAAGGCGGCTTGGCGAACACGCCTCGCGCGTCGATGTGAAACAGCTCGCAGGCGGTGCCGTCACTGTGCTCGCCGATGACGCCGAAGCGCTCGCAGCGCACGTTCTCGCCGGCGCGGCACCAGTCGCACTCCCAGCAGCAGAGCGTCGGGAAGATGACCACCTCGTCGCCCGGCTTCCAGCGGGGGTCGGCTGAGGCCTTGACCACGCCCGCGCCGTCGGCCGCGATCACGCGCGGGGGCTGCACGTGCTGGGCGCCCTTGGCCAGCCACAGGTCGAGGTGGTTGAGGGAGGCGGCCCGGATCGAGATCGAAACGTAGCCCGGTTGGGGTTCGGTGGTGGGCCGTTCGCGGACTCTGACCCCTTCCGGCCCGGTCGGTTCCTCGAACACGGCGGCCCGCCCCTGGCTCGCGGAAGTCATTTGCGAAACTTAACCGGAAGCGCGGCCGTTGATCGGATGGCGGTCATAGACTGCCCTATCGCTGTGCGGGAAATCAGGTTCTTTTCCGTCTTGCTCGCCCTTGGTCTCGTGCTTCTTGGCATGGCGCCCGCACGTGCGTCCCAGGCCCTCCCGCCCGGCAAAACGCCGGGCCACTACGTGCGCTGGTACTACCCGGGCCAGATGCCTTATGGGCCGATCGAGTACGGCACCGCGCACGTCAACGAGGCCCCGGCCGGCGGCGCATTCCTGACTTTGCCATTCATGGGCCCGCACTACATAACGTCGCTGTTCGACCACTGCTACCCCGATTACAGCGCCAACGGCCGGCTCTGCCGCTGGGATGGCGAGACCGTGTCCAAGAGCATCGGCGGCCCCGACCCGACCTTCGACTGGGGCTACGCCCAGACGCCCGGCAAGCACGACTACCTCTACTACGACGGCCACGACGGCTACGACTACGGCCTGTACTACGAACCGGTCGCGGCGGCCGCTCCGGGTGTCGTGAAGCTCGCGGGCTGGGCGGTGCCTTCGTGCCACAGCTGCCTCAGCGGCCTGACCGTCGAGATCACCCACGGCAACGGCCTGCTGACTTACTACGGTCACCTCTCTCAGCTCAACGTGAGGGTCGGCCAGCACGTCCAGCGCGGGCAGGTGATCGGGATCTCGGGCATGACCGGCACGGCCACTGGCCCGCACCTGCACTTCGGCGTCTACTACGAGGACGGTCGCGGTCCGGTCGATCCGTACGGTTGGGCGGGGCCGGGCGCAGATCCGTGGTCGCGAGATCTCGGCGATCTGTGGCTGGGCGGTTCGCCGCGCTTCGCCAACGTGGCGATGCCTCGCGTGGCGGTGGCGCTGACCACCAACCCGCACGATCCGACAGCGATCGGGGTCAGCTGGAGCAGCGCCGGCGCAGGCAATGTCTATCAGGTCCAGTACGTGAGCCAGGACGGGACGATGGGGGACTGGGTCGCCGGGCCGGGGACAGGACCGGCGTGGTTCTACGGCACGCCGGGACAGACGTACTGGTTCTGGGTGACGGTGCGGACGAATCTGGGCTGGACTGATGCGAATTCGTCCCCGTCGATCACGTTGCCGGGGACCTTACCCAAACAGCAGTAGCAAGCCCCTCCAGGGAGCGCCGATAGACTCTTATTCGTCTTGATCGCCGAAGCCCTGAAGGGCAAGACCCTCCTGGTCACGGGCACCACCGGCTTCCTCGGCAAGTCGATAGTCGAGAAGTGCCTGCGCGCGGTCCCGGAGGTCGGACGCATCAACCTCGCCATCCGATCGAGCGCGCGGCGTCCCGCGGCGGAACGCCTGGAACGCGAAGTCCTGTCCAGCCCCGCCTTCAAGCGCCTCAAAGAGGAGCTCGGCGAGCAGGGTTTCGCCAAGCTCGCTGCCGACAAGTTGCGCGTGATCGAGATCGACCTCGGCGCCGACGGGCTCGGTCTCACGGACGAGGGCCGCGCGCAGCTCGCCGGCTCCGACATCGTGATCCACTCGGCGGCGGCGGTCGAATTCGACAACCCTGCCGATCTGTCGGCCCAAACCAACCTGCTGGGCGCAGCTCGCATGGTGACCGCCGTGCGCGAAACCGGCAAGCGTCCGCACCTCATCCACGTCTCGACCGCATACGTCGGCGGTTTGATCCGCGGCCTGGTCCGTGAGGAGATGCCGCTCGACCCCGGCCTCAACTGGCGGCATGAGGCCGAGGTGCTGGCTTCGCTGCGTGGCCCCGTGGAAGAGGAGTCGCGGCGTCCGGAGATCCTCCGCAAGCTGCAGGATCAGGCGCGATCGCGCATGGGTCCAGCCGGCACGCCGGCGATGGCTCGCGCCACTGAGCGGCTGCGCGAGAAGTGGGTGAAGGATCGCCTCGTCGAGCGCGGGCGCGTGCACGCGAACGCGATGGGCTTCAGCGACATCTATTCGTTCACCAAAGCGATGGCCGAGCACGCGGTCGTCGAGCTGCACGGCGACGTGCCTCTGTCGATCGTGCGGCCGTCGATCATCGAGAGCGCGCTGGAGGAACCGTTCCCGGGCTGGCTCGAAGGCTTTCGGATGGCCGAACCGATCATCCTTGCGTTCGGCCGTGGCATCCTGACCGACTTCTCGGGACTGCCCGATTCGATCCTCGACCTGATCCCCGTCGACTTCGTCGTCAACACCGTGCTCGCGGTGGCCGCGAATCCGCCGCCGGACTCGAAGCCGCGGATCTACCACGCGGCCTCTGGCACGCGCAATCCGCTGCGCTATCGCAAGTTCCCTGAAGAGGGACGCATCTTCTTCGGCGAGAAGCCGCTGCGCGACCGCTATGGCCAGGCCATCGGCGCGCCGAACTGGACCTATCCCACGCGCCAGGAGCTCGCAACGCGAGCGAAGGCGGCGCTGCGTCTGACCGAGGCGGCGCAATGGCTGGTCGAGCGGCTGCCTCTGGGCGCCGGCGCATCGCCGATCTCGGACAGCCTCATCGCCGAGAAGGACCGGCTCGAGCGCGGGCTCAACCTGATCCAGCTCTACGGCGTGTACACGGAGGTCGACTGCATCTTCGACACGCGCAACGTGATGGCGCTGTGGGGCAAGATGTCGCCCGCCGAGCAGAAGAAGTTTCCGCTCGATCCCGCCCTCTTCACGTGGGAGCACTACCTGCGCGAAGTGCACATACCGACCGTGCTCCGCATGTCGCGTCAGGAGACCGCGGTGCGGCGCGGCCGCCAGCCGACCGGTTCGACAGCGGTGCGCGCGGCAAGTGACACGGTCCGCGCGGCCATCGACAAGCGCAGCGGTCGTGCCGACGTACTGGCGGTGTTCGACGTCGACGGCACGCTGGTCGAGACGAACGTCGTCGAGTACTTCCTGTGGATGCGGCTGCGCGCGCAACCGGTCGAAGAGTGGCCTTCTTTCATGGCCGACATGCTCAGGGAGGCGCCGCGCTGGCTGTATCTCGAGCGGCGCTCGCGCGCGGAATTTCAGCGCAGCTTCTACCGCCAGTACGACGGCCTCGATTACGAGGTGATGAAGCGGCTCGGGCGCGAGGCGCTGAACGCGGTAACGCTGCGGCGCATCTATCCAGAAGGTATGCGCCGCATTCGCGAGCACCAGCGAGCGGGCCATCGCGTGCTGCTGCTGACAGGCGCTTTGGACGTTGTCGTCGAGCCGCTCGCGGAACTGCTCGGTGTCGAAGTGGATTCCGCGCACGTGCTCATCAAGGACGGGCGGATGACCGGCGACCTGCATTCGCCGCCACCGGCCGGAGAGGCGAGAGGCACGCTGCTCGAGGAATACGCGGCCAAAAACGGCATCGTCTTGGCCGAGAGCTTCGCGTACGCGGACTCGCTGTCTGACCTGCCGATGCTCGAGCTGGTCGGCACGCCGGTGGCGGTTAATCCTGACGCGCGGCTCTCGCAGATCGCGGGCCAGCGTGGGTGGCGTGTCGAGCGCTGGCGCATGGCGCCGGGCAACTGGCGGTTGCCGATGCCTGATCCACGTTCGCCCGAATACCGGGAGGCGGTGAGAAGGTGATGCGCGATTCCTCCCCACGCAGTGGGGAGGTCAGGTGGGGAGACCAGTGCTCGCTCTGACCTATCACCGCAGCGTGCCGGCGTTTGCGATCGTGCGCGCGTCTGGCGGGAACCCGCAGGTCGCTACCAGCGCCTTGTCAATGCTCCATCTCGGCGATGTTCCCGAGCCGGAGCTTCCCGCGTCGAACTGGGTGCGTGTGCAGCCCACGCTGAGCGGCATCTGCGGCTCCGACCTCTCGGCCATAGGCGGCCACGCATCGCTGTACCTCGACCCGCTGACCTCGTATCCGTTCATCCCCGGCCACGAGGTAGTGGGCAAGCTGGAGGACGGGAGCCGCGTGGTGATCGAGCCCGCACTGGGCTGCGTGGTGCGCGGCATCGATCCGCCTTGCCCGCGCTGCGCCGAGGGCCGGCCGGGCCTCTGCTACAACGCCACCGAAGGCCCGATCGCGGTCGGCCTGCAGACCGGCTACTGCGCGAGTACCGGCGGCGGCTGGGGAGAGGTGCTGGTGGCCCATCCATCGCAGGTGCACGCGGTGCCTGACGCATTGACCGATGAGGCCGCGGTGCTCATCGAGCCTTTCGCCTGCTGCGTTCACGCCGCGCTGCGCGGCGGCGCGACGAAGTCGGACGTGGTGGTCGTGATGGGCGCAGGCACCATCGGCCTGCTGACCGTCGCGGCGGTGAAGATGTTCACTCCACCGAAGCGATTGATCGCGGTCGCTAAGCATCCGACGCAGCGCGACCACGCGCGGGCACTCGGCGCGGACCAGGTCATCGCGCCCGCTGACGCGATGCAGCGCATTCGGTTCGCTACAGGGTCGCGCCGGCTCGACGGTCTCGATCGGTCGCTGCTGCTTGGCGGCGCGGACATCACGTTCGAGTGCGTCGGTCGCGCCGACAGCCTCAGCGACGCGGTGCGCTTCACGCGCGAAGGCGGCACCGTCGTCGCGGTTGGAATGCCTGGCGATGAGAAGGTCGACTGGGCGGCAATCTGGCAGCGCGAGCTCACGGTGATGGGCGCTTACGCATATGGCTCAGAGCCGAAGCGCAAGGGCCGCCGCACATTCGAGCTCGCCCTCGAGGCTGCGCCGGAACTGCACCTGGAGCGCCTCGTCGGCCCGGCGTTTTCCCTGGGCGATTACCGCGACGCGATTGCGTATGCGATGAGCGCCGGCCGCCTCGGCGCCGTGAAGGTCGCGTTCGATCTGCGAGGATTGAGAACCGAGTGAACAGGCCAGGCGCAGTCATCGAAGTCGATCGCAACACGCCGCCCACGCTGTTCCATTTCGGCGAAGGTGTGCGCCTCGAGAAGCTGCCACTGGGCTCTCGCATCGTCTATCCGCC
>DATDML010000039.1:0-14632 GCA_036518815.1 Candidatus Dormiibacterota bacterium
GGCATGCTGCTGATGATCGCGGGCTACGTGTTGCTCTCGTTTCTTGACGTCTACTCGACCAACCAGCAGGTCGTGGAGGCGATGATCGTGATCGGGCTCGGTTTGGGCATGTCGATGCAGACGTACACGCTGGTGGTTCAGAACTCGGTGAGCCGCCATGACATGGCAGTCGCCACGTCAGCCACGCAGCTGTCCCGCTCCATCGGCGCAGCGGTGGGCCTGGCTGTCCTTGGCACGATTCTCAGCCAGAGCATCGCCGGCGCCTTGCCCAAATACCTGCCCGCGGCCGCGGCTGCCAAGCTGAACCTGTCCGGAACGGCGAGTGCGGGGGCATTGTTCGATCCCTCGCAGTTCGCACACCTGCCGGCGCCCATCCTGCTGGGCATCCGCCACGGCCTGGCCGATGGTTTGCACCCAGTGTTCATGGCCGGCGTGCCGATCCTTGTGATCGCGCTGATAGCGACGCTCTTCATCCGCGAGGTTCCGCTGCGGCAGACGGCGCACGTCGTCGCGGGCCGTCGTGCCAATCAGGGGTCTGGCGCCGAGACCGTCTGACAGAATTTCGGTCGTGGACCACGAGCTGGAGCGGCACGTGGTTGCCGAGCGGGCTTTCTGGGTCGCGGCCGGCCTATGTGTCATCGGCGGCGTCGGGCCGCTGATCGCGGGCGCCGGGCACGCCAACAGGCTCGCGGGCGTCGTCGTGCCCTTCCTGGCGGCGGCCGGTGCGATGGGCGCGCTCGCCCTGCTGTACCGGCGCGGCCGGTCATTTACCGCGCTGATCTATTTCGTTGGCGGCCTGGCGATTGGGTACGGGCTGCTGCTGGTGCTGGCGATTCCGCTGCGATTGGCGGTCGAAGGCAGCTGCCCACCCGCGCCTCAGCGGTGCACAGCAAGCCAGGAGCTGCAGCTGACCAGCCCCGAGACCCTGGGTCTGTCGATCGCGGTTGGGTTCGGCGCGCTTGCGTTGCTCGCCGGGTTCTTCGGCCTGGCCGCGCTATACCGTCACCGGCCTGGCCCGAAGCAGACGCCCTCGGTATGGCCCGAGAAAGAGCCTGCCGGCTGGAAGAAGCCCGCGGAGAAGGAGCCCCCCGCAGGCTGATTCCCCGCGGCAATTACTATCGGCGGGATGGACTTCGCGTTTTCTGAAGAGCAGGAGATGCTGCGCCGCTCGGCACGCGATTTCCTGAACAAGGAAGTTTCCTCAAAGGTTGTTCGCCGGCTGATGGAGGCGGACGATGCCTACGATCCCGCGCTCTGGAAGAAGATCGCCGACCTCGGCTGGACAGCGCTGGGGATCCCCGAGGCATATGGAGGAGTCGGCAGCTTCCTTGATCTCATCGTGGTTTTGGAAGAGGGAGGGCGCGCGTTGCTCCCCGGCCCGTTCTTCGCGACGATGGGTCTCGCGGTGCCGGCGATCATCGAGGCCGGGACCGAGGCCCAGAAGAAGGAGGCTTTGGGCGCCATCGCCGCGGGCGAGGCGCGCGCCACGCTCGCGCTGACCGAACCGTCCGGCAGGTGGGATGCGAGCGCGGTCACGCTGCCGGCGAAGCCGGTGGGCGGGGGCTGGCAGCTGGACGGGGTCAAGCTCTTCGTGCCCGACGCCGAGCATGCCGACTACATGGTGGTGGCGGCGCGGACGCGCGGAGAAGGCGAGGACGGCGTGAGCCTGTTCCTCATCAAGGGCCGGCCGAAAGGCATGACTGTCAATCCACTCAGGACGCTCGACATGACTCGGCGCTGGTCGGAGGTGCGATTCGAGGGCGTGCAGCTCGAGGCGGATGTGCTGATGGGCGCGCCGCACACCGCGTGGCCGCGTTTGAGGCGCGCGCTGGAATGGGCCACGGCTGCACTGTGCGCGGAGATGGTCGGCGGAGCGCAGAAGGTGCTTGAGACCGCCACCGACTATGCGAAGACGCGCCACCAGTTCGGCAAGCCGATCGGCATCTACCAGGCGGTGTCGCACAAGCTGGCAGACATGCTGGTGCTGTCGGAGAGCAGCCGCTCGGCGACGTACTACGCCGCGTGGACGGTCGACGCCGATGCGCCTGACCGCGCCCTGGCGGGCTCGATGGCCAAGGCATACGTGTCAGATGCGTATCGGAAGATCGCGGGCGATGGCATCCAGGTGCACGGGGGAATCGGCTTTACCTGGGAGCACGACATGCACCTTTACTTCAAGCGGGCGAAGGCGTCAGAGGTGACCCTCGGCGACGCGACGTACCACCGGGAGCTGGTGGCGCAAGCACTCGACCTCTAGAGGCGCGTTTTTCGGGTCTTCAGCCGGCGGCCAGGAGGCGGAACACCACTAGACCAAATACTGCGCACGCGGGAATGACCAGGCTGCGGTAGAGCGCCCAGTACGAATTCCACGCCTCGCGCAGGCGATCCAGCCGCCGGCCTGAGCCGAACACGAGCGACCAGTAGATCGGCAGCGCCGCGCCGGTGTTCAGCGCGAGCGCGAGCAAAGCAAACCCGGAGGCGCCGACCAGCCAGCCTTCGAGCTGAGCGTTGCCGCCGAAGCCCAGCTGTACGCCCCAGAAGACGGACGCCGTGACCACTGCTGCGATCGCCGGCACGCCCAGGAGGAAGAAGGCCGCGAAGCTCACGACCATCAGCAGCAGCATCAGAGCGAGCGTCGCCACAACTCCGGCCAGCCCCGCCGCCGCCGCCGTGATGCCCGTGCTGCCGGTGCCTTCCACGACCGTGACGTCGTTGGCGCTCGGCGGCGCGTTCTCCGCGGCTGACGCCGTCGACACCACACCCACGTCTGTCCACGAATGCCAACCCGCGCTCGCCGTGACCGCGGCCGCAATCCCGGCAGGGACCGCCGCCAGCAGGACCCCCGCAGCGAGCGCAACCGCGTTGCGCCGGATCACGCCCACCGCGATCCACACGCGCCGCTGGCGCCTGCGCCCGACGCCGGTCTCCATCAGGCGCTCGCGATCGAACGTCACGCCGCAGAGCACTGTCAGCGCTATGCAGGCGGCGATCGGAAACAGCAACGAGACCGGCGCGAACGGCGAGCGAAAGACAAACAGCGCCAGCGGCAGGTCGGCGACCGCGGCGGATACCGGCGACAGGAGGAACGACCACGCGCCGCCCGCTGCGCCCTCGCGCGGGAACAGCATGAACCCGAGCATCCGGCCCATCGACGCCCAGTAGGACGTGACCGCGGCGACGAAGGCGAACACCGGGAGCAGGTCCCACGGCGCGGCCTCGCCGAAGAAAGCGAGCAGCGCCATGCCCGCCGCCATCCAGAGAGTCACCCACACCGTGCTGACCGCGGCGCCGGGCAGCACCTCGAGCCAAATGAGCGACGGGTCGTCGATCGGCGTGTACAGCAGCACCTCGAGGGACTGTTGCGCCTTCTCCCACCAGATGCCGATCGAGCTCTTGATCGACTCGAGCAGCGCGAACGACATGAAGAAGAGCGGGAGCAGCAGGCCGGCCTGCAGCGCCTGCGCGCCGACCAATCTCTGTGCCACCGCGCCGGCGGGCCCCGGCAGCTGGCCGAACAGCGACGTCCCGGCGACGAGCAGCAGCACGAAGGCGTTCAGGTACATCACCCACGAGAGGTCGCCGCGCCGCCACCACGAGCTCACATAAAAAGGAAGTGCGCTGCGGAGCATCTGCCATTGCTGGGGGAGTGAGGAGAACATCCGGGCGGCGGGAATGCCCGAGACGGGTGCCCCCACCTGGCCTCCCCGCGAAGCGGGGAGGAATTCTTTCTCCTCGTCTTCGGCGACGGCTTGCAGGTACACCGATTCGAGGCTGACCTGCTCCTCCTCGAGCTCGTGGAACGGCGCGCCGTGCGCCGACAGCTCCCGCTGCAGCGCGGCCGCGAAATCTCCGCGTTCCGCGACGGGAGTCGACCAATCGATGGTGTAGGTCAGACGATCGCCGTCGAGCGTGTGATCGAGCGTGTGCTGCGACAGCCAGCCCTCGAGCGACTCGATGTCCTTAGGCGCGCGCGTGAGATTCGCGGAGAACACCCGGCCCTGACCCGATTCGGCGCGCAGCTCGTCCAGTGTGCCGACCTTGATGATGCGGCCGCGCTTCATGATCGCGATGCGGTCGGCCACCAGCTCTGCCTCGCTCAGGACGTGCGTAGTGACGATTAGCGCGGCGCCGCGCCGGCGCTGCTCTCCCAGGTAATGGCGCATGTCGGCTGCGGCGACGGGATCGAGCCCCACGGTCGGCTCGTCGCAGAAGATCCAGTCGGGTTCATGCAGCGTCGCTCGTATCAACGCGACCTTCTGCGCCATGCCTCGCGAATAGGCGGCGAGCACCGTGTCGGTGCGATCCGAGAGCTCGAAGCGCTCGAGCAGCTCGGCGATGCGCCGTTTGCGCTCAGGCGCCGGCACGCCATACAGGTAGCCGAACCGCTCGAGATATTCGGGCGCTGTATTGCGCCCGTAAAGCCGCGCCTGGTCCGGCACCACGCCGAGTCGCGCGCGCACCTCGTCGAGCTTTTCGGGCAACCGCAGGCCGTCGAGCTCGATGACCCCTTCGTCCGGCCGCAGAATGCCGCCAAGGCAGCGCAGCGTCGTCGACTTGCCGGCGCCGTTCTGACCCAGCAGCACCAGCAGCTCGCCACGCTGCACGGTCAGGTCGACGCCGTCGACCGCGCGGACGTCACCGAAGCTCTTGCGGAGCCCTTCGACCCGAATCATGTGAGAGTCGATGGTAGAGACGCGGCGAGGAGTTTCCGGCCAATTCCGCACGTTTTGCGCAAATCGTGCGTTTCAACGCGGCCCGAAACGCGCGATTTGGAGGAAACGCGCGGAAAGGGAGCCCTTAGATCTTCTCGAATGAATCCACTGGAACGACGAAAACAGTGGCGCCGCCGACCTGCACCTCAACCGGATAAGGCATGAAGAACTCGCCCGGCTCGGGCACCGGCGGCATAGGTGTGAGGTACCGGCTTCGCTCCCGGCAGTTGTCGCGGATCACCTGCATCGCCTCGGCCACGCGCGTGTCCTCAACTCCGATCAGAAAGGTGACATTGCCCTGCTGGAGGAAGCCGCCGCTCGAAGTGATGCGCGTGGAAGCGAATCCCTGACCGGTCAGAGCCTCGGACGTTCGTTGAGCGTCCTCGCCCTGGACCACGGCGATCACAAGCTTCAACTCTTCCCGGTGCCCACGAGCGCGCGATCTACGCGCGCCATCACCGCCGCGTGGACCTGGGCGGGGGATCCGGTGCCGTCGACCACCGTGAAACGCTGGGCATCGGCTGCGGCCATGCGTTGATACGCGTCCGCCACGCGCTGATGGAACTCCAGCGACTCACGCTCGACGCGATCCGGATGCTTGCCGGCCAGCAGCATGCGCATGTGTCCGACCTCGACCGGGACCGCAACCAGAAATGTGATGTCCGGCTTAGGGAACGAATCGGGCCAGTGGACGGCGAGCCCACGGCCGCCACCCTGGTACGCGATGGTCGAGTCGTGATAGCGGTCGGTGATGACTATGCGGCCGGCCTTGAGCGCCGGGTTGATGATCTCGTGGACCGCCTGGGCCCGAGCAGCCATGAACAGGTACATCTCGGCCTCGCGATCGATCTCCATAGCGCCGAAGAGAAGAACGTCCCGCATCTTCTCGCCGAGCTCCGTGCCCCCCGGCTCGCGGACGATTACGACATCGCGAGTCGCCAGGGCTTCACCCAGCAGCTCGACCTGGGTCGTCTTACCGGAGCCTTCGACACCTTCGAACGTGATGAACATTTATGGCTCGGGCTCTTCCGGTGCCGGCGTGATACGCAGCCTGCGCTGCGGCTCTTTGCCGGTGCTGCGCGCCGAGAGGTCGTTTTCCGCGACCAGCTGGTGCTGCAGCCGCCGTAGGTACGCGTTCTGCGGCGAGATCTCGACCGGGCGCAGCGTCGTCTTCACGGTCCGGATGGCCGCCGCCGCCTCCGCAAGCGCCTTGCTGGTGGCGTCATCCTGCTTGTCCACGCCGTAGATCCGAACGAGCGCGTCGCGCACCTGCGCGGCCGAATTGCTTTTGAGGATGTGGATCGGCAGGCCGCGGCTCTCGGCCTGGCGCAGGCTGTCAGGCCGGCGCCGGTAGTGGTTCTTCAGAGTCAGCACCGCGCCGGCGCCGTCGAGATTGCCGAGCACGCGTACGGGCAGGTCGAGGTCGCGCAGCGCCTGCTCCACATGGTTGCGACTCACGCCGTACGGAAAGATGCCCAGCGGTCGCGCGGGAGTCGGGGCGGGCGTCGGCTCCGCAGCCACTACTACCTGCGGCGCATCCACGTTGGAGATGACTCGGCCTTCGCGCGTGCGCACCCGAATCTTCGGGTTCAGCATCGGGCCGCGCAGCGCTGTATCGACAACGTCGGTGAGCGGCATGTGGATGGCGACGCGATCGCGGTCCTGGATCTCGATGAGCACGTCGAAGGTCGGCGGCGCCTTACGCTCGAGCACCGACTTCTGCGTGCCTCGGCGACGCGCCTCCTCGTCAGACAGCGTCACGCTCTGGATGCCGCCGAGCAGGTCGTTCAACGTCGGGTTGACAAGCAGGTTTTCCAGCGTCTGGCCGTGCGCAGTGGCGATCAGCTGCACCCCGCGCTCGGCAATCGTGCGGGCAGCCGCGGCTTCGAGCTCGGTCCCGATCTCGTCGATGACGATGACCTCGGGCATGTGGTTCTCGACCGCTTCGATCATCACCGCGTGCTGCAGCAGCGGCGTGCGCACCTGCATTCGGCGCGCGCGGCCGATGCCGGGATGAGGGATGTCGCCGTCGCCGCCGATCTCGTTCGAGGTGTCGACGATGACCACGCGCTTGCGCAGCTCGTCCGCGAGCAGGCGCGCGCACTCGCGCAGCATCGTGGTCTTGCCGATGCCGGGCCGGCCGAGCAGCAGGATGCTCTGACCGCTGACGACGATGTCGCGGATGATCTCGCCGGTGCCGGTCACCGCACGGCCGACGCGCATGGTCAGGCCTGTGATGCGGCCGGAACGATTGCGGATCGCGCTGACGCGGTGAAGGGTGCGCTCGATGCCGGCCCGGTTGTCGTCACCGAACTGGCCGACGTTGTTCGCCACGTGCTCGAGGTCGGATGCCGAGACCGGCCTGTCGGCCAGCAGCACCTCGCGGCCCGGCACTCGCGCCTCCGGCTCACGGCCAAGATCGAGCACGATCTCCAGCAGCTCGGTCGGGTCCGTGCGCTCGTGCAATGCGCGCGCGAGGTCGGCCGGCAGCGCGCGGGCCAGGAGCTCGACCTCCTCGTCCCAATGACCGCGTGGTCTGCGCGCGGGCAGCGGTTGTGGCTCGCTCATCCGAACGACGGCACCAGTCCTTTCTCCTGCACTGGAACCTGGAGCGCCAGTTCCTTGACCAGGAGGAGCTGCGTGAGAAGGACGCTGAACCCACGCCCGCGAAGCGCATCGATCATGTGCGAATCGTAGTGACGGAGGCTTGACCAGACGGGCGTTTCGGTGTCGCCGAGCAGCTTCAGGCCGGCATCGGCCAGCTCGTCGGGCAGCGGCGGCTCGGGTAGCGCCAGAAAGCTCAACGTGTGCGGCTGCGCGCCCGAGCTGCGCTCGGCGCGGACCCAGCCGACCAGCTCGACGCGATCCACCACCAGCTCTTCCTTGTTCGAGCCGCCGACCCCGAGCCGCCCTGTCCACTCACCGTGCAGCGCCCGCCACTCGCGATAGTTCGGCGCTTCAAGCTGCGAAACGTGCTGCGGCGTCGTCTTGCGATAAAGCTGAAAGAGCCGGCGGCGGTCGCCACGTTTCATCGTGCGCGCGCCTTCGGGTGCGGGAGAGATGCCGCGGCGGACCTGCTCGGCGAACAGGATCTGCTCAGTGGCGTACTGGCGGAACCCGCGCATCCGAAAGACGGGCAGCAGAGGATTGCGGTCGGGCAAACGCACGAACAGGCGGTGGGCGCCGCGCTGCAGCGCCTGGTTGCCCAGGTGTTCGACGAGGGCGGCTGCGACGTCCTCGGACTCGTGCGAGTCCACGACCTGCAGGTTCAGCACCTGCATGACCTTCGCCGACCGCAGGTCCAGGCCGACAGGCGTGCCTGACGCCTGGATGAAGCCAGCCACTTTGCCGCGATCCTCGGCCACGTAGAGCAGCGTCTCCTGGGCCAGGGGCAGAAATGCGGAGAGGGTCGAGCTGAGCAGGGTCCAGAGACGAGCGGCCGGGACCGCCGCCTCTTTCAGGTTCGTGTCGGCGGCCCGATGCAGCTCCTCTATGCGCGAGAGGTCGAGCAGGCCGGCGGCGCGAATTTTCATGACGCTGCGAGCCTCACGAATTCTTTGTGCAGCCGGCGGTCACGCGACAGCTCGGGATGGAAACAGAGCGCGGTGATGTTGCCCTGTTTGACCGCGACTGGATGTCCTTCGTACTCGGCGGTCACCTTCGCTTCGCCAACCGATTCGACGAGTGGCGCGCGGATGAACACGCCGGGAAAGTCCTGGTCGCCCAGCCCGTCGATGTGCAGGCCGGCTTCGAAGCTGTCAACCTGCCGGCCATAGCCGTTGCGCCGGACTCCGATGTCGAGCAGGCCGAGGCCATGCTGCCCAGGCATCGCGTCGCTGATGTCGCGCGCCAGCACGATCATGCCGGCGCAGGTCGCCAGCACCGGTAGGCCCGTTTCGATGGCGCGGCGCAGCGGTTCGAGCATGCCGACACGCTCCATCAGCATCGTCATGGTCGTGCTCTCACCGCCGGGCAGAATCAGGCCGTCCAGGCCGTCGAGGTCTGCGCTAGTTCGCACCAGTCGCGTGCGTGCGCCGGATTGCTCGAGCGCGCGGATGTGCTCAGCGAAAGCACCCTGCATCGCGAGAACCCCGATGAGAGGCTTTTGGTGTCTACCAGCCTCGGGCAGCGAGCAGCTCGTCCTTCGGGATGGCGGGGATTTCGAGGCCACGCATCGCCTCTCCCAGTCCTGTCGAAACCTCGGCGAGCACGTCCGGCTTGTCGTAGTACGTGCACGCGGCGACGATCGCCTTCGCGCGCTGCAGCGGGTCTGCGGATTTGAAGATGCCGGACCCGACGAAAAGGCCGTCGACGCCCAGCTGCATCATGAGCGCGGCGTCGGCGGGCGTCGCGATGCCGCCGGCGGCGAAGTTGACCACCGGGAGGCGGCCCAGCCGCTTGCACTCGGCCAGCACCTCGACCGGCGCGCCGATCTGCTTGGCCTCGTGCACGAGCTCGGCCTTGTTCATGCCCTGAAGCTTTCGGATTCCGGCGTTGACGGCGCGCGCGTGGCGGACGGCTTCGACGACGTTACCCGTGCCGGCCTCACCCTTGGTGCGGATCATCGCCGCACCTTCCGCGATGCGCCGGGTGGCCTCGCCGAGGTCGCGGCAGCCGCAGACGAAGGGAACCTTGAACTGGTGCTTGTCGATGTGGTTCTCCTCGTCGGCCGGCGTCAGCACCTCTGACTCGTCGATGTAGTCGACCCCAAGCGCCTCGAGGATCTGGGCCTCGACGAAGTGGCCGATCCGGCACTTGGCCATGACGGGGATCGTGACGGCGTCCATGATCGAGCGGATCAGCGACGGGTCGGACATGCGGGCCACGCCGCCTTCCTTGCGGATGTCGGCCGGCACGCGCTCGAGGGCCATCACCGCGCAGGCCCCCGCCTCCTGGGCGATCTTGGCGTGCTCGGGCGTGACGACGTCCATGATCACGCCGCCTTTTAGCATCTGGGCCAGGCCAGACTTGACCTTGAAGGTGCCTTTGGCCGCGGTGTGTCCGTTGCCTCCGTTGCGCTGCGCCACGAGGGAAATTCTACGTGGCGTCAACCCCGCACCAAATCGGCGTTTCCGTCGTTATATACGGTGAGATGCTGGCCACAGCGCTGCTTGCCTGCGGCGCACCCGGGGTGAACTCTGCGGTCACGGGCGGGTCGAGCGGTGGCTTTGGGCTGCCGATCGGGTTCGGCGACGTCATAACCTCCTGGATTGCCTTCTCGATAGTGGCGCTGGGGGTGCTGACCCTGGTGCTGACGGTGTTCCTGTTGCGCCGCGGCGGGCCTGCCCCGGCAGCCGTGCCGATCGGGGCGACGCTCTCACCCGACGGCGCGTACTGGTGGGACGGCGCGAGCTGGCGCCCGGCTCGCTAAAGAGACTGCACCAGACCTAGAATCCGCTCGGGTCTGGGATGGTGGGACGAGCCGTTCTGGCGTCACTGGCGGCCGTGCTGGGCCTGCTCCCGATCGCGGCCGCGGCGAGTGTCGACCTGAAGAGCCTTCTTGCCGACCCGCCGAGCTCGGACTGGCTCGAGTCCGAGCCAACGCCGACCATACTCGACGGTCCGTTCACCGCTGAGTCCTACGGGGCCTACCAACAGGCGATCGACACCACCGGTTCAACGCACACCAGCACTGTGGCCAAATTGCATCGCTACGGGTTCGCCGCCGGATATGCCAGAAGTTGGGAACAGCGGGACACCCAGGACGACCTCGATGAGCGCGTCTTCGAGTTCGCCGACAGCGCGGGAGCAGGCTACTGGTACGCGGACCTCAAGCGTGAGAGTCAGACAGGCACGGAGTACCTGGCGGACATCCCCGGAACGTCGACTGTTCCTGACTCGTTTGGCGTGGTGCTCAAGGGCAACGGCTACCGCGAGTATCGGGTCGAGTTCAAGAAAGGCAATCTCATGGTTGTCGTCCACGTCGATGCGGACACGAACGACCAGTCGAGCCTGGCCATCGCCCAGGCCATCAAGATCGAGGCTCTCTCACCCGCCGCGTCGGCGACGCCGGTCTCGCCCATACCTCCAGCAGTGGGGAGGGTGTTCGGAGGCATCATCGTCGCAATCGCCCTGCTCGCCGGCGCGGGCGTGGTGATCGGCGCGATCCTCTACCTCGCCTCGCAAAGACGTCGCACGGCATCGGCGCTGGCGGCCGGAGTGCACATGTCTCCCGATTGGAGCTACTGGTGGGACGGAGCCCAGTGGCAGCCGGCAGCGACCACGGTGCCGCCGGCGGCGCAGAGATCACCGGACGGTGCTCACTGGTGGGACGGCCGGTCCTGGCGCCCTATCAGCGCCCCGGAAAGACCGCCGGTACTCCTCTAGAGCCTTTCCAGCACCTGGGTTCGCTTACTCGCGAACTCGTCGTCCGACAGCAGCCCATCCCGGTGCAACCGGGCCAGCATGTCCATCTCCTCGAGCACGTCCAGCAGCGGCGCCATGGTGCGCCGCGCCAGGTACGCCTCTGAGGCCGTGCCCGCCTCCTCGCCGCGCGCGTCGAACTCGCGGATGAAGAACAGCGCCTTGACCGCTGAGAACGGAATGCCCAGCTTGCGGACAGGGCTGCCCGGGTGCTCGGCGTGGAGGTTCAACACCACCCCATACCGGTGGCGCTCCAGCGTGCCGTCCAGGTGGCCCCGCAGCACCTCACCGTCCAGGAACCGGATCGCCACCTTGCGGGTGGGCGTCTCGGCCGCGAGATCGCGATCGATTGGCATCTCGACCCACTTCACGGCAGTCATGGGGATCCAGGCCGTCTCGTTGTTCTCGAGCCCGGCCGTATCGTCGACCTCGACCAGGAAGTCGGGCTCGTCGAAATCGAGGTCGCGAGCCGATCCCTCCAGGGTCTCGTCGTCGAAGAACCGGACGATCACGCTAGCCATTCTTCACCTTCCGTTATAAGCCTCATTTGGCCGCCGCCTTGCGGATGGGCCTTTTTCCGATCTTGCGGGTGCACTTCGGGCAGACTGCGATGTGCCGTCGGACGGCCTCCGCCTGCTGCCGACGGAGCTTGCCGGCGACATATGGGGCCAGCAGCGGCACGACCTCCTCGTGGGTGAGATCGCCGGCCGCCTCCACCGCGACGAACTCCTCCTTGAAGCGGAGCCGGGCGCGATAAAGAAGGGTCTCGACGGCGCTCTCGGACATCTTCAGCATGGTCGCGATTCGCCGGTAGCTGAGGCCCTGCAGCTCGCGCAAGGTCAGCACCAACCGGTATTTCTCGGGCAGGCGCTGGGACACGGTCCAGATCTGCCGGCGCAGCTCGTTCGACTCCTGGACCTGGATGGGATCGAAGCTCCGGGAAGTCGACGGCAGGCCCTCGAGCAGGCTGCCTTCCTCCTCCTCGCCGCCATCCTCGACCCGCAGGTCTCGCTGCCGCCGGCGAAGCTCGTCGAAGCACAGGTTGCGGGCGACCGTGTGCACCCAACCGCCGAAGTTGAAGTCGTCGTCGACGCGGTCGAGCATCCGGAGCGCCTTCAGGAACGTCTCCTGGGCGATGTCCTCGGCCAGCAAGGCATCGCCCAGCTTGCGGCGGACCAGCCGGTAGATCGAGCCGACGTACCGCTTGTGCAGCTCCTCGAACGCCCGGACGTCACCCTCCCGGTACGCGCGGACGAGCTCTACGTCACTGGGACCGCCGGTGACGCGTGCTGTGGAATCTGGGTCGTCGACTACCAACGACGTCCCGCGACCGCGCGGGCGGCGACGCTGGCGAGCGCCTGGTCGGCGTTCTGCATGAGCACCGCCAGATTCTGCCGGTCCGGACCCCCATCTGAGTCCGTTTGGTCGTCCAGGGTTGCAACCTCTCGAATTCCCAGACTGTCCAGCTTGTCCCAGCCTGGGCCCCTTGTCCCTGCCAGGAAGAGCACCGGCACGCCGGCCGCCTGGGCCCGCCGGGCAACCTCGCCAGGCGCCTTGCCAAAGGCAGTCTGGCGGTCGATCCGCCCCTCCCCTGTAATCACGAGATCCGCTCCCTTCAACGCTTCATCGAGCCCTGCGGTTTGCACGACCAGCGGCGCGCCACGCACGAGCTTGGCGCCGAGGAAGGCGATCAGGCCGGCTCCCGTGCCGCCCGCGGCTCCAGCCCCAGGAACGTCCGCGACATCCTTCCCGAGATCGCGCTCGATCACTTCGGCGAGGTTCGCAAGGGCGCTGTCCAGCTGTTCCACGGTCAGCGGGTCGGCGCCCTTCTGCGGCCCGTACACATGACTTGCCCCCTCCGGCCCGAGCAACGGATTGGTCACGTCGCAGGCCACCAGGACCTCGACCTCGCGCCACGCCGGATCCAGTCGGGAGCCATCGATGTGGCGCAGGAACGCCAGCGCCGCGCCGCCGCGGGGCAGGTCGAGGCCCTTGTCGTCCAGCAGCCGGTAACCGAGCGCCTGGGCCATCCCCGCGCCGCCGTCGTTGGTCGCCGAGCCGCCGATCCCGGAGATGATCTTTGTCACCCCGGCCTTTCGCGCCGCGACGAGCATCTGCCCAAAGCCGAACGTGGAGGTGCGGCGCGGATCGCGACGGGCTGCGGTGATCAGCTCGAATCCGCTGGAGGCGGCCAGCTCGATCACCGCCGTTTTGCCATCGTCGATGAGGCCGAAGGACGCGAGTACGAGGTCGCCGAGCGGCCCTTCGACGTTGACCCACTGGAACGTGCCGCGGTGCGCGGTGACCAGCGCCTCGACCGTGCCGTCGCCCCCGTCTGCGACCGGGACTTCGACCACCTGCACGTCTGGCATCGCCTGCTGCACGCCGGTCGCAATGGCCCGCGCCGCCTGCGTGGCGGACAGGCTGCCCTTGAAGGAGTTCGGGGCTATGACAATTTTCAACTTGTGGCGGTTCTAGTAGACCGGGATCGTCCAGTCCTTATGCTTCGCCGACTCGCCCCGCACTGCGCCGAAATACATCGCCTGCAACTCTTGCGTGAATTCGCCCACGCGACCGTCGCCGACGACGCGCCGGTCCACCTCGACCACCGGCGAGATCTGCGCGCCCGTGCCGCAAAGCAGCAGCTCTTCGCACGTGTACAGCTCCGTGCGGTCGATGCTGCGCTCGACGACCTCTTTGCCCAGCTCGTCCTGGATCATGCCGATGATCAGCTTGCGCGTGACACCTTCGAGGATGTCATCGGTCACCGGCGGCGTCACGAAAACTCCGTCCTTGAACATGAATAGGTTTTCGGCCGAGCCTTCGGACACATGGCCGTCGACGGTGAGCACAATGGCTTCGTCGTAGCCCGCCTCAACCGCCTCGGTCTTCGCGAGCGCCGACTGCGCGTACGCACCTGTCACTTTCGCGCGCGCCGGCAGCGACTCGTCCGGCACTCGGCGCCAGCTGCTCACCATGCAGCGGATTCCAGCCTCGACCTCGACGTACTTGCCGAAGGGCGTCATGTATATGAAGAAGCCCTGGCGCAGGTTGTGGAAGCGGACGCCGATCTCCTCGCTCGCTGCGTACAGGAGCGGCCTGATGTACACATCCGACTTGAACTGGTTGCGGCGCAGCAGCTCGACCGTGATCTCGACCAGCTTCTCCGTCGTGTGCGGCAGCGTCATGCGCAGCACGTTCGCCGATCGCTTCATGCGGTCGTAGTGAGCCGGCGCCTGGAGCAGATGCAGCTGCTCCTCGCGCGGGTTCCAGTAGGCCCGGATGCCCTCGAAGCAGCCGGTGCCGTAGTGCAGGGCATGGGTCATGAGCCCGAGCTTGGCGTCGTGGTAGCGGACGAATTCGCCGTCGAAGTACACCCAGGTGTTCGGATGCACGTCGGGCTTCTTGGCACCGGCCGTCGTCTTCGTTTCCACCGCCCTCAACCAACCTAAGTGTAGGTGGGCGGCCCTACCCGCACAGGCCGAGATCTGATATGACTTGGGGCCATGGCGCCCGGTCACCGAAGCTCCTTGCATCTTCGCGTCCTAGGCGGCCGG